>DASWPX010000199.1:0-2442 GCA_036398395.1 Pseudolabrys sp. | reverse complement strand
CGAGCACGGCGCGCTCGCCCGGTGAATTCACTTTGCCGGCCTCGAGCGGATAGACGTCGCCGGCGACCGCGAGCTTGGGCGGATCCGGCGCCTTCTGGCTGGTCTTGAGCGGCTCGCCCTTCGGCTTGTCGTCCTCGCCGACCGAACCGGTGACGTCGCCTTTCAGCGCGTCGCCGTAATTGAACATTTCCTTGGCCCAGGGCTGCGGCGCGGCGGGCGGCGTTTCCGCCACATCGGTATTGCCCGCCGTGTCGGCCACCACGATCTTCGGATAATCCGGCACGCTCTCGGCCGTCGTGATCTGCATGTCGGTCTTGTTGCGGCCTTGCAGCCGCTCGGCCAGCGTATAGCCGCCGTCGAACACCAGGCCCGACACCTTGAGCGCGAAGAGGCTGATCGTCGCCAGGAGCACGATCGGGATCAGCCGGAAATCGCGCGCAAAACGGATCATGCCGCGATGCCGCCCGCAATGTTGCCTGACTGCCCGCCCATACGCGCACGCGTGCGCTCGGCAAAAGCCTGCGCCGCCGCCGCGACCGACTTGGCGTCGGGAACCGCGGCCGTTTCATGAGCCGGCTTTCCAGCGCCGGCAATGCGCGCGAGCTTGCCGAGCAGGTCCTCGCCCGCCTTGAGCTGGCGCTCGATGTCGGCGGACACCTGTTCGGTGCGTTCGAGCCGCGCGCTCAAGGTCTGTTCGCCCTCGCGCATGGTCGCTTTCAGGCCGCCGATGGCGCGTTCGGCGATTTCGGTGGCGGTGATCAGTTCGGAAATGGTGGCGCGCAGCGATTGCTCGTCGGCCTTGAGCAGGCGGAGCTGACTGTTGAGCCGGACGCAATAAAGAATGGTGAGCAGCAGCAGCACAGAGACCATGGTCTCGACCAGAAAACCGTAATGATAGCTCACGGGACCTCCATCCGGTTTGTCGGCTCGTCCGCCTTTTCGAACATGGCGAAAGTGGTGCGCGGCCGGCGCAAGGCCTTGGCCACCCGCACCGCGACGCGGTCGCCGACCTTGCCCATGCGGCCTTCGGTCAGCGTAACGTCGCCGCAGCGCACGGTCACCAGCGCCTCCGGCTTCAGTTCGAGCATCAGCGTGTCGCCGACCTTCAGGCTCATCATGCGGCGCAACGGCAAGCGCTGCTCGTAGAGCACGGCGTCGACGCCGATTTGCGCCTGGCCGATTTCGGTGGCGAGATGGCCTTCCCAGATCGGGTCGCGGCCGAATTTCTCGCCCATGAACATCTGCAGCAGCGTGGCGCGGATCGGTTCGATGGTCGCATAAGGCAGCAGCAGTTCGATATTGCCGCCGCGGTCTTCCATGTCGATGCGCAGGCGCACCAGGATGGCGGCGTTGGCCGGCCGCGAGATGGCGGCAAAGCGCGGATTGGTTTCCAGCCGGTCGATGTTGAACTTGACCGGCGACAGCGGCTTGAAGGCGAGTTCGGCGTCCGCCAGGATCACCTCGATCATGCGCTTAACCAGGTTGGTCTCGATCGTGGTGTAGGGCCGGCCCTCGACGCGCACCGTGCTCTGGCCGCGGCGGCCGCCGAGCAGCACGTCGATGATCGAATAGATCAGGCTGGAGTTGACGGTGGCGAGGCCGAAATTGTCCCACTCCTCCGCCTTGAAGACGGCAAGGATCGCCGGCAGCGGGATGGAATTAAGATAGTCGCCGAACCGCACCGAGGTGATGCGGTCGAGCGAGACTTCGACGTTGTCGGACGTGAAATTGCGCAAGCTGGTCGTCATCAGCCGCACCAGGCGGTCGAAGACGATTTCCAGCATCGGCAGGCGTTCGTAGGACACCATCGCCGAGTCGATGATGGCGCGGATGCCGGAATTGTCGTTGAGCGTGACGTCGGTCAGGCTGAAACCGAGCAGACTGTCGATTTCCTCCTGATTGAGAATGCGTTCGGCGCCGCCCTTGGCGGTCTGGAAGCCGGTGCCGTCGTCGGCCATCGCCGCCCATTGCGCGGCGGCTTCGTTGTTCGCGCCGGCCTCGGCGGCTACCGGCGGCGGCGCGCCGGCTTCCGATTCCAGCGCCACGCCCCACTCGGCGGCCAATGCGTCCTGATCGATCGGTGTATTCTGCGCCATTGTCTACGTCTTCGACGCCGCTATTGGACGACGATCTCCTTGAACAATACCGCGGTGATGCGGTTCGGCGCGACCGCGGCGTTCACCCGCCGGGTCAGCTCTTCCTTGAGCCGGTAGAGTCCGGCCGAGCCGTCGAGGTCGGTCGCGCGCAACTCGCGCAGGTATGTCTGGAAGGCGTCCATCACCCGCGGCATCAACGGCTGGATTTGCGCCACCACGGTCTGATCGGGCAATTCGAGAACGATCTTGACCTTGAGATATTGCGCCCGGTCGGCGCCGCCGCTTCCGGCATTCGACAGATTGACCAGCACGTCCGGCAGATCGACGAAGATCGCGGGCTTGACCA
>DASWPX010000198.1:0-15693 GCA_036398395.1 Pseudolabrys sp. | reverse complement strand
TACGTCACCGCCATCCGTGCCGCCCAGTTGGGCTTCAAGGTCGCAATTGTCGAACGCGATTACCTCGGTGGCATCTGCCTCAACTGGGTCTGCATCCCGACCAAGGCGCTGCTGCGTTCGGCTGAAATTTATCACTACATGCAACACGCGAAGGACTACGGGCTCAAAGCCGACAATGTCGGCTACGACGCTGCCGAAGTCGTCAAACGTTCGCGCGGCGTATCCAAGCGCCTCAATGACGGCGTCGGTTTCCTGATGAAGAAGAACAAGGTGTCGGTCATCTGGGGCGAAGCTTTCATCGACGCGCCCGGCAAGGTCACTGTCAAGGCATCCAAGAGCGAAGCGCCGAAAGGCGCGCTGCCGCCCGGCGCCTATCAAGCCAAGCACATCATCATCGCCACCGGTGCCAGGCCGCGCGTGCTTCCCGGCCTCGAGCCCGACAAGAAGCTGGTCTGGACCTATTTCGAAGCGATGGTGCCGCCGGCAATTCCGAAATCGCTGCTGGTGGTCGGCTCCGGCGCCATCGGCATCGAGTTCGCGTCGTTCTACCGGACGCTGGGCGCCGAAGTGACCGTCGTCGAAGTGCTGTCGCAAATCCTGCCCGTCGAGGATCAGGAAATCCAAGCCTTCGCGCGCAAGAGTTTCGAGAAGCAGGGCATCAAGATTCTCACCGGCGCCAAGGTCACCAAGCTCGACAAGAAGGCCGACAGCGTCACCGCCACCATAGAGCAGGACGACAAGACGCAGACGATCACCGCCGACCGAGTCATCTCCGCCGTCGGCGTCGTCGGCAACATCGAAAACCTCGGTCTGGAGAAGCTCGGTGTCAAAACCGAGCGCGGCTGCATCGTGGTCGATGCCTTCAACAAGACCAACGTGCCGGGCATCTACGCCATCGGCGATGTCTCCGGCCCGCCGATGCTGGCGCACAAGGCCGAGCATGAGGGCGTGGTCTGCATCGAGGCCATCAAGGGCCTGCATCCGCACGCCATGAACAGGCTGATGATCCCCGGCTGCACTTATTGTACGCCGCAGATTGCTTCGGTCGGCCTCACCGAGCAGGCGGCCAAGGACAAGAAGCTCGACATCCGCGTCGGCCGCTTTCCCTTCGTCGGCAACGGCAAGGCCATTGCGCTCGGTGAAGATCAGGGCCTGGTGAAAGTGATCTTCGACAAGAAGACCGGACAATTGCTCGGCGCGCACATGGTCGGCGCCGAGGTCACCGAGTTGATCCAGGGCTATGTCGTGGCGATGAATCTGGAAACCACGGAAGAAGAATTGATGCACACCGTGTTCCCGCATCCGACTTTGTCGGAAATGATGAAGGAAGCGGTGCTGGATGCTTATGGGCGCGTGTTGAATATGTAGCGCGCATGATCCCAAAAAGTGGGAACCGGTTTTCGGATAAGATCATGCGCAACTGAATAGGGAGGTTCGTGCGATGGCCAAATTCGACAACATTCTTGGCACCGTCGGCAATACGCCCATTGTGCGCATCAACAAATTAGGCCCGAAGGGCATCAATCTGTTCGTCAAGATCGAGGCCTTCAATCCGCTCGGCTCGGTCAAGGACCGTCTGGCGCTCGGCATCATCGAGGCGGCGGAAAAATCCGGCGCGCTCAAGCCGGGTCAGACCGTGGTCGAGGCCACCTCCGGCAACACCGGCATCGGTCTTGCCATGGTTTGCGCGCAGAAGGGCTATCCGCTGGTCGTCACCATGGCGGAAACCTTCAGCGTCGAGCGGCGGAAGCTGATGCGCTTCCTCGGCGCCAAGGTCGTTCTCACGCCCGCGGCCGAACGCGGCTTCGGCATGGTCAACAAGGCGGCCGAACTCGCCAAGACCCATGGCTGGTTCCTGACGCGCCAGTTCGAGAACGAAGCCAATCCCGACATGCACTCGCGAACCACCGCGCGTGAGATCATCGAAGACTTCAAGGGCGAGAAGCTCGACTACTGGGTGACCGGCTTTGGCACCGGCGGGACGCTCAAGGGCGTCGCCCGCGTGCTCGCCCAGGAACGGCCCGATACCAAGATCGTCGTCTGCGAGCCGGCCGAGGCGCCGATGCTCTCGACTCATACGCCCCAGGAGCGCAACCCCGACGGCTCGCCGTCCAAGCCCAATCCGGCATTCAAGCCGCATCCGATGCAAGGCTGGTCGCCCGACTTCATTCCGAAGATCACGGGTGACGCCGTCGACATGAACGTCATCAGCCAGATCGTCACCGTCGCGAATGCCGACGCCATGAAATGCTCGAAGGCGCTGGCGCAGCAGGAAGGCATTTTCGTTGGCATCACCGCTGGCGCCACCTTGGCCGGCGCGCTCGAAATTGCCAAGACGGCCGCGCCCGGCTCGACCATTCTTGCGATGATGCCCGACACCGGCGAACGCTATCTCTCGACGCCACTGTTCGGCGACATCGGCGCCGACATGAACGAGGACGAATTGAAGATTTCAAATTCGTCACCGAGCAACCGCATGCCGCCGCCAAAAGCGGCGTAAAGTTTGAGTCATGGGCGTCATCGCCTGGATATTCATCGGCCTGATCGCGGGGTGGCTCGCCACGCAATTGCTGGGCACCCGCGGCGGACTGTTTCGCAACCTCGCGGTCGGCCTGATCGGCGCCATTGTCGGCGGCTTCCTGTTCGAGAAACTTCATCTGGAAGTCATGCCGGATTTTTGGGGTAATCTGATCACCGCAACTATCGGCGCCGTCGTCTTTCTGCTGATTTGGCGGGCAATCAGAAGCGCATAGGGTGGGTGGCTTGCGATGCATGACGGCCAGCCGTAAGTAAAGGCATGGCAGTCGTCCTCGACCTCGTGAACAACCCGCGCCCGCGCCACCCTGAAAAGGCGCATCGGCCGGATTCGGCGTTTGCCAAGAAGCCCGACTGGATCCGCGTCAAGGCGCCGGTATCGCCGGGCTATTTCGCCACGCAAGCCCTCATGCGCTCGAATGGCCTGCACACCGTCTGCGAGGAGGCCGGCTGCCCGAATATCGGCGAGTGCTGGGAGAAGAAACACGCCACCTTCATGATCATGGGCGACACCTGCACGCGCGCCTGCGCCTTCTGCAACGTCAAGACCGGCATGCCAGGCGCGCTCGATCCTTCGGAACCCGCGCATGTCGGCGAGGCCACCGCCAAGCTCGGGCTCAATCACATCGTCGTCACATCGGTGGACCGCGACGATCTCGCCGATGGCGGCGCGCAGCATTTCGCCGACACCATCCGCGCCATCCGCGCCGCGTGCCCGACGACGACGATCGAAATTCTCACGCCCGACTTCCTGCGCAAGGACGGCGCCCTGGAAGTCGTGGTCGCCGCCAAGCCCGACGTGTTCAACCATAATCTGGAAACCGTGCCGGCGCTTTATCTCACCGTGCGGCCGGGCGCGCGCTATTTCCATTCGCTGCGGCTTTTGCAGCGGGTGAAGGAAATCGATCCGATGATGTTCACCAAGTCCGGCATCATGCTGGGACTCGGCGAGGAGCGCAACGAAGTCCTGCAGGTGATGGACGACCTGCGCTCGGCCGATGTCGACTTCCTCACGATCGGGCAATATCTGCAGCCGACCCGCAAGCATCATGAGGTCATGCGCTTCGCCGAACCCGACGAGTTCAAGGCGCTGGAAACCATCGCCTACTCGAAAGGCTTCCTGATGGTGGCCTCGTCGCCGCTGACGCGTTCTTCGCATCATGCCGGCGAGGACTTCGCGCGGCTCAAGGCGGCCCGGCTTGCAAAAGGCGCATGATCCCGAAAAGTGGGAACCGGTTTTCGGACAAGATCATGCGCAAAGAAATAAGCTGATGCCGCAGTTCACGACGAAGCGCCGCGTCCGCCACACCGCCTCCGACATGTTCGATCTGGTCGCGGACGTGGAGAAATATCCGCTATTCGTGCCGCTGTGCAGCGCCATCAAGATCAAAGGCCGAGCCGCCAAGGGCGACGGCATCGCCGTCATGGTATCGGAGATGACGGTCGCCTACAAAATGATCCGGCAGACATTCGCCACCCGCGTGACGCTCGACCGGCCGAGCTTGAAGATCGTCGTCGAATATCTCGACGGTCCGTTCAGCCGCATGCAGAACCGCTGGACTTTTCATCCCGCGGTCGAAGGAAGCTGCGACGTCGAGTTCTTCATCGACTACGAATTCAAGAGCCGCACGCTGGCCATGCTGATGGGCGCGATGTTTGACACGGCCTTCCGCAGGTTCGCCGCCGCTTTCGAGCAGCGCGCCGACGCGGTCTATGGGCGTAAAAGCGCCTAGACCCGAATTTGCCATCATGAAAGCATCGCATCGGATGATACGGTAATTTGCCTTCTCACCGCGCGGGAGCAGCCGATGCCGATGTACCGTTGGGCCGAGATGGAAGAGGTGCCGCTCAATCCGTTGATCACGGGGCGCGTCGTCGAAGCGCCGAACGCGATGCTGGCGCGGATCAAGGCGCCGAAAGGTCCAATCAACATGCACAAGCATGATTTCGATCAGATCACTCACATGCTCGCGGGCAAAATGCGCTGGGTAATCGAAGGCGAGGAGCCACGCATCGTTGCCGCTGGCGATGTCATGGTGATGCCCGCAGGCGTCGCGCATGGCGGCGAAGTACTGGAAGACGCCGAATATCTCGACATCTTCGCGCCCGGGCGGCAGGATTTCAGCTGGTACAAGCAGAAGCTACAAAAATAGTCCGCGCCAAGACGGGCAAAAAAACGAGAAATAATTCGGGAGGCACACCATGCGGCCGGTTAATCGTCGTATCGTTTTGGCGTTCGGCGCCGCTTTGCTTGCGGGCATTTCATCTGCCTCCGCGCAATCGGATTATCCCAGCCGCCCGATCACGCTGATCGTGCCGCTGCAGGCCGGCACCGCGTCCGACCTGGTGGCGCGCGTGGTGGCGCAGAATTTCGCGGCGCGCACCGGCAAGACCATGATCATCGAGAACATCATCGGCGCCGGCGGCGGGCTGGGCGCCTCCAAGCTCGCGCGCGCCGAGCCCGACGGCTATATGCTCGGCGCCTTCAACGACGGCATCCACTCGATCCTGCCCTTCACCGGGCTCAATCTGGGTTTCGATCCCTTTGTCGATCTGGTGCCGATCACTTTACTGGCGCGCTTTCCCAGCGTGCTGATCGTCAACACCGCGCTGCCGGTCAATTCGCTCGGCGAGTTTATCGCCCTGGCCAAGAAGGAGCCGGGCAAACTGAATTACGCCTCCGTCGGCGTCGGCAGCCCGCAGCATGTCGCCATGGAGCAGCTCAAGGCCGACGCCGGCATCGACATCGTGCATGTGCCTTATCGCGGGGGCGCCGCGGCGACGCAGGCGATCTCGACCGGCGAGGTCAACGCCTTCTGGATTGCCACGTCGGTTGCGCTGCCTTTCATTCAGGCCAAGACCGTGCGCGCGCTGGCGGTCGGCGATCGCGAGCGCACCAGGGCGTTGCCCAATGTGCCGACGGTCGATGAAGCCGGCGTCAAAGGCTACGAATACATGCCGACGCTGGCCTTGTTTGCACCCAAGAATACGCCGCCGGCCATCGTGGAATATCTCCATCGGGAATTCACCGTCTCCCTGAAGGATCCGGATGTGATCAAGCGGCTGAAAGCCGCCGGCCTCGAAGCGCATTTCTCCAGCGGTGCCGAATTGCAGGCGTCGCTCATGGCGGAAGCCAAACGTTCCGGGCCTTTGGTCAAGAAACTCGGCATCGGCGCGAATTGATGATCGAGCCGGAGCGCGAACCGAGCTGGCAGGAGGCGCGCGAGCAGGCCAGCGTCGCGCAGGCATGGCTGGATGGAGAATTCGTCGATCAAGTCGTTTATCCGATCGGCTACGACGGCGCGCCGTTCAAGCTGATCGTCACCGGCCATCCGCCAGCAACGGCCACCGCGGTCGTCGATGTATTCAAGCCGGCCTTTCGCGTGCTCGAAGCGATGTCGCGCGGCAAACTGACGGTTGAGGACCACTGGGGCGCCAGCGTGCACCGCGACCGCGACGGCGTTGGCGCGCTCAAGGATGGCCGCTCGCATCTGGCGCCGATCTATTCCGGTTGGGATGCGTCCGCTTACAGGTTGGCGCAAGGCCTGCAATTGCCGGGTCTGTTCGCCAATTCCGAAATTGCCACGCAGGTGTCGGAAGAACTCTGCGCGCAATATTTCCGCGCCGACGTCGAGCGCCAGGGCATTCTGATGGGGCGCATGAAGGCGTCCGGGCCCTATCACTTGTTCAGCATGGCCCCGATCCGGACGCGCCACGATTTCAAGAGCCTGCGCATCGGCACCACCGAAGGCATCGAGGCCGACGTGATCCGCGCTCTCGGCGCTACGGCCGTGACACTGTCGTCGCTGGAAATGAATCCGGCGCTGTCGCAAGGGCGCGTCGATGCCATGCATCTTGCCGACGGTTCGGCGGAAGTCTTCGGCATCGGCAAAGTAGCACGTTTCCGCACCGCGCTCGGCTTGGTGCGACAGAATTTGGAATTCGGCATGAGCAAGGCGGCCTGGACCGTCTTGCCTCCGGATTTGAAAGTCATCCTGAACGCCTGGCTGCGCGCCGAGGCGCAGGCCGAGACGCAAGTGTTCTATCGCGTCGCCGGCGCACGCGCCCGCGAGCGCTTTCGGGACGGCGGTATGCAATTCATCGAATTCAGCGCGGCGGATTTCGCGCGCGTGGTCGAAGCCACGCAATCGGTCGGCGATGCTTTCGTCGCCAAGGAAGAAGGCGAGGGCCGTCCGGCGCGCGCCATGCTGACCGATATCGCGAAAGCCGCGGCGCATTACCGCGGCAAGAGCGCCAGCGACTTGATGCGCGAAGCGATCTTCAATCCCGTGCAGGGCATCAATGGCTGACGTTGTGCAGTTATACGCTCTGCCTTGGCGGATGGGTGGCTTCGCCTTCAGCCAGATCGTGCAGCATCTTGAAGGCTTGCAGGACGGATTCTTTGCGCACCGGTGAGCGGCCGATATTACCGTAACGCTTCTCCGCATGGACGAGTTTGCCCGAGCGCGAGGCGACGGCAAAATGCACCAGGCCGACCGGCTTTTCCGCCGAGCCGCCGTCCGGTCCGGCAATACCGGTTACCGATACCGCAAGATGGACACGCGAATGACCCATCACGCCGCGCGCCATGGCTTCCGCGGTCTCGCGACTAACCGCGCCATATCGTTTGAGGATATCGTTTCCGACGCCGAGCATTTCGTGCTTGGCCTCGTTCGAATAAGTGACGTAGCCGCGGTCGAGAACGCTCGAGGTTCCGGGAATTTCCGTCAGCGTGCCCGCGATCAGCCCGGCGGTACAGGATTCCGCCGTGGCGACCAGGAGGTTCTTGCGTTTGCAGATTTCCATCAAACGCTTGGCTGCCTCGACGATATCGTCATCCAACATCGAAGCCTCCCGCTCAGTAAGGCAGCCGCAACGTCGCCGTGGCATAGGCCGCGATGCCTTCGCGGCGGCCCGTGAAGCCAAGCTGCTCGCTGGTGGTCGCCTTCACCGCGACGCGCCCGATGGGAATGCCGGCGAGTTGTGCGATCTGCGCGCGCATGGCGTCGCGGTGCGGGCCGATCTTGGGCATTTCACAAACTATCGTGAGATCGAGATGCGCGATGCGGCCGCCGCGCGCCGTCACGCGCTCGACCGCGAAAGTGAGAAACTGGTCGGACGCGGCACCCTTCCATTTCGCATCGCTCGGCGGAAAATGCGACCCGATGTCGCCGTCGGCGAGCGCGCCGAGAATGGCATCGACCAGCGCATGCAGGCCGACATCGGCGTCGGAATGGCCGGTGAGCGCTTTGTCGTGCGCAATACGGATGCCGCCGATAGTGACGTGATCGCCGGGACCGAAAGCGTGCACGTCGATGCCGGTGCCGGTGCGCACGTCGCCCAAAGCAGCGAATTGCATCGCCTCGGCGCGCACGAAATCCTCCGGATTGGTGATCTTGATGTTGCTGGCTTCGCCGGCAAACACCGCCACTTTCATGCCGGCCCATTCGGCGAGCGCGGCGTCGTCGGTGAAATCCTCGCGGCCGGCCGCTTGCGCGCTGCGATGCGCCGCCAGGAGCCGATCGAATTTGAACGCTTGCGGCGTCTGCACCAGCCGCATCGCGCCACGGTCGAGCGTCTGGTCGACGTGGCCCTGGACGTCGACGGTCTTGACGGTGTCGGTCACGGGCATGGCGGGGATGGCCGCGCCGCTTTGCGCCGCGGCCTGGATCGCGCGCGACACCAGATCGGCGCTGGCGAAGGGCCGCGCGGCGTCATGGATAAGCACGATGTCCGGCTTGCGGTCGGCGAGGGCCTCCAGCCCGGCGCGGACCGAAGCCTGCCTTGTGGCGCCGCCGAAGGAATGCGGCAACAAGACATCGATGCCGGCCGCCGAGGATTGATAAAGCTCCAAGTCGTCGCGGTGGATAACCGGCTGGACGAGAGCGACCTCGGCGTGCTCCACAAACATGGACAGCGTCCGCCGCAGCATGGTTTCGCCTCCGATCTGCCGGAATTGTTTGGGCAAATCGCTGCTGGCCCGCGTTCCCCGGCCCGCCGCCACCACCACCACAGCAACGTCTGACATGTTCTCGATGCTCCCGAATTTGTAAGTGGCTTATCGCATGATGCCGAAAAGTGGGAGCCGGTTTTCGGACGGGATCGAATATTTGCCAATGTCATGATCCCGTCATTGGGTTACGCACCCGGTTCTTAAGCATGAACAATTTATTGCAGTGCAACACTTGCGCCCCATGTCAAAATGGCTAAACTCTAAGCAATGAAAGGGGCCGCCTAAATGCTAGGCAGTCATCCCGTGCGGGGCAATATCTCCCAATTTCCGACCACACCTCTGCGAATAGGCACTGTGACGGCGCCGAACCGCGTGTTTCTGGCCCCTATGTCGGGGATTACGGATACGCCCTTCCGCCGGCTTGCCGAGGGCCTTGGTGCCGGCTTGGTGGTTTCCGAAATGACGGCCTGTGCCGCGCTTGCTCAAGGGCAGCGCGAGGCCCGCGTCCGCAGCGAAGGGCGAGGCGTCGGTATCCGCGTAGTCCAGTTGGCGGGCTGCGAGGCGCATTGGATGGCGGAAGGTGCCCGCATCGTCGAGGCGCAAGGCGCCCATATCATCGACATAAACATGGGTTGTCCGTCCAAGCAGGTCACTAACGGCGCCGCGGGCTCGGCGCTGATGCGCGATCTCGATCACGCGCTGGGTTTGATCGAGGCCACGGTCGCGGCCGTGGCCATTCCGGTTACGCTCAAGATGCGGCTTGGCTGGGATGCCGCCAGCATCAACGCGCCCGAACTTGCGCGCCGTGCGCAAGCGGCCGGTGTTCAAATGATCACCGTGCATGGCCGCACCCGTTGTCAGTTCTATGACGGCAGCGCGGATTGGGCGGCGGTGCGCGCCGTCAAGCAGGCAGTGACGATCCCGGTGGTCGTCAATGGCGACATCCGTTCGTTCGACGACGCCGAGCAGGCGCTCAGCATGTCCGGCGCCGACGCGGTGATGGTCGGACGCGCGGCGCAGGGCCGTCCATGGTTTCCCGGACAACTGGCCCGCTATCTTGCCGGCGGGCGGCGCGAGCGCGCGCCGCAACTCGCCGAGCAGCTTTCCCTGATCGACACGCTTTATGACGAGATGCTCACGCATCACGGCCTTGCCATCGGCCGCCGTCATGCACGCAAGCATCTCGGCTGGGCGCTCGACAGCGCGGCCGCCAGCACCGGCGTAGCGCCCGAGATTCTCAAAAATCACCGCGCCCGCGTGCTGACCGCGGAAGAGCCCGCGGTAGCTCGCAAACTGCTCGCCGACGCCTACGACGCCTTTGCCTGGAAAGATGCCGCATGAGTCGAGCCCACGCCATTTCCGCCCTTGTCAATTCGCCAGCCGACGCGATGCTGCATGCCTTGCCGCACCCCGTCATCATGGTGTCGCCCGACGGCAAGATCGCCGACGCCAATGTGGCCGCCGAGCAATTCTTCGAGGCTTCGATCCCGATGTTGCGCCGGCACATGCTGCGCGACCTGGTGCCGTTCGGCTCGCCGGTGCTCACGCTGATCGAGCAGGTACGAAATACCGGCGCGCCGGTTAACGAATACAAGGTCGATCTGGCGACGCCGCGCAATCCCGGCGAGCGTCTCGTCGATCTGCATGTCGCCGCACTTCCGGAATATCCGGAACACGTCGTGGTGATGCTGCAGGAACGCACCATCGCCGACAAGATGGACCGCCAGCTCACCCATCGCGGTGCCGCCCGTTCGGTCATCGCGCTGGCCGCGATGCTGGCGCATGAAATAAAGAACCCGCTGTCGGGCATTCGCGGCGCGGCGCAGTTGCTCGAGCAATCCGCCGGCGACGACGACCGCTCGCTCACCAAATTGATTTGCGACGAAACCGACCGCATCGTGAAGCTGGTCGACCGCATGGAAGTGTTCGCCGACGAACGGCCGGTCGAACGCGAGCCGGTCAACATCCACGTCGTGCTCGACCACGTGAAGCGCTTGGCGCAATCGGGTTTCGGCCGGCACATCAAATTCGTCGAGGAATACGACCCTTCGCTGCCGCCGGTTTTGGCCAATCGCGACCAGCTCATTCAGGTGTTCCTCAATCTGGTGAAGAACGCCGCCGAAGCGATCGGCGAAACGGCCATCGACGGCGAGATCGTGCTCACCACCGCGTTCCGCCCCGGCGTACGGCTGTCGGTGCCGGGCATCAAGACGCGCGTCGCGCTGCCGCTCGAATTCTGCGTCAAGGACAACGGCCCGGGCGTGCCGGAAGACCTGATGCCGCATCTGTTCGATCCCTTCGTCACCACCAAGCAATCCGGCAGCGGGCTGGGGCTCGCGCTGGTCGCCAAGATCGTCGGCGACCACGGCGGCATCATCGAATGTGAATCGCAACCGCGGCGGACCATCTTCCGCGTGCTGATGCCCATTTATAGCGGCGACGACGGTGCAACTGACGACGCACCGCGAATTCAAGGCCCGTGAGATAGACCATGCCAACGGGAAGCATCTTAGTAGCCGACGACGACGCCGCGATCCGTACGGTGCTCAATCAGGCTTTGTCGCGCGCCGGCTACGAAGTGCGCTCGACCGGCAACGCCGCGACGCTGTGGCGCTGGATCAGCCAGGGCGACGGCGATCTGGTCATCACCGACGTCGTCATGCCCGATGAGAACGCCTTCGACCTGATCCCGCGCATCCGCAAGGCGCGTCCCGATCTGCCGATTATCGTGATGAGCGCGCAGAACACCTTCATGACCGCGATCCGCGCCTCGGAACGCGGCGCCTACGAATATCTGCCCAAGCCCTTCGACCTCAAGGAATTGATTGCGATCGTCGGACGCGCGCTGTCCGAGCCGAAAGAAAAACGGCCGGCCGCGGCCAAGACCGAGGACTTCGATTCAATCCCCTTGGTCGGCCGCTCGCCCGCGATGCAGGAAATCTACCGCGTGCTGGCGCGGCTGATGCAGACCGATCTGACCGTGATGATCTCGGGCGAATCCGGCACCGGCAAGGAACTGGTGGCGAAGGCCTTGCACGATTACGGCAAGCGCCGCGCCGGCACTTTTGTCGCGATCAACATGGCCGCGATCCCGCGCGATCTCATCGAATCGGAATTGTTTGGCCACGAGAAGGGCGCCTTCACCGGCGCCAACACGCGCTCGTCCGGCCGTTTCGAGCAGGCCGAAGGCGGCACGCTGTTCCTCGACGAAATAGGCGACATGCCGATGGAAGCGCAGACGAGGCTGTTGCGCGTTCTGCAACAGGGCGAATACACCACGGTCGGCGGCCGCACGCCCATCAAGAGCGACGTGCGCATCATCGCCGCCACCAACAAGGATCTGCGCCTGTTGATCCAGCAGGGTCTGTTCCGCGAAGATCTGTTCTTCCGCCTCAACGTCGTGCCGCTTCGCCTGCCGCCGCTGCGCGAGCGCACCGAGGATATTCCGGACCTCATCCGTCATTTCTTCGACCAGGCCCAGCGCGAGGGACTGCCGCCGAAACAGATCGATCCGGCAGCGCAAGACCGTCTCAAGCGCCATCGCTGGCCCGGCAACGTGCGCGAGCTGGAAAACCTGGCCCGCCGCCTGTCGGCGCTCTATCCGCAGGAGACCATCACCGCCGCGGTGATCGATGCCGAACTGGCGCAACCGGCTTTGCCGGTGGGCGGCGAGGAGCCGCGCCCCGACGAAACCCTCAGCGCCGCGGTCGAGCGGCATCTGGCGGCCTATTTCAGCGGTTTCGAGGACGGCCTGCCGCCGGCCGGCCTCTATCACCGGGTCTTGCGCGAAATCGAATATCCCCTGCTGACGGCGGCGCTTGCCGCCACGCGCGGAAATCAGATCCGCGCCGCGGACCTGCTGGGCGTCAACCGCAACACCCTCCGCAAGAAGATTCGGGACCTCGATATTCAGGTTTTCCGCAGCGGCAATTGAGCTGCCGGCTGATTAATCTTAAGCCGCGGAATTGTCGCAATTCGGCAACATTGTTGTATAAAAGCATCAGTGCCGGGAGGGCGTAACCCTCTTTTGGCCACGCGCACGGGTATCCGTGTATTGCAGCCGCCAAAGGTCATCAGGGCTCGATGAGCGTAGACACCGCCGAAGCCGCGCTTGCCCCGACCTCTGCCAAGCGCGGAGAGATGCGGCTGCTCGGGCCGTTGGCGGTCGGGCTGGCCCTGCTGTCGGCCTTCGTCACCTTCGTCGTCCTGGCCGACCTGACCCCGATCTTGCCGACCCATTACGTCGTGGTCTCGCTGCTGCTGGCGAACGCGGCGACCGTTCTGCTGCTGCTCGGCGTCATCCTGCGCGAAGTCTGGCAGGTGGTGCAGGCGAGGCGCTCGGGCCGCGCGGCCGCGCGTCTGCACATCCGCATCGTCGGCCTGTTCTCGATCATCGCCGCCGCGCCAGCGATCCTGGTCGCCATCGTCGCCAGCGTGACCCTCGACCGCGGCCTCGACCGTCTGTTCTCGACGCGCACGCGTGCGGCCATCGAGAATTCGCTGGTCGTGGCCGAAGCCTATTTGCGCGACCACGCCCAGATCGTGCGGTCCGACATTCTGTTGATGGCGTTCGAAATTTCCCGCGCCAAACCGGCCTTCGATCAGGACCACGAGCAGCTGCGGCAGTTTCTCACCTTCCAGGCCTCGGTGCGCGGCCTCGCCGCGGCGATGGTGCTCGACCAGAATCTGAACGTGATCGCGCGCGCCGATCTGCCGACCGGCCAGACCTTCGCTCTGCCGCCGCGCGATGCCTTGCCGCGCATCAGCGAGAAGGACCCCCAGATCGTCCTTCTACCGGATACCGATTACGTGGCGGCGGTGCTCAAGCTGGAGAAATACGACGACTACTATCTTTATGTGACGCGGCTGCTCGATCCGCGCGTGGTGCCGCAGCTTCAGGCGACGCGCGACAGCGTGACCGAATACAGCGCGATCGAGCAGCGCCGTACCGGCGTGCAGGTGGCCTTTGCGCTGATGTACACCGTCATCGCGTTGATCGTGCTGTTGTCCGCCGTCTGGATCGGGCTAAATTTCGCCAACCGCCTGGTCGCGCCGATCCGGCGGCTGATCGGCGCCGCCAATCTGGTATCGACCGGTAATCTTTACGTGCGCGTGCCGGTGCGCCCGTCGGAGGGCGATCTCGGACAGCTTGGCGAAACCTTCAACCGCATGACGCAGGAACTGCGCACCCAGCGCGACGACATCATGCGCGCCCGCGACCTGATCGACAGCCGCCGCCGCTTCACCGAGGCGGTGCTCGCGGGTGCCAGCGCCGGCGTCATCGGCGTCGACGGCAACGGCTGCGTCAGCATCCTCAACCGCTCGGCGGAAAAGCTGATCGATCGAACCGAAGCCGAAGCGCTCGGCAAGCCTTTGGTCGAGGTGTTCCCCGAACTCGCCGACATCATGCTGGCCGCCCAATCGGGCGCCGGCACGCAGGACCAGGTCACCATCAGCCGCACCGGCCGCGAGCGCAATCTCTCGGTACGGGTCACGAGCGAGCAGTCGCCCGAATCCGAACACGGCTATGTCGTGACGCTCGACGACATTACGGAATTGGTGGCGGCGCAACGCACCTCGGCCTGGGCCGACGTCGCGCGCCGCATCGCGCATGAAATCAAGAATCCGCTGACGCCCATTCAATTGTCGGCCGAGCGGCTGCGCCGCAAATATGGCAAGCTGATCAACGACGAAGACGGCGTGTTTGCGCAATGCACCGACACCATCGTGCGCCAGGTCGACGACATCCGGCGCATGGTAGACGAGTTCTCGCGCTTTGCGCGGATGCCCAAGCCGGTGATCGCCGCCGACGACGTCGCCGATACCGTGCGGCAGTCGGCTTTCCTGCTGCGCGTCGGCAATGCCGACATCGACATCGATGTTGAGATCGCGCAGGACCCGATGCCGGCGCGTTTCGACCGGCGGCTGCTGTCGCAGGCGCTCACCAACATCATCAAGAACGCCGCCGAGGCGATATCGGCGGTACCGGCGGACCAGCTCGGCAAGGGCTCGATCCGGGTCTTTGCCGCGCGCGAAGGCGACAACGTCGTCATCGATGTGGTCGACAACGGCATCGGCCTGCCCAAGGAAAACCGCAACCGGCTGCTCGAACCTTATGTCACCACGCGCGAGAAGGGTACCGGGCTCGGCCTCGCCATCGTCGGGCGCATCGTGGAGGACCACGGCGGCATCATCATGCTGCGCGACGCCGCCGACCGGATCGCCGGACAACGCGGCGCCTGGGTACGCATTGAATTTCCGGCCGCCGGCAAGGCCGGGACGGCCGAGGTCGCATAATCATGACGAAAAACGAGCAACAGCATGGCCGCTGAAATACTGATCGTCGACGACGAAGCCGACATCCGCGATCTCGTGGCCGGAATCCTCCAGGACGAAGGCTACAGCGCGCGCACGGCCCGCAACAGCGACGACGCGCTCGCGGCCATCGTCTCGCGCCGCCCAAACCTCGTGTTCCTCGACATCTGGCTGCAGGGCAGCAAGCTCGACGGCCTGCAATTGCTCGATGTCATCAAGCAGGAGCATCCCGATCTTCCCATCGTCATGATTTCCGGTCACGGCAATATCGAGACCGCGGTCGCCGCCATCAAGCACGGCGCCTATGACTTCATCGAGAAGCCTTTCAAGGCCGACCGGCTGGTGCTGGTGGCCGACCGTGCGCTCGAGACCTCGCGGCTCAAGCGGGAGGTCAAGCAACTCAAGCATCTGGCGCCGCTGCCGTCGACGTTGGTCGGCCGCTCCGCCGGCATCGTACAATTGCGCCAGGCCATCGAACGCGTGGCGCCGACCAATAGCCGCGTGCTCGTCGTCGGCCCCTCCGGCGCCGGCAAGGAATTGGCCGCGCGCACGCTGCATCAATTGTCGGATCGGGCCAGCGGCCCCTTCATCGTGATCAACGCCGCAGCCATCACGCCCGACCGCATGGAAATCGAACTGTTCGGCGTCGATCAAGCCAACGGCTCTGACGGCCGCAAGGCCGGCGCGCTCGAAGAAGCGCACGGCGGCACGTTGTTCGTCGACGACATCGCCGATCTGCCGCGCGAGACGCAGAACAAGATATTGCGCGTCCTGGTCGAGCAGACCTTCCAGCGCGTCGGCGGCAACACCAAGATCGCGGTCGACGTGCGCATCGTGTCGTCGACCGCGCGCAACCTTGAGGCCGCAATCGCAGAAGGCACGTTCCGCGA
>DASWPX010000197.1:0-4358 GCA_036398395.1 Pseudolabrys sp. | reverse complement strand
TTTTCACGTCGCGACTGCGGTGTCGTTCGTTGTGGTCGCGGTCGAACTCGCGGTCATTTCCTGGATTCGCCACCACTACATGGATACGCCGCTGCTGCGGGCGACGTTCCAGGTGGTGGTCGGCGGCGTGCTGGTCTTCGTCGCCGGGATTTTGATCGGGAGCTCGTGATAGACCTTGTGGCGATGTTCACCCTCGCTCACCTCTCCGATCCGCATCTGGCGCCGCTGCCCGAGCCGCGTATCGCGGAATTGATCGGCAAGCGCATCACAGGATACATCCACTGGCGACGCAAGCGCCGCTTCATCCACGACTCCGGCGTGCTGGCGAAAATCGTCGCCGATTTGAAAACCCAAGCGCCCGACCACATCGCTGTCACTGGCGACATCGTCAATATCGCGCTGCTGGACGAGTTCGTGCATGGCCGCGAATGGCTGGAGAGCCTTGGCACGCCGCATGAAGTGAGCTTCGTGCCCGGCAACCACGACGCCTATGTCGGCGACAGCGTGCTCTTGGCCGACCGCGCCTGGCGCGCCTACATGAGCGAGGACGACGAAACCGCTGGCTTTCCCTTTTTGCGGAAGCGTGGGCCGGTCGCGATCATCGGCTTATCGACGGGCGTGCCTTCGCCGCCGTTTTTCGCCACCGGGTTCCTCGGCCATCCGCAGCTTGCCGCGCTGGCGCTGACGCTTGAGGAGGCCAAGCGCGACAACCTGTTTCGTGTGGTGCTGATCCATCATCCGCCGGTGAGCAAGGCCGCGCGCCACAAACGATTGCTCGACGCCAACATCTTCCTGCACGTCGTCGCCGAGCACGGCGCCGAATTGGTACTGCACGGCCACGACCATCTCCACATGCTCAACTGGCTGCAAGGCCCCGACGGCAGCAAAGTACCGGCGGTCGGCGTGCCATCGGCTTCGGCTGCCTTCGGCACCGACAAGGATGCGGCTGCCTATAATCTCTACGCCATTGACGGCGAGCCTGGCGCATGGCGCTGCGACATGATCTCGCGCGGCATTGGCGCGGATGGCGTGGTGAAGGAACAGAGGCACATCACCGTCATCCCGGGCGACCGAGCGTAGCGAGGGAGACCCGGGATCCAGTAGCCCCGGCGGTCGCGATACGGAAAGACAGGGGATACTGGGTCCCCGCTTTCGCGGGGACGATAGCAAGAACTACGGATGCGGCCTATACAGCAGCGCCAGCGCGAACAGCGCTGCGACGCCAATGACCACGCCATAGATGAAGGTACGCAGCGCGCGGAGGCGGCCCCGGCGCTCGACGTCTTCCCTCAGTTTCTGCGAAGTGGCCTCGCCGAAGGGCGCATCGTCTGCGAGCGCACGGTCGCGCTCAACCAGCCGGCGCGCCACGTAGCGCGTCACCGACTGTACCATCTCGGAGATATCGTGCGTCTCGGCCAGCACCGCGCGGCCATAGCGGGTGTCCTGCACGAAACGGTATTGCCGCTTGTCGCGGCCCATCTCGATATGCGCGATGACGTCGATCCACAGCCGCGGCGTATCGCCCCGGCTGATGCCGCGGTCGAACAGGTCGACGTCGGACGGGATTTCCTTGAACAAAGGGTCCAGCGCTTCATTGAGCAGTTCAAGCCGCGCCTGCTCGGCGTCGCGCAGATCGACGACGACGCCGGAACGCTCGGCCGCCTCGATGCGCGCCTCGCGCACGGCGTGCTTGAGCGTGTTCGGCGGCTCAGGCGTCTCGGCGTCGGTCTTATTGCGGCTTCCCCACATGCCCCTTGTTTAGCAACGCCCGGACCGCAGGAAAAGCGAAAACTTGTGGGTTTTCAGTAAGTTTGATGGTTAATCGCCGGTTAAGGCGCGGCAATCAGCCCATATTGCTTGCCCCAGCCGAGGCCTGCCTCGGTACGGGCGCGCGGGCGATATTCGCAGCCGATCCAGCCTTGGTAGCCCAGCCGGTCGACCGCCGCGAACACGGCCGGGTAATTGATCTCGCCCTCGTCCGGCTCGTGGCGCACCGGCACCGCGGCGCATTGCAGATGGCCGACGACGGGGAAGTATTTTTCCAGCCGGGTGATGAGATCGCCGCCGACGATCTGCACGTGATAGAAATCGAACTGCATTTTGATGTTGGCGCGGCCCGCCTTGGCGATGATGTCGGCAGCGTGCTCGACGTGATTGAGAAAATAATTCGGCCGGTCGCGCGGATTGATCGGCTCGATCAGCAGCGTGATGTTTTTCGCGGCGTCGGCGGCGGCTTTGAGGTTCTCGATATAGACGCGCTCGGCGGCGGGCCGCTGCTCGGGCGTAACGTGACCGGCAAGACAGTGAATGGCGCTGCCGCCGATCGCGGCGATGTAGTCGAGCGCGCGCGAGAACAGCGCCTGCCAGTCCTTTTCGCGGTTCGGCACCGCGGCCAGCCCGAATTCGCCGCCGCCAGTGCCGGGCGGCGTGTTGACGCCGAGCACGGTAAGCTTGTTGCGCTCGATCGCGGCCTTTACCTGCGATGCCGGCACGTCATAGGGAAACTGCAACTCGATCGCCTTGAAACCGGATGCCGCCGCTGCGTCGATGCGCTCCAAAAGCGGCCGCTCGGTGAAAAGATATCCCAGATTGGCGGCGAATTTCGGCATAAGAGACATCCCTTGCGCGTAGCGGCGCGGACGTATTCATTACACCACATCGCTTCCGCCGGAAACGCATCATGCCCGCCAACACTGCATTCCATATCGCCGTTCTGCCGGGCGACGGCATCGGGCTTGAGGTGATGGCGCCGACATTGGAAATATTGCGCCGCATCGAAGCCACAACGCCGAGTCTCAATTTCCGTTTCACGCAAGCCGCCGCCGGCGCCAACGAATACAAGGACACCGGCAAGTCGATGCCGGAGTCGACAATCAAACTGTGCGACGAGGCCAACGCCATTCTGCTCGGCGCCTGCGGGCTGCCGAGCATCCGCTATCCCGACAACACCGAGATCATGCCGCAGGTCGAGCTGCGCTTCATCTTCGACCTTTACGCCGGCGTGCGTCCGGCGCGGCTGGTGCCGGGCGTGCCCTCGCCGATCGTCGGTGCGCAGGAACACGGCATCGACTTCGTGCTGATCCGCGAATCCACCGAGGGCCTGTTCGCTTCCATGGGCAAGGGCGTCACCACGCATGATGAGGCGCGCGAAACTTTGGTGGTGACTCGCAAGACCACCGAGCGGCTGTTCGACTTCTCGCTCAAGCTCGCCGAGCGGCGCAAGAAGCGCGGCCGGCCCGGAAGGCTCACGCTGGTCGACAAGGCGAACGTGTTCAAGGCCTTCAACTGGCAACGCGACATCTTCGCCGAGCGCAAGACGAAATTCCCCGACGTGAAGACCGAGCTGCTATATGTCGACGCCTGCGCCGCCATGATGGTGAAGAAGCCGTGGGACTTCGACGTCATGGTGATGGAGAACATGTTCGGCGACATTCTCTCCGACCTCGCCGCCGGGCTGATCGGCGGGCTCGGCATCGCGCCGTCGGCCGACGTCGGCGACAAGCACGCGGTGTTCCAACCCTGCCACGGCACCGCGCCCGACATCATGGGCCAGGGCAAGGCCAATCCGACCGCGATGATCCTATCGGCCGCGATGATGCTGGATTGGCTCGCCGACAAGCACGAGCATCCGCCGGCGGCCGAAGCCGCGTTGCGCATCGAGCGCGCGGTCGACGCGGCTTACGCGTCGGGCATCAAGCCGATGGAATATGGCGGCAAGGACGGCACCCTTGCGATTGCGAACGCGGTAATGAAGTCGCTGGGATAAGACTGCAATTGACCCAGATAAATATTTCATAAAATCTCGGTGGCGACATATGTTATGGCGTGAATATTGAATGCGAAAAGCCGTGTGGCACTAGGCTTTTGCAACGTGGTTGGGGACGATATGCCCTCGAATGCAGCGCTTGGCGCCTCTCTCGTCACAACTTCCGCAGCAGATCGACCGGCAAGCCGCTCCGACTCACCCAATTCTCTCCATCACGCCGGCAGCCCGTGGTTTCTCGCGCTGACGGCGCTTGGCGTGGTCTACGGCGACATCGGGACAAGCCCGCTCTACGCCTTTCAGGTTGCCCTCGCCGGCATCGGCCATCCGGTGCCGGCCGCAAGCGACGTCCTGGGCATCGTGTCGCTGATCTTCTGGGCGCTGATGCTGATGGTGTCGCTGAAATACGTCGTCCTGGTGCTGCGGGCCGACAACGAAGGCGAAGGCGGCATTTTGGCGCTGCTATCTCTTGTGAGAGGTGACCGCGGCGGCAACGGGAAGAAAATTTCCGTTCTTGTATTGCTCGGCGTTGTGGGCGCGTCGTTGCTTTATGGCGACGGCATAATCACGCCCGCTATTTCGGTGCTCTCGGCAA
>DASWPX010000196.1:0-2418 GCA_036398395.1 Pseudolabrys sp. | reverse complement strand
AGAAAGCGCTCGTAGGTGACGGTCGAGGGCTTCGGTTCCAGTTCGGCGGCAACGATGTCGAACACATCCTCGAAGTGTTCATGGATTCCCAGCCGCCGCATCACCGCGTCGGCGTGCTTGCGCGTGCCGTTGGTGAGAATGAGCTTGCGGCCCGGCAAATGCGACAGCGCCACCCCCAGCGCAGGATTGGGCTCAAGCGGCGAGTGGTCGATCTGGTGGACATAGTCGAGATAGTCGTCGGGCTCGAGCCCGTGTTCGGTCATCAGGCCACGCATGGTGGTGCCGTAGCGCTTGTAATAATCCTTCTGCACCCGCGTCGCTTCGTCCTTCGACACCTTGAGGAACTCGGCGACGTAGCTGCGAATGCGATCGTCCACCTGGCCCCACAGCAGGTGATGCGGGTAAAGCGTGTTGTCGAGATCGAACACCCAGGTTTCGATCCCGTCGAAACCGCGCGGCGCGCGGCGGGGTGATTTTGGCAAGCTGTCTTATTCCTTGAAGCGCACGGTGGCCGACGGTTGTCCGGCCATATCGATGACGGCAAAGCCGGCGGAATTCAGCCCGCGCACCGCGCAGTCCTTGTGGTCGCTGAGCTCGAATTTGCCGTCGCGCGTGCATAGCGCGACATTGCCGCCCCAGGCCAGCGGCGTGTCGCCGTTCTTGACGATGCGGCCGTTGCCGTCAACCGCCTCGCCATAGCTGTAGAGCCGGCGCGGATCGCCGCGCAGGTCCGGCCGCAGGCATTGTCCGGCATCGACGCGATACCAGCCGCGCGTCACGATGGCACCCATCTCGACCACGCCGATCGAGGCCATCACGGCGTATTTGGTGTCGTTGCACCAGGAAAAGCCGGCGCCTTGCGGATTGCGCGCGGCGTCGAGCAGCGTGGCGAAGAAATCCGGCGCCGAGGCGGCGTCGGCCGGCAGCTTGCGGTCGTTGAGAAACTTGGTCAGCGCGGCTTGCGTCTTGGCGCCCTGCACGCCGTCGATCGGATTGGCGTCGTAGCCCGCGATCGTCAGCAGCCGCTGGATGCCGGCGAGCCGCGCCTGCGCGTCGTCGTAGTCGGCTTCCTCCGCCAGATTGACCACCGGACCCTTCGGCGACTCCGACGGCCGCGCCGCGGAGAAATGCACCTGCTGGCTCACCGGACAAGAGCGCGCATCGCCGATCTCGAAACTGCCCTCGCGCACGCAGAAATCCGCGTTGCCGTTTTGCGGCAGCGGTGCCGAACCGTAGACCGGCGGCGTGCGCGTATTGACATAGACCATGTCGGCATCGAGCGGACCGTCGAACACCTGACGGCACTGGCCGGGATCGATGCGGAACCAGCCGCGCGTCGCGACATTGGCGCGCTTCTCGAGGCCGTAGGCCGCTTCCATCTGATAGCTGGTGCGGTTGCACAGCGTCAGCTCGGCATAAGCCGGCGTTGCGGCGAGCGCGATGCCGATAGCTGCAAGGGATAGATCAGAAAGGCGAATCATGCGTGCATGCTAATGCATTCCGCCGAAGCGATTTTACGACGCGTCATGGCCGGGCTTGTCCCGGCCATCCACGTCTTGCTTTGTTGAACAACAGACGTGGATGCCCGGCACAAGGCCGGGCATGACGACCGATAGGTCCGAATTGGTTGCAATCACCGATGCATCAGTGTGCCGACGCCGTGGTCGGTCAGAAGCTCGAGCAGCACGGCGTGCGGCACCTTGCCGTCCATGATGACGACGCCCTCGACACCCTGGTCGAGCGCGTAGATGCAGGTCTCGACCTTGGGGATCATGCCGCCGGAAATCGTGCCGTCGGCGATCAGCCGGCGCGCGTCGGCGACCGACAGTTCCGGAATCAAGTTCTTAGAGTTGTCGAGCACGCCCGGCACGTCGGTGAGCAGCAGCAGGCGTTTGGCCTTGAGCGCGCCGGCGATGGCGCCGGCGAAAGTGTCGGCGTTGACGTTGAAGGTGCCGCCGCCGGCAGCGGATGCGACCGGCGCGATCACCGGGATCATTTCCTTGCCGAGCACGGCGTTGAGCACGAACAGGTCGACCTTGTCGGGCTCGCCGACGAAGCCGAGGTCGACCAGCTTCTCGATATTGGAATCCGGATCGACCACGGTGCGCGTCACCTTGCGCGCCTGGACCATGTTGCCGTCCTTGCCGCACAGCCCGATCGCCTTGCCGCCGGCGGCGTTGATGTAGCCGACGATCTGCTTGTTGATCGAACCGGCCAGCACCATTTCGACGATCTCCACGGTGGCCTCATCGGTGATGCGCAAACCGGCCGCGAATTCCGACTTGATGCCGAGCTTCTTGAGCATGGCCGCGATCTGCGGTCCGCCGCCATGCACGACGACCGGATTGATGGCGGCCTGTTCCAGCAGCACGACGTCGCGGGCGAACTCCCGCGCCGCCTGCTCCTCGCCCATGGCGT
>DASWPX010000195.1:0-13318 GCA_036398395.1 Pseudolabrys sp. | reverse complement strand
AACCGCATTGCCGGTTCCGCGCCTGTTTTCTTGCCCGGCCAAAATTAGCCGAGTGAGGGTGCTAATGCACCACCGCCGGATTTGGAAGGGCGAAAAAGTTGCAGCTTAGGCCGCTACGCGTCCGAGGAAGCCCTCGACCTCATGACGCAACTCGGCGGCGGCCGCTTCCACGGCCTGCGAGGCGGTGAGCACGGTTTCGGCCGAGTGGCGGGTCTCGGTGGCCGCACCCGCGACTTCATCCAGCACCGTCCCCACCAGCTTGGCGCCGTCGGCGGCGCTGGCGACGTTATGCGAAATCTCAGAGGTCGCGGCGCTCTGCTGCTCGACGGCGGCCGAGACTGCGGTGGCGCAACTGTCGATTTCCTGCATGCGGTTCGAGATGCGCCCGATCGCAGCCACCGCGCCGCCGGTCGCCGTCTGCACCGATTTGATCAGCTTCGAAATATCCTCGGTCGCCTTGGCGGTCTGCACCGCCAGCGATTTGACTTCGGAAGCCACCACCGCGAAGCCCTTGCCGGCGTCGCCGGCGCGCGCCGCCTCGATGGTGGCGTTGAGCGCCAGCAGGTTGGTCTGCCCGGCGATGGTGCGGATCAGGTTGATCACGTCGCCGATTTTCTGCGCGGCCTGCGCCAGCGCGGCGATCTGCCGGTTGGTGCCCTGCGCCTCGCCGACCGCGCCGCGCACGACATCGGTGGTCAGGTTGAGCTGGCGGCTGATCTCGCCGATCGAGCCGCTCAACTCGTCGGCGGCGACGGCGGCGGTCTCCACGTTCTGCGACGCTTCGTTCGACGTCGTCACCGCGCTCTCGGCGCTTTTCGAGGTCTGGCCGGAATTGCCGAACAGCGTGGCCGCGGTGGACCGCATGGCCATGGCGCCGTCGGTCACGGTGCGCAGATGTTCTTCGACGCGCTGACGGAAGGCGGCGATGGCCTGTTCGATTCTGTGGCGCTGCTGCTGCTGCTCCTGCATCGACGAACGTTCGCGCTCGGCGTCGCGCCGGTCGGTGATATCCTCGTGGGTGCCGACCCAGCCGCCGCCCGCCATCGGCCGGTTGATGACCAGGATGGTGCGGCCGTCCGGGGATTTCACTTCCATGGCGGTGCTCTCGCCGCGCGCCATGGCGGCGGTGAGGTCGCGCCGGTAGACATGCGGGTCGAGCGAGAAGTTTCCGCTCGCGATGCGGAAGTCGAGCACGTCGCTCAGCTTGGTGTCCGGCCTGATACAATACTCGGCGAGCCGATAGAGTTCGGCGTAACGCGTGTTGCAGATCACCAAACGCTCGTTGCGGTCGAACATGCACAGGCCCTGCGACATGTTGTTGAGTGCGACGTGCGTGCGCCGGTTATTGACGTGGATGCGGTGGGCGAGAATGCCGACGATCATCGCCAGCGCCAGCAAGGTGGCGAGCGTGGCGCTAAAGCCCGCCGCCATCAATCCCGCCGGCGTGAAGCCGTAAAATATCGCGAAGCTCGCCGGAAAGCAGGTGGCTGCGGTCAGCGCGAGCAGCCGCCGCTCGGACGTCATGGTGAAATCGGGTTTGGCTCGATCCATCGCTGCCTCTGACTCGGCACACTATTTCCCTGGCGGTTGTTTTGCGGTTAATGTCCGGTGACCGAATAATTAACAAGACGTGAATGTGGGGAGCCGATGGCCAAATTGCGGGCAGTCGAATGCCGCGAATTTATTCAAGCGGTGATCGAAAAGGCCGAGGAAATGGGCGTGCCGTCTGGCGTCATATCGAATTCCGTTTCTTGAATTACCGGCTTGTTTTCACGCGATGCTGATTGACCGTTCACCCCCGCGCCAGTAGATGCGGAGCATGATGAGGAGTGCAGGCCGATGATGGCGGCTCGTTTCAGCGCGGTGATCGCCGTTTTATTCGCGCTGGCAGCCTGCGCCGGCACCGAAGCCGTGCCGAAAGCCGAGCCAAGCTTCTACCGCGATCTTGCCGCAGCGGGCGCGCAGCTCGACTCCGCGGCCGCCGCCTCGATGATCTCTGGCTACCGCGCCAACAATAATCTGCCCGCGGTGACGCTCGATCCCGAGTTGATGCGGCTCGCGCAGGCGCAGGCCGATATCATGGCCAAGCGCGACAAGCTCGACCACAACGTCGGCAAGCCTTTCATTGCGCGGCTCAAGGCTTCCGGTTACGACGCCAGATCGGCTGCCGAAAACATCGGCGCCGGCTACCATACGCTGGCGGAAGCTTTCTCCGGCTGGCGCGATTCGCCGCCGCACCGCGCCAATATGCTGCTGGCCGGCGCCACGCGTATCGGCATCGCCGCGGTCTACACACCGGCCTCCAAATACAAAGTCTATTGGTCGCTCATCCTGGCCGAGCCGGACGACAAGAAGAGCTAGCGCGCTGGACGTTACCGCCGTCCCTGACTAGCCTGCCGCCAGCATGCCGGTGCTGCCTCAGCTTCGCGACTACGACTCGATCTATCGCCATTTCCGCTGGCAGGTGCCGGCGCGCTACAATATTGGCGTCGACGTCTGCGACCGCTGGGCAAATCAAGAGCCCGGCCGTCTCGCCATTCTCCATGTGCGCGCGGACGGGCGCGAAGACGCCATCACATACGGCGCCTTGCGCGAGACCTCCAACCGGCTGGCCAATGTGTTGCGCGCGCACGGCATCGTGCGCGGCGACCGCGTCGCCATCCTGCTGCCGCAGGCGCCGGAAGTGGCGGCCAGTCATATCGCCATCTACAAGCTCGGCGGCGTCGCGCTCCCGCTCGCGGTGCTGTTCGGCGTCGATG
The DNA here is from genome assembly GCA_036398395.1 of Pseudolabrys sp. Taxonomy (GTDB): domain Bacteria; phylum Pseudomonadota; class Alphaproteobacteria; order Rhizobiales; family Xanthobacteraceae; genus Pseudolabrys. The sequence continues at coordinate 10,559 of DASWPX010000195.1, read as the reverse complement.
CGTTGAGCTTCCGCCTCAAGGATTCCGGTGCGACCGCTCTCATTACCAATGCCCGAGGCGTGGAACTCATCGCCGAGATCCGCAACGGTCTGCCCGATCTCAAGCTGGTGCTGTCGCTCGATGGCGCAGGCGACGGCGCGCTCGGTTTCGCGGACACGCTAGCGCGCGCGTCGCCGGATTTCACGGCCGTGGATACCGCCGCCGACGATCCGGCGATGATGGTCTATACGTCGGGCACGACAGGTCAGCCGAAAGGCGCGCTGCACGGCCATCGCGTGCTGCTCGGCCATCTGCCGGGCGTCGAGACGCATCACGATTTCTTTCCGCAGCCGGGCGACCGCATCTGGACGCCGGCCGACTGGGCCTGGGCCGGCGGGCTGCTCAATGTTCTGTTGCCGGCGCTGCATTACGGCGTGCCGGTGGTGGCGCGCCGCGCGGAAAAGTTCGATCCGGAGGAAGCCTTGGCGCTGATGGCGCGCGCTCAAATCCGCAATGCCTTCATCCCGCCGACCGCGCTGCGCATGCTGCGCGCGGTACCAAGTGCGCGGGGCCGGCACCCCATCAAGATGCGTTCGATCGCTTCGGCCGGCGAGCAGCTTGGCGCGGAAACCTACGAGTGGGGCAAGTCGGCTTTCGGGCTGACCATCAACGAATTCTACGGACAGACCGAAGCCAATATCGTGGTGTCGGCCTGCGCCGCGCTCGGCGTGTCGAAGCCAGGCGCCATCGGCAAGCCGGTCGCCGGTCATACCGTCGCGATCATCGATGCCGACGGCAATCCGCTCAAGGCCGGCGAACCGGGCCAGATCGCGGTGATGCGGCCCGATCCGGTGATGTTCCTGCAGTATTGGGGCAAGCCGGAAGCCACGTCCGGCAAGTTCATCGGCGATTGGATGACCACCGGAGACCAGGGCGTGATCGACGAGGAAGGCTATATCAGTTTCGTCGGCCGTGACGACGACGTCATCACTTCGGCCGGTTTCCGTATCGGTCCGGGCGAGATCGAGGATTGTCTGATCGGCCATCCGGCGGTGGCACTGGCCGCCGCGGTCGGCAAGCCGGATGCGCTGCGCACAGAGATCGTCAAAGCCTTCATCGTGCTCAAGAAGGACTTCACGCCATCCGACGCGCTCGCCGCCGAAATCCAGAGCTTCGTCAAGACGCGGCTGTCCGCCCATGAGTATCCGCGTGAGATCGCCTTCATCGACGCCATGCCGATGACGACTACCGGCAAGGTGATCCGGCGGCTGCTGCGCGACCGTGCCTAGTCTTTTGGATTTCCGAGAATGAAGACGTGGAAGCCGAGCCGATGCTTGGCCACGACGTAAAGCAGAGCCGATTCGAAGATCAACGCGCTCGTGGTCGCGATCGCCGCGCCTTCGATGCCAAAGCGCGGGATCAGGATCACGCAAAGCCCGAGATTGATTGCGAAGGCCCCGGCATAGATCGCGGCGCATTGCTTGCGCACGCCCAGCATGTTGAGCAACCGCTCGGCCGGTCCGACCGCGGCGCGCGCCAGCATGCCGACGGCGAGGATGAACATCACGGCGTAGCCGCGCCCGAATTCGGCGCCGAACAGCGCCAGCAAAGGCTTGCCGAGCGCCAGGATCGCGATGCAGACGGCGAGCGAAGGCCAGAAGGTCCAGCGCGTGGTCTCGGCGAAGAACGACTTGAGGCGCGCCGTATCGCCGGCCACGTGATAGGCGGTGAACTTGTGCGTGGTGGCGTTGGCGATGGCGTAATAGACGAAGGCGACGATCGCCAGCAGCCGCGCGCCGGCGAAATAGACGGCGACATCGTCGGGCGTGCCGAATTGTTCGAGCGCGAGAATGTCGACGTACGTGAGCAGCATGTAAAAGAACTCGACCATCAGGATCGGCATCGAGGTGCCGAGCCAGGTCTTGACCTCGTATTGTTTGCGGCCGTGCGGCACCTTGCTTCCGAGCCTGCGGTTGAGCATCAGCATTTGGCCGACGGTCACGCCCCACGTGCAGACGATGACGACGATCATCGCCGTCACCGCGTCGGTGGCCATGCCGAGCAGATAGGCTGCGCCCAGCCCCGCGGTGATGGCGATCTGGCGGATGATGTAGAACGGCAGCATCGCCAGATTGGGCCAGTCGTAGGATTGCGCGATGCCGGCCTGCACCTGGACGACGCCGTAGATCGGCAGGACGGCGCAGGCGAGATAAAGCGGGATGACCGTGAAGTGGTCGAGATAAGGCGCCATCGCCAGCACGCCGAGCGCGCCGAGCACAGCAATGGCAGTCGCGGTGCCGAAGGCGATCCAGCGCGACCCGGCCAGAAATCCGCGCAAGCTGTCGAAGGCCTTGTGCTCAGTATATTCGGGAATGAAGCGCCGCGCCGCCGAGGACAGGCCCATGTCGGACAGACCACCGATCATCAGCACCCAGGTCCAGACATAGATGTAGATGCCGAATTCGAACGAGCCCATCCAGCGCGCGAACAGCACCTGGGTGACCAGCGCCAGCAGCGCGTTGACGACGCGCACCAGGAACACTTGTCCGGCGCCGAGTTGCGCCAGCCGGCTGTCGCTGCGGTCGGCGAGGATCGCCTTGACGCGCGCGATGAGGCGCGCGAGCGGCCGTCGCGCCGCGGGCGCAAGGTCGATCGCGGGTTCGTTTTCCGCCGCCGGCATAGGGGGCGTGAGCGCGGGCTGGGCCATCGCGCCCGGTTAGCAAGAAACCGTTAAGAATTGTTTTTACCTAGGGCAGCGACGCCAAAATGGCCTCAACCACCTTGCGATCCTCGGCGCCGAGCGCCGCCTGCGGCGGTACCGGATCGCCAACCGCATAGCCCTGAATCTGCAATCCGGCCTTGACGCAGGCGGCAAGGTTGAAGCGCGCGAAGGCCTCGTTGATGCGCCAGAGTTCGCGCTGCAATTTCATGGCCTCCGGCCATGAACCGGCGCGGCACAGGTCGTAAAGCCGCACGCTCTGGCGCGGCACGATATTGGCCGGACCCGCCATCCAGCCGACGCCGCCGATCAGCATCACCGCCGCCGGGATATGCGCGGAGGCGGAAAACACCTTCATATCCGGCGCGCGGTTCATGATCGACAGCAGCCGGCCGGTATTGGTCGAGGCGTCCTTGATGTAGCGGATGCGCGGATGTTCGGCGAGCCGCGCGATGACGTCGAGCGTCAGGTCGCTGCGCTGGAACTGCGGGTTGGTGTAGAGCACCACCGGAATGTCGACTGCGTCGGCGATGGCACGGAAATAAGATTCGATCTGCGCGTCCTTGAGCGGGAAATAGGCTTCGAGGATGGCGAGAATGCCGTCGGCGCCGAGCTTCTGATAATTCTTCGCCTGCTCGACCGCGTCCGCCGTCGAGGCCGAGGCGACGCCGGCGATCACCGGAACCTTTTTATTGGCCGCCTCAATGGTCGCATGCACGACGGTGGCGCGTTGCTCGCGCGAAAGATAAGCGAACTCGCCGGTCGAGCCGAGCGGCGTCAGGCCATGCACACCGGCCTCGATCAGGTCGGACGACAGCCTGCCCAGCACGTCGGTTAGAATTTTCCCTTGCGCGTCGATCGGCGACACCAGATAAGGGAATACGCCGTGAAAGTCGGGCATGGTGCCTCTGCTGTCATGCCCGCGAAAGCGGGCATCCGGTAATCACTAGCATATCGATTGTCACTTCGGCATTGGGCACAGGGAATCCTGGGTCCCCGCCTGCGCGGGGACGACAGAAAAATTAAAACACCCACAGTGCGTCAGGGGGAAACTCGACGTAATGCTCGCCCGGCTGCAACGGTGCATCGGCATAAGCGCGCACTGTAAGGTTTTCGCGCGCGAAAACCAGTTCCCAGCGCTCGCCGAGATACATCGGCGTCTTCAATTCCATCTTCAGCCGGTTCGGTCCCGGGCCTGAAGCGCAATGCACGCGCTCCAGCCGGATGATCGCCGTCGCGTTGGTGCCGGGCGCCGCCCCGGTGCGCGACAGTCCATTGAGGCGCTCGCCGAAAACCTCGACGACGGCCCTGCCGCCGCCGTTTCCGGCCAGCGTGCCCGTGAGCCGGTTGTTGCTGCCCATGAACTCCGCCGCGAACAAGGTCGCGGGCTCGTTATAGAGCGCGGTCGGCGGACCTTCCTGCGCGACCACGCCGCCTTCCAAAAGAATGATGCGGTCGGCAATCGCCATGGCCTCGACCTGGTCATGCGTGACGAGGATCGCGGAGAGGCCGAGCGTCACGATCAGCGTGCGCAGCCAGGCGCGCGCTTCCTCGCGCAGCTTGGCGTCGAGGTTGGACAAAGGCTCGTCGAGCAGGATCACCGGGGGCTCGTAGACCAGCGCGCGCGCGATCGCCACGCGCTGCTGCTGGCCGCCTGAAAGCTGGTGCGGATAACGCTCGGCGAGATGGCTCAGGCCGATCTGCGCCAGAGTTTTTTCCACGCGCGTCTTGATCTCCGCCGCCGGCGTGCCGCGCAATTTCAGGCCATAGGCGACGTTGTCGAACGCGGTGCGATGCGGCCACAGCGCATAAGACTGGAACACCAGTCCGAGCCCGCGCTTTTCGGCGGGCAGCTCGATTTTCCGCGCCGCGTCGAAGAATACCTTGTCGCCGATGGCGATGGTGCCGGCATGCGGCACTTCCAGCCCGGCGACCGCGCGCAGCAGCGTGGTTTTGCCGCTGCCTGAAGGTCCCAGCAGCGCCACCACCTGACCAGGCGTCACGCCGAACGACACGCCTTTGAGGATCTCGTTGTCGCCAAGCCGCAGCTTGAGATCATTCACCACCAGGTCAGCCATGCTGGCGGGATGCTACTCCAGGGCTTTCACCCGGCAAAGCCGCCGGCATCGAGAAAGGCCTGCTCTTCCGGCGTGGTGATACGGCCGAGCACGCTGTTGCGATGTGGAAAGCGGCCGAAGCGGCGGACGATACCGGCGTGCTCTTCCGCCCATTTCAGGCCGTCGGTATCGCCCGCGGCTTTGTAGAAGGCGATACAGCGTTCCTGGTCGGCAAGTTCTTCCGAATGCATGAACGGCAGATAAAAGAAGGCGCATATCGCGCGGCACCTGCGCATCGAAGCCGCGCACCAGCGCGCCCGCGGCAATCGAGCGCGCCAGCGCATCGGTCGCAAAAGCGCGCGCGTCATCGCGGAACATGTTGCGCGGGAACTGGTCGAGAAGAATGAGCAGCGCCAGCGCGCCTTGCGCGCTTGCTTCCCATTCGCTCAATTTGCCGGCAGCGGCGGACTCATGCGCCGTCAGAAAACGTTCGCGAATTTCACGGTCCAAAGCGGCGTCTGTCTGGAACCGGCGGTCCGGTCCGGCCTCTCGCCAAAACGACACGATCTCGGCCGCCGCCGCGTCACCGCTCATGCGCCGTCCCGCAGGGCGCGGCGCAAAATTTTGCCGACATTGGTCTTGGGCAGTTCGTCGCGAAATTCGATATGTTTCGGCATCTTGTAGGCCGCGAGCTTGCCTGCCATGTAGCGGCGCAGCTCCTGCTCGGTCAGCGCCGGCGACTTCTTCACGGCGTAGAGTTTTACCACCTCGCCCGAATGCGGGTCCGGCACGCCGACCGCGGCGCATTCCGCGACGCCGCCCTGCATCATCGCCACGTCCTCGACCTCGTTGGGAAATACCTTGAGGCCGGAGACGGAGATCATGTCCTTCTTGCGGTCGACGATGGTGACGCTGCCCTGGTCGTCCATCACGCCGATATCGCCGGTGCGGAAAAATCCGTCCGGCGTCATGACCTGCGCGGTTTCGTCCGGCCGCTTCCAGTAGCCCGCCATCACCTGCGGCCCGCGCGCGCAGATCTCGCCGCGCTCGCCCTCCGGCACGTCGTTATTGTCCTCGTCGCGGATCGCGATGTCGGTGGACGGAAACGGGTATCCGATCGTGCCGGTCCATTGCGTAATGTCGCAGCGATTGGCGGTCAGCCCCGGCGAGGTTTCGGACAGGCCGTAGGCTTCCACGATCGGCGTTCCGGTCGCCTTGAACCAGCGGTCGGCGACCGCCTTCTGCACCGCCATGCCGCCGCCGATCGAAGCCCGCAGGTGGCTCCAGTCCAGCTTGCCGAAATCGGGATGATTGAGCAGTGCGTTGAACAGCGTATTGACGGCGGGGAAATAGCTGACCGGATATTTCGCCAATTCGGAAATCAGGTTCGGGATGTCGCGCGGATTGGGAATCAGCAGGCAGACCGCGCCCTTGCGTATGCCGATCAGCGCGCAGGCCGTCAGCGCGAAGATGTGATAGAGCGGCAGCGCCGCGATCATGAACATCTGCTCGGTGCGCGACACGTTCGCCAGCGCCGGCTCGAGCCACACTTCAGCCTGCAGTGTATTGGCGACGACGTTGCGCTGCGTCAGCGTCGCGCCCTTGGAAACGCCGGTGGTGCCGCCGGTATATTGCAGGAAAGCGACGTCGTCGGGACCAAGTTCCGGCTTTTGCAGCGTCAGGCCGCGGCCTTCCGCCAGCACGCAGTTGAACGCCGTCGCATCGGGCAGCTTGTAAGGCGGCACCATCTTCTTGATTCGCCGCACCACCAGATTGACGATCGCGCCCTTCAACGTGCCCAGCATGTCGCCCATGCCGGTGACGACGACGTGCTTGACGTCGGTGCGCGCGATCACCTGCGCGACGTTATGCGCGAAATTCTCCAGCACGACGATGGCCTCGGTGCCGGAATCCTTGAGCTGGAATTCAAGCTCGCGGGGCGTGTAGAGCGGATTGACGTTGACCACCGTCATCCCGGCGCGCAGCGCGCCGACCATGGCGATCGGGTTTTGCAGCACGTTCGGCAGCATGATCGCGACCCGCGCGCCGCGCATCAGGCCCTTGCTCTGCAGCCAGGCGGCGAAAGCGCGCGAGTCTTCGTCGAGCGCCGCGAAGGTGATGCTCTTGCCCATGCAGATGAAGGCGTTGCGTGCGGCGTAGGCCTTGAAGCCTTCCTCGAACATCGCGACCAGTGACGGATAGCGGGACGGATCGATTTCGGCGGGTACGCCCGGCGGATAATGCCGCAGCCAAGGTCGATCCATGAGGCTTCCTCGTTGCCGCCGATTCCAATCCCGGCATGACGGGCGGTTATGCCAGCATGAGTCGGTTCTAATGATGACGCAAGGGGATCAGCGATCCACGCCGCCGAACGGCACCAGCGGGTTGTCGGAAAGCGCCGCGCGGTCTGGCCGGTCGGGCGCGGCGTGGCCCATGAAGGCCTCGAACAGTTCGCGCACCGTACGCTCCGGCAGATCGCGGGTGATGAACACCAGCCGGGTGCGATGGTCGTCGTCCGACCAGCGGTCGAGCCGCGCGGTCGGGTGAAAGACGTGCTGCACGCCGTGCACAACGACGGGGGTATCGGGCATCTCGGCGAGCTTCACGATGCCCTTGATGCGCAGCAGCTTGGCGCCGTGGGTAGCGCGCAAGAGTTCGAGGAACATTTCCAGCGTGCCGGCCGGGATGGCGTCGTCGCTGGCGAGCACGAAGGCGCCGATATGGGCGTCGTGCCGGTTGACGTCGTGATGATGGTGATGATGCGCATCGGCGTAAGCCTCCTCCGCCAGCCATCTCTTGACGTCCGGAATCTTGCGTTCCGGATCGTAGAGTCCGCAATTCAGCAGCCGTTCAGCCGTGGCCTCACCCTTGGCGGCATCGAGGATGGTGGCCGCCGGATTGAGCCCGTGCAGCCGGGCGATAATGCCTTCGCGCTGGCCTTCATCGGCCAGATCGCTCTTGCTCAACACGATGCGATCGGCGACGGCGGCCTGCTTGACCGCCTCGGCGTGCTCATTGAGCGTCGCCTCGCCATTGACGGCATCCACGACGGTCACCACGCCGTCGAGCCGGTAGCGCATCAGCAGATAGGGATGCGCCATCATGGTGTGCAGCACCGGCGCCGGATCGGCGAGGCCCGTGGTTTCCAGCAGGACGCGGCTGAACGTGCAGCGCAGGTTGTCGAGGTCGCGCAGCAGCGTCTCCAGCGCGTCGACCAGATCGCCGCGCATGGTGCAGCACAGGCAGCCCGACTGCAGCAGCACCATGTTGTCGCCGACATATTCCACCAGCAGATGGTCGAGCGAGACTTCGCCGAATTCGTTGATGATAACGGCAGTCTGGCTCAGCGCCGGGTCCTTCAGGAGCCGGTTGAGCAGCGTGGTCTTGCCGGCGCCGAGAAAGCCGGTGAGTACGGTCAGTGGGATGGGTGTCGCGGGCTTGCGCCGGTCTGAATCGGGTGCAGCCTCGCTCATTGCGCGGCCGACGAGACTTTCGGCTTTGCCGGTTTGTCGCCGGCCGCGGGCTTATCGCTGGCCGCAGGCTTATCGCTGGCCGCAGGCTTGGCGGCGGTCTTCTTTTTCTTCTTCGGCGAGGCGCTCGCGGTCTGCGCGACCTGGTCCGGGTGATCGGCGGGTCCTGTGAACACCACGATCGGCGGCGCGCTGTCGACCGGCGGGCCCAGCACGAACTTGCCGTTGGCCGGCTTCAGGCTCGACAGCATGAAAGCCTGGCCGCCCGATTGACTGCCTTGTTCGGATTCGCCGCTGGCCTGCGTCGTCGCGTCGGCCGACGGCTCTTCTTCCTCGTTGTCCTCTGCGGCAGGCTTGCGCCGGTGACCGCCGCACATCTCGTCGCGCAGGTTGGGCGGCTGCGCGTCGATCGGCGCCAGCGCGTCGACGGTGCCGAGCGAAGGCGTAAGCCACGAAAGTCCGCCGCTGTTGAAGCCGCGTTCGAGCAGTTGCGCCGCCTTCTGCGCGCGGACCGAACCGGAATAGGCGCCGAGCACGATGGCGATCAGCCGCCGCCCGTTGCGCGTGGCGGAAGCCACCACGTTATAACCCGACGCGCAGATGAAACCGGTCTTCATGCCGTCGGCGCCGGGATAGCGGTCGATCAGCGAATTGTAATTGTGCAGCACGCGGTTGCCGTAACGGATCGAGGAGATGTGCCAGTACGAATCGTCTTCCGGGAATTCGCGGATCAGCGCGCGCGCCAGAATACCGAGATCGCGCGCCGAGGTGACGTGGTTCTCCGCCGGCAGGCCGTTCGGATTGACGAAATTGGATTGCGTCATGCCGAGCCGGCGCGCGTTGGTGTTCATCATGTCGGCGAAGCCCTCGATCGAGCCGCCGACGCCTTCGGCGATGGCCACCGCCATGTCGTTGGCGGATTTGACCATCAGCATCTTCAAGGCGTTGTCGATGGTCAGCGTGGTGCCGACCTTGAAGCCCATCTTGGTCGGCTGCTGCGCCGCCGCATTTTTCGACACCGTGAGAAGCGTGTCGAAAGTGACCTTCTTTTCCTTGATGGCGCGCAGCGTGGTGTAGGCGGTCATCAATTTGGTGACGGAAGCCGGATACCAGGGATAGGTGGCGTTCTCGGCGTGCAGCACCTTGCCGGTGGCGGCCTCGATCAATAATTGCGCTTCGGCATGGGCGCGCGTGCCGGCGGCCAGCAATACCATGGCGGCAAGGCCGAAAACCGCGGCGCGGGGGCTCGAACGAAGGGTCAAAGGTACGATCCGCTCTGGTTTTCGGGCCCAAGGGTGACGCCGGCGGGAAACAGCGAGAGTTCCATGGCAGGCGCTGCTAGGCTATCTAAGCTTTCGGCGGGAGGCAAAGCGAACTCCGCCGGGAATCACAATATGGTTGCTCGCACCCGCTTCCATCGCCGGGTAATGCGACCAAAGTTCGGCAAGGGAGAGACGCCATGACCGCGGCCATCGTCGGGTGGGCCCACACCCCCTTCGGTAAGCTTAATGGCGAGACCGTCGAAAGCCTGATCGTGCGCGTCGCCGGCGAGGCTTTGGCCGACGCAGGCATTTCGCCCAAGGACGTCGACGAGATCGTGCTCGGCCACTTCAACGCAGGCTTTTCCGCGCAGGATTTCACCGCCTCGCTGGTTTTGCAGGCCTCGCCCGATCTGCGTTTCAAGCGCGCCACCAGGGTCGAGAATGCCTGCGCCACCGGATCTGCCGCCGTGCACCAAGGCATCAAATCGATCGAAGCCAAGGCAGCGCGCATCGTTCTTGCGGTCGGCGTCGAACAGATGACGACCACGCCGGGCGTTGAAATCGGCCGGAACCTGCTGAAGGCGTCCTACGTGAGCGAGGAGGCCGACATCGACGGCGGCTTTGCCGGCATCTTCGGCAAGATCGCCGGGCTTTATTTCCAGAAATGGGGTGACCAGTCCGACGCGCTGGCCATGATCGCGGCCAAGAACCACAAGAACGGCGTCGGCAATCCTTATGCGCAGATGCGCAAGGATCTGGGCTTCGACTTCTGCCGCACCGAAAGCGAGAAAAATCCCTTCGTCGCCGGACCCTTGAAGCGCACCGACTGCTCGCTGGTGTCGGACGGCGCCGCCGCGATCGTGCTCGCCGACGTCGAGACCGCGCTCAAGCTCAACAAGGCGGTCGTCTTCCGCGCCGCCGAGCATGTGCAGGATTTTCTGCCGATGTCGAAGCGCGACATTCTCAAATTCGAGGGCTGCGCCGTCGCCTGGCAACGCGCGCTGGCGAAATCGGGCCTCACGCTGGGCGATCTGTCTTTCGTCGAGACCCATGACTGCTTCACCGTCGCCGA
>DASWPX010000194.1:0-1522 GCA_036398395.1 Pseudolabrys sp. | reverse complement strand
GGCAAAGCATTGGCTTGGTAATGGCGTTGCCAGCACGGCGTTCGCCGCTATAGTGCGCCGCTTGCACCCAAGAGGTAACGAATGGCCGCTTCTCGCTACGACGTGCTTGGCATCGGCAACGCCATTGTCGACGTCATCGCCCGCACCGAAGACGATTTTCTGGTCGCGCATGGCATGAACAAAGGCTCCATGGCGCTGATTGACGAGGCGCGCGCAGAAAAGATCTATCGGGCCATGGGCCCGGCGACCGAAAGCTCGGGCGGATCGGCGGCCAATACGATTGTCGGCGTCGCCAGTTTCGGCGGCCGCGCTGCCTTCGTCGGCAAGGTCAAGGATGACGAACTCGGCCACGCCTTTACCCACGACATCCGCGCCGCCCGCGTCGGCTTCGACACCAAGCCGGCGGCCGACGGCCCCTCGACCGCGCGCTGTTACATCATGGTGACCCCGGACGGCGAGCGCACCATGAATACTTTTCTCGGCGCGGCGCAGGAGCTCAATCCGAAAGACATCGACGAGGCCACGATCGCGGCTTCGGCGGTGATCTACCTGGAAGGTTATCTGTGGGACCCGCCGAAGGCGAAAGAGGCCTTCGTCAAGGCGGCCGACATTGCTCATAAATTCGGCCGCCGCGTCGCGCTCACTTTGTCGGATGCCTTCTGCGTCGACCGCTATCGCGCGGAGTTTCTCGATCTGGTCCGCAAAGGCACCGTCGACATTCTGTTCGCCAACGAAAGCGAATTGCACAGCCTCTATGAAACATCCGATTTCGACACCGCGGTGAAAGCGCTGCGCGCCGACGCCAAGCTCGCGGTTGTGACGCGCAGCGAAAAAGGTTGCGTGGTGGTCGCGCGCGACGGCGTGGAGGCGGTGCAGGCGATGCCGGTCGAACGCGGCGTGGTCGATGTCACCGGTGCCGGCGACCTGTTCGCCGCGGGCTTCCTGGTCGGACACTCGCACGGCAAGGACCATCGCACCTCGGCCCGCCTTGGCGCGCTCGCAGCCGCCGAAGTGATCCAGCATATCGGCGCGCGGCCGGCGGTGTCGCTTAAAGGCCTGGCGGCAGAAAACGGCCTGGCCGTTTAGCTCCGTCCTGAATTGGTAACCGGTTGGTAACCAGACCTGGTTACCGATTGGTGAACGACCAATTCACAAGGACCGGGCCATGGCCAAGCGCAAGGATATCGAGACGGCGAGCGGCGAGTCGCCTGAAACCGAAACCGCCAAATCTGAAGCCCTGAAGGCCGACCTGCCGGCCGTCGAATCGCCGTCGATCTCGCCGGCTGAATCGATTGCTGCGCCGGTCCCCGAGCCTTTCCCAGCCATTGAACCTGCCGCGCCAGCTATCGAGGCCGCGGCGGCGACCACGCCGCGTCCACGTTTTGCCCTGAGGCGGCGGCACAAGCGCCATGCCTTGCTGGCTGCGTCGGTCGCGATCGCGGCAGCGCTCGGCGCCCTTATCGGCGCGCTGGCGGCTGGCGGTTTTGGCTCGCCGTCGCCGAAGACCAATGTCGCCGGTGAC
>DASWPX010000193.1:0-12289 GCA_036398395.1 Pseudolabrys sp. | reverse complement strand
GGTCAATATCGAGCGCATGCGCGCCAATGCGATCGAGGCTGCTCAGCAATGCGGCGTGCTGACCCTGCCCGACATCGAGGAGCCGGTGTCATTCAAGTCTGTCGCGGACAGCCCTGATACCGGGCGTCTCATGGTATTCTGCGATGAGGACGCCGCGGTGACGGATCCGCTGGCGGCCCTGGCCGCGGCGCGGCCTCAAGCGCAAGGACTGCCGCCGCTCGCGGTGCTGATTGGACCGGAAGGCGGCTTTGCCGAGGACGAGCGCGAAGCGTTGCGCCGGCGGCCGAATATGGTGCGCATCGCGCTCGGTCCGCGCATCCTGCGCGCCGATACCGCCGCGGTGGCGGCAATGGCGTTAGTGCAGGCGGTGCTGGGGGATTGGAAGGGCGCATGATTCCGAAAGCGGGAACCGGTTTTCGGGCAAGATCGTGCGCCGGCAAAAAGAAAGTTTCGGCGCGGTTGCCGGCGAACGGCCAGCAACCGACGCCGCGAACGCATACAAGCATAAACGAACGAACCGGTACTCTACGCACAACCACGACAACACTCACAAACGTCGCATATGCCGTGGCGACGCCGTTGCAAACCGCTGCTTTAAGTCCGATTCGCGTGGCAGATGATGCAGCGCCATAAACGGAGTCACGAGTCCCACGGACCCTAAAGCTGTGCACGAATCGGCTGTACGGGGAAAAATCTGTGATAAAGTCCAAACGGTCATAAGGAGCCTGGTCGCGATGCGCGCATTCCGTCCCATTCTGGCTTTCGCCATTGCTGTCTTTTTGGGCCTAAGCGCGCAGGCGCCGGTCCTTGATCAGGCCTTGGCGGCGAACTGGCTGGAAAAGTCCATCTACATGACAGGCCTGAACTTCGACGGTCAGTTGCCGCCCTGCGAGGCCGCGCTCGGCAAGATCGCCTCGCGTTTCGGCGAGAAGGAAGGCATGTATTGGAACTCCGACCTGCGAATCGTGGATTTCGAGGACGTACGCGAGATCGCCTTTCGGCCCTGGGCCGCCGGTACTATCCCCCGCCGATTCTGCGCCGCGCTGGCGACGGTCAGCGATGGCAAGAAGCGCCCGGTGAACTACTCGATTGGCGAGGACACCGGCATGATCGGCATGACCTGGGGCGTGGAATGGTGCGTGGTCGGGCTCGACCGCAACTGGGCCTATAATCCGCGTTGCAAAATGGCGAGACCCTGAGCGGCGTCGACGCATTTAAAGCATTCGCATTTTGTTCTTGATATGTTCTAGCTTCTGCGGTACGCTCCGCCGGAACTGTTGAGTTATGTCAATTTCCGGTTTGTTCTCCGCGCATGCAGCCGTGCGCAAACAAGACCTGTGTGGGGGCACGCATGTTGGGTTACCGCGTTTCGCAGGCGGCACGCACCGCCGCCGTTACCCTGAGTTTCCTGTTTATCTTCGCCATCGTCGCCTTCGCGCAGCCCGCGCAAGTTCCTGCGCAAGACAGCCGGCAGAACGCGCCGGGCCAATTCGATTTTTACGTGCTGGCGCTGTCCTGGTCGCCGTCGTTCTGCGAGGCCTCGCAGGAAAGGGCGCAGGAAAAAGCGCCCAACAGGGCGGGCGACCCGCAGTGCGGCGGCCGGCCGTTTTCTTTTGTCGTGCACGGCCTGTGGCCGCAATATGAGCATGGCTTCCCGGCCTTCTGCCAGGTGCCGGCGCCCCGGCTCGACCGTGCCGTCGTCGGCACCATGCTCGACCTGATGCCCAGTCCGCGGCTGATTTTCCATGAGTGGGATCGTCACGGCACCTGTTCGGGGCTTCCCGCCAATGCGTTTTTCGAAACCGTGCGCAAGGCGCGCGCGGTGGTGAAAATTCCGGCCGATTATCTTGAGCTCGACAAACCGGTCATGGTGACGCCGGACGAGGTCACGCAAGCCTTCATCAAGGCCAATCCGGGATTGCCGCCGGCGGCGATCGCCGTCGCCTGTGACAGCAAGCGGCTGAGCGAAGTTCGGCTGTGCTTGAGCAAGGACTTTGCCTTTCGCGACTGCCCGGAAGTAACGCGGCGCAGTTGCACGCGCGACAAGATTGCCATGCCGGCGGTACGCGGGTCTTAGAACAAGCTACGCGGCGGGCGATAGGTTATTTATTCTGTCTTTGAATCCGCGGTCGCGTTAAGCGGCCACTAACGATGGCCTCGCGCGGCGTTATGCGAAGTGGGGATAACCCCGACGTGTCGGGAATTGTCGCAAGACTCTCGTAAGCCTATTTCGCGACCTTCGCCGCCGCGATCAGCGCGGGGGAAAGCGCGGACATGAATCGTATCAAGGACTACGCGGGTTTCGTCGGCTGGTTTTCCGGGCTCGGCTATATCGTGCTGTTGCCGATTACCGCCGCCGATCTGGCCGGCAAGCCGCTCGCGCTGGCGCTGCCGCCGGGCCTGCATGCGCTCGGGTTTTTATCGGCGGTTTTCGTCACCGCAAGGCTGCTGTTGCACGCCATCCGGCGCGCGCGGCGCGTGCAAAATACGAGCAAAGGCAAAACCATAAAGCTGGAGACGGCCGCCGCCGTCCCGCCGCCGTCGCGTAAACCGGTGCCGCTGCGCAGCGTCATCAAGCCGCGTAAGGAATTCGGGTTGCGTGGCGCAGCCGCCGGGCAGGCCGGCAACCTGCCGCGCTAAGCGGGACTGTGGCATAAGCTGTGGCGTGAATTACCGCCACGCCTTCCACGCCGGCAGTTTTGCCGATGTGTTCAAACATGCCGTGCTCTGCCGCATCCTGCATTATTTGCGGGAGAAGCCGGCGGGGTTCCGCGTGATCGACACCCACGCCGGCGCCGGCATTTACGACCTGACCGGCCCGGAGGCCAAGCGCGGCGGCGAATGGCACGACGGCATCGAGCGGCTGCTGGCGGCGAAGCTCTCCGCGCCGGTTGCCGGCCTGCTGTCGCCCTATCTGGAGGCGGTCGGCGCGCTCAACGAGCCCGGCCATCTGAAACTTTATCCCGGTTCGCCCGCGATCGCGCGTGCCTGGCTGCGCCCGCAGGACCGGCTGACCGCCTGCGAGTTGGAGCCGAAGGCGGCCACGGCGCTCGCCGGCCATTTGCGCGGCGATAGCCGCATCAAGACGCTGGAGATCGACGGCTGGACCGCGTTGTCGGCCTATGTCCCGCCGCCCGAGCGCCGCGGCCTGGTGCTGGTCGATCCGCCCTTCGAGGAGGACGGCGATTTTCACCGTCTGTCGCACGCTTTTGCCGGCAGCCACCGCAAATGGGCGACCGGGATTTATGCGCTCTGGTATCCCATCAAAGGCCGGGGCGAGGCCGATGCCTTGGCCAAACGGCTGACTCGCTTGAAGATTCCGAAAATCTTGCGGGCCGAGCTGATCGTTTCGCCGGTCAGCGACCCGTCGCGGCTTAACGGCTGCGGCCTGATCCTGGTCAATCCGCCCTGGACGCTTGAAAGCGAGCTTTCGACGCTGATGCCGGCGCTGGCGGCGCTTTTCGGGCGCGCCGGCAAAGGCGGTTTCGCGCTCGATTGGCTGACGGGAGAGAAGTAGCCCTCTTTTCACGGCCGGTTAGTTGGTGTGTAGTTCCGCTATTGGCAGACGTCCCGCCTCCAGGTTCTGGGGGGCCGGCGGAGTGACGAAGGCCAGGCGCGGCTGACGCGTTCCCCGACTTTAACGGATGTCCGGCCGAGCCGCCGTGCGTGGGGCCGGTGGCGGAAGCAGTACGGGGAGTTTCCCTATGGCGCAGACTGGCGTTGTGAAGTTCTTCAATGGCGAACGCGGCTACGGCTTTGTGAAACCCGACGACGGCGGACGCGACGTGTTCGTGCACATCACGGCCGTCGAGCAGGCGGGACTGAAGAGCCTGAACGAGGGACAGAAGATCAGCTTCGACGTCGAGCCCGACAAGAAGGGCAAAGGCCCGAAGGCGGTCAATCTGGTCATTACCGGCTAGCTGGGCGCGAATTTCAGATTGGATATTCACCAGCCGCGGGTTATTCATCCGCTCCTGCCGCGGCGGAGCTTTTTCACATGATGATCTTACGTTCGTCGCCGGCCTCGCCCTTCGGGCGCAAGGTGCGCATCGCCGCCAGCCTGCTTGGATTGACCGACAAGATCGAGGTGCGCGACACCGATCTCAACGATCCGGCCGACAGCGTGCGCATGCAAAATCCGGTCGGCAAAATTCCCGTGCTGATCCTCGACGACGGCACCAGCTATTACGACTCGCCCGTAATCCTGGAATACCTCGATCACCTTGCCGGCGGCGGCCGCATTCTGCCGCGCGAGGCGCCGGCGCGTTTCGATGCGCTGCGCCTGCAGGCGCTGTGCGACGGATTGCTCGATGCCAGCCTGCTCGTCGTCTATGAGAGCCGCTACCGGCCCGCCGACAAGCACGTGCCGAGCTGGCTCGAGCGGCAGAACGACAAGGTCGCGCGCGGGCTGAGAAGTCTGGAGGCGGCGCCGCCCAAGCTCGGCGCGATTCCCGATGTCGGACAGATCACGCTCGCCTGCCTGCTCGGCTATCGCGATCTGCGGTTCGGCGGCACCTGGCGCAAGGACCATCCGCATCTCCTGGCCTGGCATGACAAGTTTGCAGCACTTGTGCCGGCCTTCGCCGCGACCAGGGTTGAACCCTCGTGATCCAACGCAAATAAAAAGCCCCGGAGCGAACTCCGGGGCTTTGTTTTCGTGAAACGGCGATCGACTAGAAGCGGTAGTTGATGCCGCCGCGAACGATGTTGGTCCTGAACGACGCGTCCGCAGCCGGAAGTCCGATGCTGCCGCCGCGGCCGAGATCGACATAGAGATATTCGACCTTGGCGGTCCACGGTCCGGCGATCGCGGCTTCGAGGCCGCCGCCGGCGGTCCAGCCGACCTTGGTCGTGCTCGAGTCGGAGAAGCCAGCAAGCGACGTCTTGATGTCGCCGAAGGCCGCGCCGCCGGTCACGTAAGGCAGGAAACGGTCATACGCATAACCCAGACGGCCGCGCGCGGTGGCGAGCCAATCGTTACGCGTTCCGCAGGTCACGACGCCGCACACGGTGGTGCCGCGAATGTTGCTCCAGTCGCCGTCGCCTTCCAGACCGAACACCGTCTGGCCAACCTGATAGTTGTAGCCGATCGTGCCGCCGATCAGACCGCCGGAGGTGTTGAAACCGCCGCCGGCCAACGGTGCGGCAAAGCTCGAACGGCCCCAACCGCCGCCGCCGTTGATGCCGATATAAGCGCCGGTCCAGTTATAAACCGGGTTGAGGTACGGGGCCTTGGCAGGCATGGCGCGGCGCTGCAGATCCGCAGCCGACGCCGAGGCGATGCCGAGAGCAAGAATTCCAACGCCGGCAAGAAGAACTTTTTTCATGACGCATCTCCACTTCCAAATCACGGTGCAGCTATTTGGACGAACGCGAATGCGCCGTCCCCCGATTGCGCATCTAACGCGCGTGCATTGCAATCGTTCCGCAATGCGGCGGCGGTATGTCCGAATCCGAGTTCCAGGTGTTACTAAAATGCCCTTATTGGTGAGGTGCTTGCGTACCGAAAGCAAAAACCCCGGACTGCGAAGTCCGGGGTTTTGACCGCCACGTGAGGCGAGCGCTCAGAAGTGATAGTTGACGCCGAAGCGCAGCATGTTGGCTTCGTAGCCGTTGGGTAGGCCGGTGATCGAATAGACCCGGTTGTTCAGATCCATGTAGAGGTACTCGACCTTGGCGGACCAGTTCGGCGTGAGGCCGACTTCCATGCCGAGGCCGCCGGTCCAGCCGAGATGCATTTTGTCTTCGGTAACGCCGGGCAACTCGCCTTTGATGTCGCCATAAGCGACACCGAGCGTGCCATAGAACAGGACGTTGTTTAAAGCGTAACCGGCGCGGCCGCGCACGGTGCCGAACCACGGATTGGAAAATTTGAAAGCGGCAAATGTATCGCTGGCGCTCGTGGCCTGAATGTCGGTTTCGGCGCCGAACACGAACTGGCCGCTCTGGAAATTGTAGCCGGCTTGCAGGCCGCCGGCGAAACCGGTCGGCTCGAGGGCGGAATTGGTGATCTTGCCCCAGTCGTAGCCGACATTGGCGCCGGCATAGAACCCGGCCCAGTTATAAACGCGCATGTCGATGGGTGCCGCCGAGTAGGGCCCGCGCTGAAGATCGGCGGCGGCGGCCGGGCCTGCGGCGGCGGTCATGGCCGTCAACGTCATCGCCAGAATTGCCTTCTTCATTTTACTCTCCACTCAGCGAAAGCTCGCCATATTCGTGGAAGATTTATCGCGCCTTTTAAGTTAAGCGGTTATGAATTGGTAAGCATCAGCAAGTCTTATCCCTAAGGAACCGTTAGCCGACGCCAACGTCCTTAAAATAGATTCACTATGCCTGCTCAGATTCTATTTACTATAACGCGCGGGGCTGGAACTATTTGCAATGGCTGACGGCAAGAAACATACGTGCGCGGCGTTGATCACCGGCGCGGGACGGCGCATCGGCCGCGCCATTGCGCTTACGCTGTCGCGCGCCGGTTACGCCGTGGTGCTGCACGCCAAAGATTCCCGCGCCGAAGCCGAGGCGCTCGCCGGGGAAATCGTGGCCGCGGGCGGACGTGCCGCGGTGGTGCTCGCCGATCTCGCCGACAGCGATGCAGTGCGCGGCCTCGTTCCGGCGGCCGGCGCTTTCGGTCCGCTCACGCTCCTGGTCAATAACGCCGGCGAGTTCGAGCCGGACGACATCGAGACGCTTGAGCGCGCGCGATACGAGCGCACCATGGCGGTCAATCTGGCGGCGCCGCTGTTTCTGGCGCAGGCCTTTGCCGCGCAGGCGCCGCCGGGAGCGGACGTCTCGATCGTCAACATCGTGGACCAGCGCGTGCTCAAGCCGACGCCGCGGTTTTTATCTTACACCTTGAGCAAAAGCGCGCTGCATGCGGCGACCGTTACTTTGGCGCAGGGCCTTGCGCCCCGCCTGCGGGTCAATGCGGTCGCGCCAGGCCCGACCCTGCCAAGCCCGCGTCAGTCCGCCGCCGAATTTGCGGCGCAGGCGGAGAGCCTGCCGTTGCAGCGGGGACCTGCGCCCGAGGAGGTCGCCGCGGCGGTGCTTTATCTGGCGCAGGCGCAAAGCGTCACTGGCGTGACCATCGCGGTCGATGGCGGCCAGCATCTGGCCTGGCGGACTGCGGACAGCGACGTGCAGGAGTAGCGCGCGTTAAAAATAGCTATATCTTCCCGCTATGAACGGCACGCCCAAAGACATCGATCCGGCCAGCGAGCTTCGCGAGGACGAAGAAGAATCCTCGCTGCCCGAATTGGACTTGAACGAGGCACCGGCCGGCACGCTCAAGGCCGGCCGCGCGGCCGTCGCGCGTGCCGTCAAGCACGCCCCCTCGGCGCCGGGCGTCTATCGCATGATCGATGCGAAGGGCGAAGTGCTCTACGTCGGCAAAGCGAAAAACATAAAGAAGCGCGTGACGTCATATGCGCGACCGGTCGGCCACGACAGCCGCATCACCCGCATGATCGCGGCGACCGTGACGATGGAGTTCGTTTCGACGGCGACCGAGACCGAAGCGCTGTTGCTCGAAGCCAACCTGATCAAGCGGTTGCGGCCCCGCTTCAACGTGCTGCTGCGCGACGACAAATCGTTTCCCTATATCCTGATCACGTCGGACCACTGGGCGCCGCAGATCCTGAAACATCGCGGGGCGCGCACGCGCAAGGGACAATACTACGGGCCTTTCGCCAATGCGGGCGCGGTCAACCGCACCATCAACGCGCTCGAGCGCGCGTTTCTGTTGCGCTCATGTTCCGATTCTTATTTCGAGGCCCGGACGCGGCCGTGCTTGCTTTATCAGATCAAGCGCTGTTCGGCGCCTTGCACGCAGGAGATTGACTTCACCGGCTATTCCGAACTGGTCCGCGAGGCAAACGAGTTTTTGTCCGGCCGCAGCCAGGCGGTGCACAAGGAGATGGCGGCGGAAATGGAGACGGCGTCGAACGCGCTGGATTTCGAGCGGGCGGCGATCTATCGCGACCGGCTGGCGGCGCTGTCGGCGATCACGTCGCATCAGGGCATCAATCCGCGCACCATCGAGGAGGCCGACGTCTTCGCGCTGCATCAGGCCGGCGGCTATAGTTGCGTCGAGGTGTTTTTTTTCCGCACCGGGCAGAACTGGGGCAACCGGGCCTATTTCCCGAAAGCCGACCGCACACTGGGGCCGGCCGACGTGCTTGGTGCCTTCATGGCGCAGTTCTACGACGACAAGCCGCCGCCGCGGCTGGTGCTGGTGTCGCATGACTTCGAGGAACGCGAATTGCTGGCCGAGGCTTTGTGCACAAAGATCGACCGCAAGGTCGAGGTCAGCGTGCCGCAGCGTGGCGAACGCAAGGACCTGGTGCAGCATGCACTGGCCAACGCGCGGGAGGCGCTGGCGCGCAAGTTGGCCGAGACCTCGTCGCAACAGCGGTTGCTCAGGGCGCTGACCGAAACCTTCGGACTGCCGCGCGAGCCGCGCCGCATCGAGGTCTATGACAACAGCCATATCGGCGGCACCAACGCGGTCGGCGCCATGGTGGTCGCGGGGCCGGAGGGCTTCCGCAAGAACCAGTACCGCAAGTTCAATATCCGCTCGACCGAGCTTGCGCCGGGCGACGATTACGGCATGTTGCGCGAGGTGTTGCAGCGGCGCTTCAAGCGGCTGATCGAGGAAAGCCCGCGCGTTTCTTCTTCACCTCCCCCCTTGAGGGGGAGGTCGGCCAGCGAAGCTGGGCGGGAGGGGGGTAAGCAACATCTTCTTGAGGAAGGAATTACCCCCCTCCCTATCCCTCCCCCTCAAGGGGGGAGGGAAGAGAACGCGACTGGCGACGAAGCGACGGCAGCAACAGGATTAGTGGATATGATCGACTTCGACGCCGATGATGCCATTTGGCCCGACCTGATTTTGATCGATGGTGGGCAGGGGCAGCTCAAGGTGGCAACCGAAATGTTGGGCGAGTTGGGGCTGCACTATCTCCCCGTCGTCTCGATCGCCAAGGGTCCCGACCGCGACGCCGGCCGCGAGACGTTTTTCATGCCGGGGCGCACACCGTTCAAGCTGCCGCCACGCGATCCCCTGCTTTACTTCGTCGAACGGTTGCGCGACGAGGCCCACCGCTTCGCCATCGGGTCCCACCGCACCCGGCGCAAGAAGGATATTCGCGAGGCCGGCTTGCAGGAAATCCCCGGCATTGGGCCCACGCGCAAGCGGGCCTTGCTGCACCATTTCGGCACTGTGAAAGCCATCGAGCGGGCGTCGCTGTCCGACCTGTCGAATGTATCCGGAATTAATGCGGAAACCGCGCGAAAGATATATGAGTTCTTCCACGAACAGGCGGCCAAATAGCGCCAACGAAAATGGGAATAGGGAAATGATCATCAAGGGCCAAGAAGACGTCACCCCGGTCGTGGTGGATGCCTACAAGACCATCGACGACGCGCGCCTGCGCGACATCGTCGCCTCGCTGGTCAAGCACCTGCATGCTTTTGCGCGCGACATTCACCTGACCGAAGAGGAATTCCAGCAGGGCGCGCAGATCGTCGCCAAGCTCGGCCAGCTTTCCGACGCCACTCATAACGAAGTCGTGTTGATGTCCGGCTCGCTCGGCTTCTCGGCGCTGGTCTGCCTGCTCAACAACGGCAATAACGGCCAGACCGAAACCACGGCCAATCTGCTGGGGCCGTTCTGGCGCATGAATTCGCCAGCCACCGAAAACGGCGCTTCGATCATCCGCTCGCCGACGCCGGGCCCGGCGCTGTTCGTCAATTGTCTGGTCAAGGACACCAAGGGCAATCCGATCGCCGGCGCCGAAGTCGACGTCTGGCATTCCTCGCCGGAAGGCTTCTACGAGCAGCAGGACCCCAAGCAGGCCGACATGAACCTGCGCGGCAAGTTCATGACCGACGCCAAAGGCCATTTCGGTTTCCGGAGCGTCAAGCCGGCGGGCTACCCCATTCCGATCGAAGGCCCGGTCGGCGATCTGCTGCGCGCCGCCCACCGGCACAATTTCCGGCCGGCGCATCTGCATTTCCTGATCTTCAAGCAAGGCTTCAAGACGCTGATCTCGCAGATCTACGTCAATGACGACGACAAGCTGGAGACCGACGTGCAGTTCGGCGTCACCCGCGCGCTGATCGGCGACTATGTCCGCCATGACGGCCCGGCCCCGGCGGGCGACGTGAAAGGCGAGTGGTATTCGCTGGACCAGACATTCGTCATGGAAGCGGGGCAGGCCAAGTGGCCGAAGCCGCCGATCGACTAATCAGCGGGGAACAATCCGCGCGGGGCGGATTGACCTTGCCCCCGCGCGGGTGTTCCTTTCACGCATGAATTCCGCGAGTTCCAGCAAGCTGCCGGCGCGTCCGCTCGCGCTGCCGAATATTTTGACCTATGCGCGCATTGCCGCCGTGCCGGTGGTGGTGGGGCTGTTGTATTGGCAGAACATCTTCGACGGGGCGCTGTGGCTGCGCTGGCTGGCGCTGGCGGTCTTCATCGCCGCCGGCGTCACCGACATCCTCGACGGCTATCTCGCCCGCATCTGGGGCCAGCAATCCTCGCTCGGCCGCATGCTCGACCCGATCGCCGACAAGCTCCTGGTGGCGTCGTGCTTGCTGATGCTGGCGGCGGAGGAAACCATCCGCGGCTGGACGCTGCTCGCCGCGGTCATCATTTTATGCCGCGAAATCCTCGTGTCCGGCCTGCGTGAGTTTCTCGCCGAGCTGCGGGTTGGCGTGCCGGTGACGCGGCTCGCCAAATGGAAGACGCTCGGCCAACTGGTCGCCATCGGCTTCCTGATCGCGGGCGAGGCCGGCGAAAAAGTGCTGCCGCAAACCGTGCAGATCGGCATCACGCTGTTGTGGCTGTCGGCGATCGTGACGCTCTATACCGGCTGGGACTATTTACGCGCCGGACTGCGTTATATGATCGACGAATGAAACTTCGATATTTCGCCTGGGTGCGCGAACGTATCGGCAAGCTCGAGGAAGACGTCGCGGTGCCGGGCGAGGTTTCCACGGTGGCCGATTTGATGACGTGGCTGGCCTCGCGCGGCGAGGAATATGCCCATGCCTTCGATAATCCCAAGGTGATCCGCGCGGCGATCGACCGGACGCACGTGCAGCCGCAGACGTCCATCAAGGGCGCGGGCGAAATCGCGTTTTTCCCGCCGATGACCGGCGGATAGCGCGCCCGCACAAGGCACGCTACATTAGAGCATGATCCCGAAAAGTGGGAACCGGTTTTCGGATAAGATCATGCTCAGGACAAAGCCATGACCGGGATTTCAACCGTGCGCATCCAGCGCGAGCCGTTCGACGCCGCGGCCGAGGCGTCCAGGCTGACGCGCGGGCGCACCGACATCGGCGCGCTGGTGACATTCACCGGCATATGCCGCGGCGAAGAGGCGGGCGAGCCGATCGCCGCGCTCACGCTCGAACACTATCCGGGCATGGCGGAAGCTGAGATCGTGCGTCACTTCGCGGAGGCACAAGAACGTTGGCCGCTGATGGGAGTGACCGTCATTCATCGCCATGGCCGTATCCATCCGGGCGAGGCCATCATGAAGGTGGCGGCCGCCTCGTCGCATCGCGCGGCGGCGTTCGCCGCGGCGGAGTTCTTGATGGATTATCTCAAGACCCGCGCGCCATTCTGGAAACAGGTCGAGAGGGCAGACGGGAAAATCTGGGTGGACGCCAAGCGCACCGACGACGCGGCGGCCGAGCGCTGGCATGCGCCGGGCCGCGACGCGGCGGAATGAAAAAACGCATGGTGCCCATTGTCGCTGCGGCCGTTGCCGCGCTCGCCTTCGGCATCAATCCGGCCGCCGCCGGCGATGTCACTTATTATGACGTGACGCGCGGCGCGCATCCGCATGACGTGGCGCCGGCGCCCGACGGCAAAGTCTGGTACACGGCGCAGAGCCAGGGCGCGCTGGGCATCCTCGACCCGAAGACCGGCCGGGTGCAGCAGGTGCCGCTCGGCAAGGACGCGGCGCCGCACGGTGTCATCGTCGGGCCCGACCGCGCGGCCTGGATCACAGAAGGCGGTCAGAACGCCATCGCGCGCTTCGATCCCGCGACCAAAGCGGTGAAGCTGTTCCCGCTGCCGAAGGAATTTCCCGACGCTAACCTCAACACCGCGACCTTCGACCGCAAAGGGATTCTCTGGTTCACCGGCCAGAACGGTATCTACGGCCGCGTCGATCCGGCGAGCGGCAAGGTCGAGGCCTGGAAGGCGCCCAAGGGCGCCGGGCCCTATGGCATCACCACGACGCCGAACGGCGAGGTCTGGTACGCCTCGCTTGCCGGC
>DASWPX010000192.1:0-4936 GCA_036398395.1 Pseudolabrys sp. | reverse complement strand
CTGCACTATCTCAATCCGGTGCCGATCCACGAGCTCGCCGAGCGCTGGATCGGGAAATTCGAAAGCCATCGTCTTCAGGCGCTGAGCGACATGAAGAAGGCATTGGAGAAGCGTGATGAGTAAGCCGAACGACATTTCCGAATTCATCGTTCACAGCGTTCCGGGGAGTCCTTACGGCCGGGCCGTCTTCGCAACATTCGTGGAGAAGGGTATTCGCGCTCGTCTGGCGCCGGTCGTGCCGGGAACGTTGAAAAGCCAGCCGCATATTTCACGCCACCCGTTCGGACGCGTGCCGGTGCTCGAGCACGACGGCTTTCTGCTTTACGAGACGCAGGCCATCCTGCGTTACCTCGATCGCATTCTGCCGCAGCCCGCCTTGACCCCGGCCGAACCGCGTGCGGCCGCCCAGATGGACCAGGTCATGAACATCTGCGACTGGTATCTCTTCAATGGCGTCGGCACCGTCATTGTCTTTCAACGCGTAATCCGCCCGCATTTTCTCGGCGAGCCTTGCGACGAGGCCGCCGTTGCCGGCGCCATGCCGCGGGCGCACATGGTTTTCAACGAGCTATCGCGGCTGCTCGGCGGTGCACCGTACTTCGCGGGCGAGCAGGCGACGCTGGCCGACCTCTTGGTCGCGCCGCAGCTCGATTTCCTGGCGCAAACGCCCGAATGGCAGCCGCTCACCGCATCAACCGCCAATCTCGTGGCGTGGCTTGCCCGCATGAATGCGCGCGAAAGCCTAAAGGCAACGACGGCGGAGCGAATTGCGCAGCTGGGCCGCGCCGCCTGATTTTCGTGCCACGACGCAAAAAATGGGGAGTACGATGAGTAAGCCGTCTTTTGTCTACGTCACATATATTCGTTCGTCGGCCGACAAGGTGTGGGCGGCGCTGACCAGCCCCGAATACACGGCCAAAACCTGGTTCGGCATTCACCATGAAACCGATTGGAAAGCCGGCGCTCCCTGGCGGTTGGTGCTTCCTGACGGGCGTGTCACCGACAGCGGCGAGATCGTCGAGATCGACAAGCCGCGGCGTCTGGTTCTCAAATGGCGCAACGAATTCAAGGCGGAACTCAAAGCCGAAGGCTGGTCCCGCTGCACCATCGAGATCGAACCCGTAACCGGCGATGCGGTGAAGCTGACCGTCACGCACCGCCTGGAAGGCGAGGGCACCAAGTTCATCGGTGCCGTATCCGGCGGCTGGCCCCACATCCTGTCGAACGTCAAATCGCTGCTCGAAACCGGCGAACTTGTCCTCAAGGAGAAAGTGTCATGAGCAAACCGACATTCGTCTACGTGACCTATATCGCGTCGACGCCGGAGAAGGTCTTCAAGGCGCTCACCGATACCGACGCCACGGCGAAATACTGGTTCGGCAACGCCGTCACGTCGGACTGGAAGGTCGGTTCGCCCGTTACATTTTACCGCGAGGGCGCGTTGATCGTCAGCGGCAAGGTGCTGGAGCATGACGCGCCGCGGCGGCTGTCCTACACCTTTCTGTCCCATCACGAGCCGCACAATGGCGCCGAAAGGCCGTCGCGCGTGGTGCTGGAGCTTGAGCAGCAGCGCGACCAGGTCAAGCT
Source organism: Pseudolabrys sp. (assembly GCA_036398395.1). Classification (GTDB taxonomy): domain Bacteria; phylum Pseudomonadota; class Alphaproteobacteria; order Rhizobiales; family Xanthobacteraceae; genus Pseudolabrys. Next base: position 3,349 of record DASWPX010000192.1, on the reverse strand, counting down.
CACCGTCACGCACGACGACTTCGACCAGGACAGTAAGGTGTTCGTCAGCATCAGCAACGGCTGGCCGCTCGTTCTCTCAAGCCTCAAGAGTTACCTGGAGACAAACCGCGTGCTTTACGCGCCATGGTACGAGGACAAGGCCAAACAAGAGGCATAAAGGGCTGCGCCGTGACGCCTACCGCAGGCTGGCGTTGAACTTGTCGAGCGCGGACTGTCCCGGGCACAGCTCGCGCTCGCCGAGCGAATTGAGCGGCGCATCGACCGTGTCGAGATGCTTGTGCAGGTCGCCGGAATCTTTTTCCATGTAGAGCAAGCCGGTGACGATCTGGCCCTTGGCGGCGTGGTGCTGCAAAAAGCCCATCGCCGCGGTGCGGTCGTGCAAGTCGTAATCGGCGGCGAGCTTGCGCAACGCGATCCTGGAGCCGTCGTGCTGCTCGACCACCTCCACGGTGCCCGGCTCATATTTGACCTCGATCGGCATGCGGCTCGGCATGTAGTCGAGCCGGTTCACCGCCTCGTTGTGCTCGCGCACGAAATCGAAGCTCTTGGTCGAGCCGGCGTGGTTGTTGAAGGCCACGCAAGGGGAGATCACGTCGATGAAGGCCGCGCCCTTATGCGCGATCGCCGCGCTGATCACCGGCACCAGTTGATGCTTGTCGCCGGAGAACGAGCGCGCCACGAAACTGGCGCCGAGTTGCAGCGCCATGGCGACCAGGTCGATGGAGTTGTCGGTGTTGATGACGCCGCGTTTGGACTTCGAGCCGCGGTCGGCGGTGGCGGAAAACTGCCCCTTGGTCAGGCCGTAAACGCCGTTGTTCTCGACGATATAGGTCATGTTGACGCCGCGCCGCAGGCAATGCGCGAACTGCCCGAGGCCGATCGAGGCCGAGTCGCCGTCGCCGGAGACGCCGAGATAGATCAGATCGCGGTTGGCGAGATTGGCCCCTGTCAGCACCGACGGCATGCGGCCGTGCACCGAATTGAAGCCGTGCGAATTGCCGAGGAAATAGGTCGGCGTCTTCGACGAGCAGCCGATGCCGGAAATCTTGGCGACGCGGTGCGGCTCGATCGACAGCTCGAAGCAGGCCTGGATGATCGCGGCGGTGATCGAGTCGTGGCCGCAGCCGGCGCACAGCGTCGACACCGTGCCCTCGTAATCGCGGTGGGTGTAGCCGAGCGAATTCTTTGGCAGACCGGGGTGGTGGAATTTCGGCTTGGCGAGATAGGTCATGAGTTCACCTTCACCGGCGTCACTTTGAGCTGTTCGAGATGGTCGCCGATTGCCTTGGCGATGAAGCGCGCAGTGATCGGCGTGCCGTCATAGTGCAGAATAGGCACCAGCCGCACCGGATCGATGCCGCATTCGTTGACGATCAGCGAGCGCATCTGCGCGTCGCGGTTCTGTTCGACGACGAAGACGAAATCGTGGTCGGCGACGAAGCTGTTGACCGATGAATGGAACGGGAAGGCGCGCAGCCGCATGCGGTCGAGCGCATGCCCCCGCGCCTCGATCATGTGGATGGCTTCGTCCATGGCCGGCGCGGTCGAGCCGAAATAGATGACGCCGTATTTGGTGGGCTTGGCCGACACCGCCTGCAAGGGCCGCGGCACCAGGTCCTTGGCGGTGTCGAACTTGCGGATCAGCCGCTGCATGTTGTCGACGTAAGGGGCGCCTTCCTCGGTGTACTTCGCATAGCGGTCGCGCGAGGTGCCGCGCGTGAAGAACGAGCCCTTGGTCGGATGCGTGCCGGGATAAGTGCGGTAGGGGATGCCGTCGCCGTCGACGTCGAGATAGCGGCCGAAATCCTTGCCGGCTTCGAGCTCCTCGGCCGTCGTCACCTTGCCGCGGTCGTAGGTGCGGGCCTCGTCCCAGACCAGCGGCTGCGACAGATGATGGTTCATGCCGATGTCGAGATCGAGCATGACGAAAATCGGCGTCTGCAGGCGGTCGGCGAGATCGAAGGAGCGCGCGGCGAAGTCGAAGGCCTCCGTCGGATCTTCGGGAAACAGCAGCACGTGCTTGGTGTCGCCGTGCGAAGCATAGGCGCAGGACATGATGTCGGCCTGCTGCGTGCGCGTCGGCATGCCGGTCGAGGGACCGGCGCGCTGCACGTCGATGATCACGGCCGGGATTTCCGCGAAATAGGCCAGCCCAATGAACTCCTGCATCAGCGAAATGCCGGGCCCCGAGGTGCAGGTGAAGGCGCGCGCGCCGTTCCATGAGGCGCCGATCACCATGCCGATGGAAGCCAGTTCGTCCTCGGCCTGAATGATGGCATAGCGCGCGCGGTCCGTGCCGGGCTCGCTGCGCAGCTTCTCGCAGTGATGCGTGAAGGCGTCGGCCACGCCCGACGAGGGCGTGATCGGATACCAGGCGCAGACGGTGGCGCCGCCATAGACCGCGCCGAGCGCGGCGGCGTTGTTGCCCTCGAGGAAAATCCGCTCGCCGACCTTGTCGATCCGCTTCAGGCGCAGGCCGATCGGGCAATCGAGATTGAGCGTGGCGTAGTCGCGGCCGATATGCAGCGCCTTGATATTCGGGGCAATGAGCTTGTCCTTGCCCTTGTATTGCTCTCCGATGAGCTGCTCGACAACCTTCACGTCCATTTCCAGCAAAGCGGTGAGCGCGCCGATATAGATGATGTTCTTGAACAGCTGGCGCTGGCGCGGATCGGTATATTCACGATTGCAGATCGCGGTCAGCGGCACGCCGATGACGGTGATGTCGTCGCGGAATTTCGAGGCCGGCAGTTCCTTGGTCGAATCGTAGAACAGATAGCCGCCCGGCTCGATCGCCGCGATGTCCTTGTCGAAGGTCTGCGGATTCATCGCCACCATCAGATCGATGCCGCCGCGCGCGCCCAGATGGCCTTCTTCCGATACGCGTACCTCGTACCAGGTCGGCAGGCCCTGGATGTTGGAGGGGAAAATGTTGCGCGGCGCCACCGGAATGCCCATGCGCATTACCGCCCGCGCGAACATCTCGTTGGCGCTGGCGGAGCCCGAGCCGTTGACGTTGGCGAAGCGAACGACGAAGTCGTTTACGCGGCTGATCTTTGCGGCGGTCGGCATGAATTCCCTGCGTATGTCATATCGAGCAAGAATTTCTGCATGTCCCAGGCGCCGGTCGGGCAGCGTTCGGCGCAGAGGCCGCAATGCAGCCAGACGTAATCATCCTTGACCATCACGCGGCCGGTCTTGAGTCCGTTCTGGACATAGAGGTCCTGGGCGAGATTGGTAGCGGGCGCCGTGAGCCGTGTGCGCAGCTCGGCTTCCTCGCCGTTCGGCGTGAAGGTAATGCAATCCATCGGGCAGATGTCGACGCAGGCGTCGCACTCGATGCACAGCG
>DASWPX010000191.1:0-8471 GCA_036398395.1 Pseudolabrys sp. | reverse complement strand
GAGCTACACCCGCATCCGATAGATAATTGGCCGATTTAGCGATATCGGCCGCCAAGCCCGTTCCTATAGCCAATAGACCGGGGCAATTGCAACCATGGCCGTTCCCGGGCCTTAAGACCGCTTAACGTGGCGCTTGCGATGCGCCCGGGGTGCCGTCACGGGGCCCTCATAACGCGGGTTATGATTGCAAAAACCCCGATTGCCGGCCAGCACATTGGGTACACACTCTTCTACCGTGCGATACTGGCAGTCCCAAACCACCTCGCCGGCGCCAACCGATATAACAGCGCACCACGGGAACCGATCGTCGGCGCGGGCGGTATGCGGGCCGAAAACCACGGCAACGGCGAACAGGGCCACAGTCAGCATAAAGCGCATTGATTTATCCTCCCGGCTTCGAACGCGTAAATAAACACCAATTACGGCTGGATTGCTTCACCGATGCCCAAATCGCCCGACGAACTGTTCGCCGCGCTCGATGCTCTCGGCATCAAGCACGGAACCGTGAAACACCCGCCCGTGTTCACGGTCGAACAAGCGGCGCGCCTGCGCGGCCAAGTGCCCGGCGGTCATACCAAGAATCTGTTCCTGCGCGACAAGAAAAACGCCCTTTATCTGGTGGTGGCGCTGGAAGACGCTGTGATCGATCTCAAGGGTCTGCACCGCACGCTCGGCGCCAGCGGACGGTTTTCGTTCGGCTCGGCCGACCTGCTGCGGGAAGTATGGGGCGTTGTGCCCGGCGCGGTGACGCCGTTCGGCGCCATCAACGACACAGAAGGCCGCGTTACCGTAGTGCTCGACTCGCCGATGATGGAGCACGCGACGCTCAATTACCATCCGCTGGTCAACACCATGACCACCTCGATCGCGCGGGACGATCTGGTCAAATTCCTCGAATCCACCGGCCATGTGCCCCGGATCGAGCGGGTATCGGAGCCTTCCCCGGACGCCGCCTAACGATTGCAATCGCCGGCCGGATGACCCATTTAAACGGTCAATGGAACCGGAAAACGGACCAAGAGGCGCGAAATATGTTGGGATTCGGTGAGGCTACAACGGCGGCGCCCGAAGCGGCGGTCAAGGACACGACCACGCAAGGCTTCGTCAAGGACGTGATCGAGGAATCCAAGCGCCAGCCGGTGCTGGTGGATTTCTGGGCGCCGTGGTGCGGACCCTGCAAGCAGCTCACACCGATTTTGGAAAAGGCGGTGAAGGCGGCCAAGGGCAAGGTCAAGCTAGTCAAGATGGACATCGACAAGCATCCGGACATTCCCGGACAGATGGGCATCCAGTCGATCCCGGCGGTGATCGCATTCGCCAACGGCCAGCCGGTCGACGGCTTCATGGGCGCGCTGCCCGAGAGTCAGGTGGTCGCATTTCTCGAACGCCTGACCAAAGGCAAGATTGCCGGCGACGAGCCGGATTTTCTCAAGCTCGCCGACGAAGCGCTCGCCGCGGGCGACGCGGCCGGCGCCGCCAATCTCTACGGACAACTGGTCGCGCAAGATGGCGCCAACGTCGCTGCGCTCGCCGGGCTCGCGCGCTGTTATGTAATGACCGGCGCGCTCGGCAAAGCCAAACAAACGCTCGATCTGGTGCCGGAAGCCAAACGCAACGAAGCCCCGGTCGCTGCCGCGCGCGCCGCGCTCGACGTCGCCGAGCAGGCCAAGCTGGTCGGCCCCATCGACGAATTGGAGCGCAAGGTCGCCGCCAATCCGCTCGATCATCAGGCACGCTTCGATCTTGCCGTGGCGCTCAGCGCCGGCGGCAAGCGCGCGGCCGCCGCCAATCATCTGCTTGAGATCGTCAGGCGCGACCGCAAATGGAACGAGGACGGCGCCCGCAAGCAACTGGTGCAGTTCTTCGAGGCCTGGGGCCCGGCCGACGAAGCCACGCTCGACGGCCGCAAGCGGCTGTCGTCGATTTTGTTTTCGTAATTCGGCCATGCCGATGAACGCCGAATATCGCGGACCGATCGATCTGCCGGGCACGATCCCGGTCTTTCCGCTGCCGGGCGCGCTGCTGCTGCCGCGCGGGCAGATGCCATTGAATATTTTCGAGCCGCGCTATCTGGCGATGATCGACGACGCGTTGCGCGACGGTCATCGTCTGATCGGCATGATACAGCCCGACCCCGCGCATTCCGGTCCCGCCAACAACCCGCCACTCTACAAGATTGGCTGCGTCGGCCGCATCACGCAACTGGCCGAGAGCGGCGACGGCCGCTATCTGCTCGAACTCACCGGCGTGGCGCGCTTCCGTGTCGAGGAGGAATTGACCGCCAACACCGCCTACCGGCAATGCCGCGTCACCTATGCGCCCTTCGCCGACGACTTTGTCGCGCGCAAGGGCGAGGACGCGGTCGACCGCAAGGGGCTGCTGCACGCGCTCAAGGATTTCATGAAGGCCAACGACCTGAAGGCCGACTGGGAAGACATCGACAAGGCGCCGAACGAAGCCCTGGTCAACGCGCTGTCGATGATGTCGCCTTATGGCGCCCCGGAAAAGCAGGCGCTGTTGGAAGCGCCGGACTTAAAGACCCGCGCCGAACTGCTGGTGGCAATCACCGAGATCGAACTCGCCAAGAAGAACATCGAGGGCGAGCCGCAGTTGCAGTGACAAATGCGTCATGGCCGGGCTTGTCCCGGCCATCCACGTCTTTACTGTACTGTACGCTGCAAAACGTGGATGCCCGGCATAAAGCCGGGCATGACGAAGGAAACGCCAATGCCCACGATCCCTACCGAACGTCCCGCCGACGGCGTCGATCCCAAGCTCCTGGAAATCCTGGTCTGTCCGCTGACCAAGGGGCCGCTGAAATACGACGCGGCCAAGCGGGAACTGATCTCGCGCAAAGCGAAGCTCGCTTATCCGATCCGCGACGGCATACCGATCATGCTGCCGGAAGAGGCGCGCCGGCTGGAGTAGAACCCTCGGCCGTCATGCGCGGGCTTGACCCGCGCATCCATCATTTTGCAAAAGCGATGGATTGCCGGGTCAAGCCCGGCAATGACAAGAAAAACAAAAGCGACGGCATGGGAAGGAAACAACAATGATCAAAATGTGGGGCCGCAACACTTCATCCAATGTGCAGAAGGCGATGTGGGCGGTCGGCGAACTGGCGCTCGAAGTCAATCGTATCGACGTCGGCGGCATCTATGGCCAGACCAAGGAGCCGAAATATCTGGCCATGAACCCGAACGCGCTGGTGCCGACGCTTGAAGAAGAAGACGGCTTCACGCTGTGGGAATCCAATTCCGTGGTGCGTTATCTCGCCGGCAAGTACGACAAGAACGGCGTCATCGAACCGAAGGATCCGAAGCAGCGCGCGCTCGCGCATCAATGGATGGACTGGCAGTTGTCGATCGTCGGACCCGCGATCACGCCCGCCTTCTGGGGCCTGATCCGCACGCCGCCGGAAAAGCGCGACATGGCGGCGATCAAGACCTCGCAGGACAAGACCGTCGATGCGATGCTGATCCTCGACAAGCAACTCGGCAAGACCGAATACCTCGCCGGCCCGTCATTCTCCTACGGCGACATTCCGGTCGGCGTGATGACCTATCGCTACCGGCAACTGGTGCCGGGCCGTCCGGCGACGCCCAATCTCGAGCGCTGGTTCGCCGCGATCTCGTCGCGCAAGGCCTTCCAGGATCATGTGGGAAGCATTCCGCTTTCCTAAAGCGCTTCGCCCTTCAGCAGCTTCGGCACCTCGCCGGTGAAACCCGCCGCCTCGCGGATGAACACGCGCTTGAGCGCCGGCATGCGCTCGACCAGGCCCAAGCCAACATCCCGCGCCAGGCGCAGCACGTCGTTGCTGTTCGAGAACAGCCGGTTCAAGCCGTCGGTGGCGGCACCCATGGTCATGGTGTCGAAACGCCGCCAGCGCTGATAGCGCTCCAGCACGTCCGGCGCGCCGATATCGAGCCCGAGCCGCGCGGCGTCGGCGATCGCTTCGGCCAGGGCCGCCACGTCGCGCAGACCCATGTTGAGCCCTTGCCCGGCGATGGGGTGAATGATGTGCGCGGCGTCGCCGACCAGCGCCAGCCGTTCAGCGATGAAGGCGCGCGCGGTGAACAGGCCAAGCGGAAAGGCGCGCGGCTTGGTCATGACTTCGAGATCGCCGAGATGCAGGCCGAAGCGTTTTTCCAGCTCGTCGTGGAATTCGCCGTCCGGCAGCGCGAGAATACGTTCCGCCTCGCGCGCGGTCTCGGTCCAAACGATCGACACGCGTTTGCCCGTCAGCGGCAGGATCGCGAACGGCCCGGCGGGCAGGAAGTGCTCTTCCGCGCGGCCATTATGATCGCGTTCATGACCAACGGTCATGACGATCGCCGACTGATCGTAATTCCACCCATGCGAAGCAATACCGGCGGTCTCGCGGATTTTCGACTTCGCGCCGTCGGCGCCGACCAGCAGGCGCGCGGAAATTATCTCGCCGTCCGCCAGCGCCACGTCAATGGCGTTCGGCGCGTGTTCGAATCCGCCGACCGAACCGGCGCGCAGATCGACGCCGAGCTCTTTCGCCTTGCTCACCAGCGCGTCGATGAGGTGCCGGTTCTCGATCATATGCGCGAAGGGCTCGCCCTCTTCCACTTCGCCGCCGAAGGTGAGAAAAGTCGGACGCACGACGTCGTCGAGTTTTGAATCCGTGACCACCATGTCGAGGATCGGCTGCGCCTCGGCCTCGACCGCCTGCCAGACGCCGATCGCCTCGAACAGCCGGCGCGCGGCGGCCGCAATCGCGGAAGCGCGCGGGTCCTTCGACTGAGCCGCGCCGAGCGCCGGATCGACCACCGTCACGGCAAAACTGTCACCCAGGCCCTGGCGCAGCGCGATACCGAGTGCCAGTCCGGCAAAGCCCGCGCCGCCGATCACCAGGCCGGTTTTGTGATGCGCTTTCACCATGGCGGTTCCTTGTAAATTACGTCCGAGCATAGCAGGTTGTGCGGATACTTTAACCGATGCCGGTACGCGCTCATGTCCGACGCCGTCCAAGACCTCCTCACCATCCTCGATCTTGAGCAACTGGACCTGAATCTGTTCCGCGGCAACTCGCCGCAGGTCGGCTGGCAGCGCGTTTTCGGCGGCCAGGTGGTCGGCCAGGCGCTGGTCGCGGCCATCCGCACCGTCGATGGCAGCCGGCCGCCGCATTCCATGCACGCCTATTTCCTGCTGCCGGGCGATCCCAAGATTCCGATCATCTACGACGTCGACCGCATGCGCGACGGCGGCAGCTTCACCACCCGCCGCGTCACCGCGCGCCAGCATGGCCACCCGATCTTCTCCATGCTGGTGTCGTTCCATGTGGACGAGCAGGGCCTCGATCATCAGGCCAAGATGCCGGACGTGCCGGGGCCGGACAGTCTGCCGAGCGAAGCGGAAGTGCGCGAGAAGATATTGCCGACCATGCCGGATCCGGTGCGGCGCTACTACGAGCGCGAGCGGCCGATCGAATTGCGCCCGGTCGAATTCGAACGCTATCTCGGCAAGAAATTTCCCGACGGCAAATTCCATGTCTGGATCAGAGCCACCGGCCGGTTGCCGGACGATCCGGCGATTCATCGCTGCGTGCTGGCCTATACCTCCGACATGGGGCTGCTCGACACCGCGCTGGTGCCGCATGGCCGAACGCTGTTCGAAAAGGAATTCATGGCCGCCAGCCTCGATCATGCGCTGTGGCTGCACCGCCCGTTCCGCGCCGACGAATGGCTGCTGTTCGCGCAGGACTCGCCCAACCTGCACGGCTCGCGCGGCTTTGCGCGCGGACTGATATTCAAGCAGGACGGAACCCTGGTCGCCTCGGTGGCGCAGGAAGGCCTTGTGCGCCTGCGCCGCGCAACCTAGTTAAAAATATGAAGCGATTGGGCGCGATTCTGATTTTTCTGATCGTCGCCCCGACGAACGTTTTGGCCGCCTCGGGGATACAGCCCGCGCCGGCCGGCGCGTTCGACGGCGCGCCCGCCGAATATACCCGCTTCTCGGTGGCCGAACTGCAGCGTGGATTTCTGGCGCTCGCTTTCGGTTCCGATTTGCGCATCGGCGCGGCGCCGCGCGGCATCCGCCGCTTCGATCATCCGATCCGCGCGGCGGTCGTTGCCGGCGGCAGCGTCGACCGCAGCGCGGCGATGGCGCGCGTCGTCGATGAATATGCCCGCAAGGTGCCCGATCTGCATTTGAGCCTCGCGTCCGCCGCGGCGCCGGCGGACATCGAAATTCGCCTGATCGACGAGAAGGACTTCAAGTCGGCGCTGCGCGCCGCCTTCGGCGTCCAAGTCGCCAGCACGTTCGTCGCGCGCACCAATCCGCAATGCATGACCAGCGTGAAATCGAGTCCCGAAGGCGAAATCCTGCACTCGGTTTCTTTCATCATCGTCGACAAGGGCGACGCCGTGTTTCTCGACTGCGCCTATCACGAGCTACTGCACGCCTTCGGCCTGTCGAACCACGACCAACGCAATCCGTGGACCACGCTCAATCAAACACGCATGGTCGGCTATCTGTCGGTCTACGACCGCTCGATTCTGACGGTGCTATATGACCGCCGCATCGTGCCGGGCATGACCAGGCCCCAGGCCCGCGCGGTGTTCCCGCAAGCCGTCACCGACCTCGGTCTCGCCACGCCCGCGCAAAAACCCTGAATAGACCGGTACAAGCGGGACGATGACTGTCATAATGATCTAGGATTAAGTGACGCCTGAAAGAGAATTCCGGAAGGAAGCATCATGAAACTGGTTATCGCCGTCATCAAACCGTTCAAACTCGACGAGGTCCGCGACGCCCTGACCGGGCTCGGCATTCACGGCATGACCGTGACCGAGGTCAAAGGCTTCGGCCGTCAGAAAGGGCATATGGAAATCTACCGCGGCTCCGAATACGCCATCAATTTCCTGCCCAAACTGCGCGTCGAGGTCGCCGTCGCAGACGACCGGCTCGACGCGGCAGTGGCCACGATCAGCGCCGCCGCCAAGACCGGCCAGATCGGCGACGGAAAAATCCTCGTCACGCCGATTGACCGCGCCCTGCGAATCCGCACCGGCGAAACCGACGACAACGCACTCTAGGGCTGGGCGATTGTTTCGCGGACCCTGGCGCGTCGTTGAGGCGAGCGCCGGAGGGTTCTGCAATTCCGATTTATTAGCCAAAGGTATACGCGCCGGCTCACCGGCGGCGGCTGATTGCGTCAAAGCTTTGTCACTGATTATTTATTGAGCAGACACCCCCGGTCTTGCTGTCTCTTTGAGCAGCAGCCCGGCATGGTAATTAGATCGGCCATTGGCCTACTGAATTTCATCCATCGAATCAGCCGGATAGGCCGCTTGCGGGCATCTGGCACGGCGTTTGATTCTATTTCCCCGGTCATGCCTGCGAAGCAAGCTTCGGGGGCCCGGCTCAGTGAAACCGCCCGCACTGCGTGAACGTAAAACGGGCTCAAGCGGGGATCGAATCCATGAAAATCGTCATGGCCATTATTAAACCTTTCAAGCTCGACGAGGTTCGCGACGCTCTGACCTCCATCGGCGTGCAAGGACTGACCGTTACCGAGGTCAAAGGTTACGGGCGTCAAAAGGGTCACACGGAAATCTACCGTGGGGCCGAGTATGCGGTGAGCTTCCTCCCGAAGATCAAGGTGGAAGTCGCTGTGGCAGCAACCCAGGTCGACAAGGTCGTCGGAGCCATCACCGGGGCAGCAAAAACCGGACAGATCGGCGACGGCAAAATCTTTGTCTTCGGTCTGGATTCAGCCGTACGCATCCGCACCGGCGAGACCGACGCCGCAGCGCTTTAGTCACCCGCACAAACAATACGGACAGGAGTTAGACCATGACGTTGAAGAAAACCTCCCGTGCGGGACTTTTGGCTCTCGCCTTAGGAGTTCTGCTCGGCCTCTTTCTGAGCATTGCGTCGTTCGACGCTTCGTATGCTCAGGCACCGGCCCCCGGCGCGGCGCCCGCACCTGCGGCCGCTGCACCTGCCACCCCGCCGGCTCCGCCGCCGGCTTGCGCCAACGATCCGGATCCCAAGAAAGCAGTGCTCGAGAAGTGTACGCCTAACTCGGGCGACACTGCTTGGATGCTCACCTCCATGGCTCTGGTGCTCATGATGACCGTACCGGGCCTCGCCCTGTTCTACGGCGGCATGGTGCGCAAGAAGAACGTGGGTGACACCGTGATGACCAGCTTCGCCATCACTTGCATGGTGACGATCATCTACGCCTGTCTGACCTACACCATGGCGTTCACACCGGGCTCGCCGTATATCGGCGGGTTCAGCCGCCTGTTCCTGCAAGGCATCCTCAGCGATATCTCCACCGGCATCGGTACTCCAAACCCGCTGGCCGCGACGATTCCTGAGACTGTCTATATGTGCTTCCAGATGAACTTCGCGATCATCACTCCGGCGCTGATCGCGGGTGCATTTGCCGAGCGCATGAAGTTCTCGGCGATGCTGTGGTTCATTGGCCTCTGGTC
>DASWPX010000190.1:0-7528 GCA_036398395.1 Pseudolabrys sp. | reverse complement strand
TAGAAGAAATAATCGTTGGCCCAGCCGAATTTCCTGTGCAGGCCGGCGGTGCCCAAGTAGCGGATGACGCCGCCGTCTGCGCCGATGTGGATGTGGCCTTGCCCCACCCGGAACAGCGGCAGCAACGCCAAACTCAGGCCGACGTTCTGGAACAGCCGCATGATCTCGTGGTCGATATGGACCGCGCGCGGCTGGGCGTTGGGCTCCCGCTCGCGTTCGACCACCAGCGTGCGCAGACCGGCGCGGCCGAGAAGATTCGTCGCCATCGCGCCGACCGGGCCGCAGCCGGCGATCAGCAAGTCGTATTGCGCGGTCTGGTTCGCCACCCGGCTTCCCCCACGAGTCGTCGAGGCGGCCATGAAAGCCGAACGGCGTGCCGGTGAACAGCCGGGGTCCGGTTAATGTGCATTGCGCCAAAATGCGTGGCGCTGCCCTTTGCCGAAATATCGTTCTACACCATGTCCCGATTACGAAATTGACCGGTGGTCCCGGCGGTGCGAGCTTTTAGAGCGCTCACGGCTTTGCGTCCGCTGCCGCGAGCCTATATGAGAAGGCACGGGCGCAATCTCGAACTGCCGCGGTGCCAAGGTCCTTCATGACGCTTCGACCCGTCAGCCTCGATGACAAATACGACCTGAACCAGTCGCACGTGCTCGTGACCGGCTATCAGGCCTTGATTCGTGCCTGCCTGATGCAGAAGGCGCGCGACAAGGCGGCCGGCATCAATACCGGCGGATACCTGACCGGCTATCGGGGCTCGCCGCTCGGCGGCCTCGACCAGCAATTCATCCGCGCCGCCCTGCCGCTCAGCAGGGCCGACATCAAGTTCCAGCCCGGCCTCAACGAGGAACTGGCCGCCACCGCACTCTGGGGCACGCAGCAGGCGGAGTTGCGCGGCGAGGGCAAGTTCGATGGCGTGTTCGGTCTTTGGTACGGCAAGGGCCCGGGCGTCGACCGGTCCGGCGACGTTTTCCGTCACGCCAATCTCGCCGGCACATCGAAGAACGGCGGCGTGCTGGCGTTGATGGGCGACGACCACACCGCCGAATCCTCCACCACCGCGCACCAGTCCGAATTCCATTTCGTCGACGTGATGATGCCGATTCTCAATCCGGCCGGCGTGCAGGAGATCATCGACTATGCGCTCTACGGCTGGGCCATGTCGCGCTATACCGGCACCTGGGCCGCGCTCAAATGCATGCATGAGACGGTTGAATCCACCGGCGTCGCCGACGGCTCGCTCGACCGCCTGAAGATCGTCACGCCCACCGATCTCAGGCTGCCCGAGGGCGGGCTCAATATCCGCCTGGTCGACACGATTCTGGGCCAGGAAGCGCGCCTGCACGATTTCAAGCGCGACGCCATGCTGGCTTTCGTGCGCGCCAACAAGCTCAACCGCATGATCACGACCGGCGGCCGCGCGCCCAAGGTCGGCATCATCACCACGGGTAAATCCTATCTCGACGTGCGCCAGGCGCTCGACGAACTTGGCCTCGACGAAGTCAGGTGTAACGACGTCGGTTTACGGCTGTTCAAGATCGCCTGTGTCTGGCCGATCCCGCGTCAGGAACTTCTGGATTTCGCGCAAGGCCTCGATCTCATCATCGTGGTCGAGGAGAAGCGTTCGCTGATCGAAGTGCAGGTGCGCGAGGAACTCTACGGCACCGCCAATCAGCCGGTCTGTATCGGCAAGAAGGACGAGCAGGGCAACTGGCTGTTTCCGGTGAAAGGCGCGCTCGATCCCAACGACGTCGCGGTCGCCATCGGCGAGCGGCTGATGCGCTACGCGCCCAATGACGAGCTTGCCGCCAACGTGACGCGGCTGAAATCGGCGCAGCGCGCGCTGGCGGAAACGTCCGATGTGGCGTTGCGCGTGCCTTATTTCTGCTCGGGCTGTCCGCACAATTCATCGACCCGCGTGCCGGAAGGCAGCCGCGCCTATGCCGGCATCGGTTGCCACTTCATGGCGCAATGGATGGACCGCGAGACGCTGGGCTTCACGCAAATGGGCGGCGAGGGCGCCAACTGGATCGGCGAGGCGCCGTTCTCGACGCGTCCGCACGTGTTCCAGAACTTGGGCGACGGCACCTATAATCACTCCGGTTATCTCGCCATCCGCGCCGCGATCGCGAGCGGCGTGAAGATGACCTACAAGATACTTTTCAACGACGCCGTCGCCATGACCGGCGGCCAAGCCAATGACGGCGGGCTCACGGTCGATCAGATCGCGCGCCAGGTGGCGGCCGAAGGCGCCAGCCGCGTCGTGGTCGTCACCGACGAGCCCTGGAAATACGCCAAGGGTACCGACTGGCCGCGCGGTTTGACCGTGCATCATCGCGACGAACTCGACGCCGTGCAGCGCGACATGACCACGGCGCCGGGTGTCAGCGTTCTCATCTACGATCAGACCTGCGCCGCGGAAAAGCGCCGCCGCCGCAAGCGCGGCACTTTCCCCGACCCGGACAAGCGCGTGATCATCAACGATCTGGTCTGCGAAGGCTGCGGCGATTGCGGCGTCAAATCCAATTGCGTTTCGGTGCAGCCGCTGGCGACCGAATGGGGCCGCAAACGCACCATCGATCAGTCGAGCTGCAACAAGGATTATTCCTGCGTGAACGGCTTCTGCCCGTCATTCGTGACGGTGCATGGCGCCAAGCTCAGGAAAGGCGAGGGCGTGGCGCTGCCGGGCGAATGGCCGGAACTGCCGGCGCCGAGCGTGCCACTGCTCAACCATCCCTACAGCGTCATCGTCACCGGCATCGGCGGCACCGGCATCGTCACCATCGGCGGCATTGTCAGCATGGCGGCGCACATCGAGGGCAAGGGCGTCGGCGTCATCGACATGGCGGGTCTCGCGCAGAAAGGCGGCGCGGTCTACAGCCATATCCGCATCGCCAATACGCCGGACGACATTCATGCCATCCGGGTCGCGGCCTCGGGCGCGGATCTGGTGCTGGGCGGCGACATTGTCGTGGCCGGCAACAAGAAAGTGCTGAGCGCCATCAAGCCGGGCAACACGCGCGTCATCGTCAACACCGCCGAATTCCTGCCGGGCGACTTCACCCGCAACGCCGACTATTCGCTGCCGACCGAACGGCTCAAGCGCGCCATCACAAGCGCCGCCGGCGCCGGCCGCAGCAATTTCATCGACGCCAGCAGGCTTGCGACCGCGCTTCTGGGAAACTCCATCGGCGGCAACATGTTCATGCTCGGTTACGCCTTCCAGATGGGCGCGCTGCCGCTGTCGGCGGAAGCCGTCGAGCGCGCCATCGAGATGAACGGCGAGGCGGTGCCGATGAACATCGCGGCGTTCCGTTACGGCCGCCGCGCCGCGGCCGATCCTGCCGCGGTCGAGGCGCTGGTTGCGCCGAAGCCGCAGGAGGACAACGACTCGCTGCGGCTGTCGCAGAGCTTCGCCGAAACGGTGGAGCGCCGCGTCGCGTTCCTCTCCGCCTATCAGAGCAAGCGCTATGCGCGGCGCTATCTCCGGCTGGTCGAGAAGATGCAGGCGGCCGAGGCCGAAAAGGCGCCCGGCATGGGCGGGCTCGCCGAAGCCGTGGCGCGCTATCTGTTCAAGCTGATGGCCTACAAGGACGAATACGAGGTGGCGCGGCTTTATACCGACACCGCGTTCGTCGAGCGCGTGAGAAGCACATTCGACGGCGACAAGCTGCGCTTCGAATTCCATCTGGCGCCGCCGCTGCTGGCGCGGCGCGACCCCAATAGCGGCGAACCGAAGAAGATGTCATTCGGGCCATGGATGCTCACGGTTTTTGCCGTGCTGGCCAGGTTCAAGTTCCTGCGCGGCACGCCCTTCGATCCGTTCGGCTATACGGCCGAGCGCAAGACCGAGCGCAGGCTGATTGCTGACTACGTCGCGCTGCTGGACGACATCGCCGCCCGTCTGACGCCCGACAATCACGCCACCGCGGTAGCGCTGGCCGCCATCCCCGAAAAAATCCGCGGTTTCGGCCCGGTCAAGGCGCGGCATCTGAAAGCCGCCAAGGCCGAGGAAGCGGTCTTGCGCGAGCAGTTCGCCTCCGGCGCCGCGCAGTTTCTCAAGGCGGCGGAATAATTTAGCCCTTCCGCGCGCTTGACCCGCCCGCATCCGTGTTTTCATATCGCGGCAACAAGACCGCCGTACGGGCGGCGCGATCTGGGAGGGTCAATCTCGTGCCGCTTAACGCCTCCGCCCCGGCGGATACGTTCCCCAAGCTGTTGATGCGCAACGCCCATTTGTATGGGTCGCGGCCGTCGATGCGGCACAAGGACCTCGGCATCTGGCAGACCTGGACGTGGCGCGAAGTGCTGGAGATCGTGCGTGCCTACGCCGCCGGCCTGCATGGACTCGGCCTCAAGCGCGGCGAAACCATCGCCATCGTCGGCGCCAACCGGCCGAAGCTTTATTGGTCGGTGATGGCGGCGCAGATGCTGGGCGCGATTCCGGTGCCGGTCTATGCCGACGCGGTTGCCGACGAATTGTGCTTCGTGCTGGCGCACGCCGAGGTGCGCTTTGCGGCGGTCGAGGATCAGGAGCAGATCGACAAGATCCAGTCGGTGCTGGAGCGGCTGCCGAAGCTCGAATGCATGGTCTATGACGAGCCGCGCGGTTTGCGCGATTACGACCACGCCAAGCTGCGCTCGATGGACCAGGTCGTCGGGGACGGCCGCAAGGCGCTGGCCGATCCGGCGATGGGCGAATGGCTCGATGGCGAAATCACCGCGGGCAAAGGTTCCGATCCTTCGATCATTCTCTATACGTCGGGTACCACCGGCACCTCGAAAGGCGTGGTGCTGACCGGCGAACGCTCGATTAAAGCTGCGCAGGATACGGTCGCCTTCGACCGCCTGACGGTGGACGACGTGGCTTTGGCCTATCTGCCGCTCGCCTGGGTCGGCGACCATTATCTCAATTACGCGCAGGGTCTGGTCGCGGGCTTCTGCATGGCCTGTCCGGAAAGCGCCGACACCGCGATGTCCGATCTGCGCGAGATCGGGCCGAGCTTCTTCTTCGCGCCGCCGCGCACGCTCGAACAACTGCTCACGCGCGTCACGATCCGCATGGAGGACGCGAGCTTCATCAAGCGCAAGCTGTTTACCTATTTCATCGGCGTGGCGCGCACGTACGGCGAACGCATCCTCAACGGCCAGCCTGTGCCGCTGATCGGGCGCGTGCTCTACTGGATCGGCAATATCCTGATCTATGGCCCGCTCAAGAACGTGCTCGGCTTTTCCCGCGTGCGCGTCGCGTATACGGCGGGCGAGGCCATTGGGCCGGACCTGTTCGCGTTCTACCGCTCGATGGGGCTGAACTTCAAACAGCTCTACGGCCAGACCGAGGCCTTCCTCTACGTCACCGCACAGCCGGACGGCGAGATCTATTCCGACACCGTCGGGCCCGCGTGCCCTAACGTCGATATCCGTATCGCGGAGAACGGCGAGGTGCTGTTCAGGTCGCCGGGCATGTTCGCCGGCTATTTCAAGGACGACGCCAAGACCAAGGAAACCATGACGCCGGACGGTTACGTCATGACCGGCGACGCCGGCTATTTCGACGACAAGACCGGGCATCTCAAGATCATCGACCGCGCCAAGGATGTCGGCCGGCTCACGGACGGCACGATGTTTCCGCCGAAATATCTCGAGAACAAGCTCAAGTTCTATCCCAACATCCGCGAAGCCGTTGCCTATGGCGACAATCGCGAGTTCGTCGGCGTCATGATCAATATCGATCTCACCGCGGTGGGAAGCTGGGCCGAGCGCAACAACGTGGTCTATGCGTCCTATCAGGAGCTGGCCGGACACCCGCTGGTCTACGACATGATCGGGAAACATGTCGCGGAGGTGAACCGCTCGCTGGCGGAAGACAAGGTGATGGCGGGGGCGCAGATCAGGCGTTTTCTCATTCTGCACAAGGAGCTCGACGCCGACGACGGCGAACTCACGCGTACGCAAAAGGTACGCCGCAGCTTCATCGCCGAACGCTATGCGCCGCTGGTCAAGGCGCTCTATGACGGCTCCACGGAAGCCGACATTTCGACCGAAGTCACCTTTGAGGACGGCCGCAAGGGGACCATCAGCGCGCGCGTGAAAATCCGGGACATGACCGTGGTTCATGTTTCGCCCGCGCTGGGGAAAGCGGCATGAGAGCGCCGGGCGGGGCCGAAATCGCCGTCGGCGCGGTGCTGCTGGCGGTCGAGAATGTCTCGCTGGGCTTCGGCGGCGTGAAGGCGGTGAGCGACGTCTCCTTCGACATCCGCAAGGGCGAAATCCGCGCCATCATCGGCCCGAACGGCGCCGGCAAGACCTCGATGCTCAACATCATTAACGGCTTCTATCAGCCGCAACAGGGCCGCATCACCTTCAAGGGCGAAACGCGATCCAAGATGCGGCCGCACGAGGCGGCGGACGGCGGCATCGCGCGCACGTTCCAGAACGTCGCGCTGTTTCGCGGCATGACCGCGCTCGACAATCTGATGGCCGGCCGCACCCTGAAGATGAAATCGAATTTCTTCTGGCAGCTGCTGCGCTTCGGTCCGGCCATGACGGAAGAGGTCGAGCACCGCCGTCGCGTCGAGGACATCATCGACTTTCTCAAGATCCAGAGCATCCGCCGCACCCCGGTGTCGCAATTGCCCTATGGCTTGCAGAAGCGGCTGGAGCTCGGCCGCGCGCTGGCCATGGAGCCGGAACTGCTGCTGCTCGACGAGCCGATGGCCGGCATGAATTTGGAAGAGAAAGAGGACATGTCGCGCTTCATCCTCGACGTCAACAATCACTTCGGCACCACGATCGCGCTGATCGAGCACGACATGGGCGTGGTGATGGACCTGTCCGACCGCGTCGTGGTGCTGGACCACGGCATCAAGATCGCCGACGGCACGCCCGACCAAGTGAAAAGCAACCAGGCGGTGATCGACGCCTACCTCGGCGTGGCGCACTAGGGGAGGGGGTGAAATGGCAGGTGAACAAGTTGCAGTGCTTCTAGCTGCCGAGCTAGAACGACAAAACTATCCTATACAAGACCGCGAGGTGTTGTCGGGGTTGGCGAAAATCGTGGATTCCTTTGATACGGATGCATTGATTGAAGCTAACAAGCGGTCAGATGGTGAACTCTTTCGGCTATTTTCTGAGCTCACAATTGAGGCTTCCTCTTACAGAAGAGAAAAGTTTTCGGAGCAGCACAATAAAATTGCCCTCTCTGATTTCGTGCCGGCCTTTTTGCTAGTCGGGATAGGCTATGAATCTCCAGATTTTCCCTCTTGGCCACCGATTCGCTTTGAGCGGCGCCGAAGGACTTTCGGACTCGTGGCCCGAGAATCGTGGCAGCTAATTCGAAAATCATGTCCGTGGTGCTGACGTGCCGTTTAATTTCAAACAAGCAATCGAATTCAATAAGTTTACAATGGGCCTTGCCGCGGCGGGACTGGCTTATGCGGCCACCATTGGCTCGCCATCAGATTCGTCAGCTATTGCGGTCCCGGGTCTGGTGAAATGGGCGGCGACGGCAACCCTTGTCGCATTTTCG
>DASWPX010000189.1:0-6036 GCA_036398395.1 Pseudolabrys sp. | reverse complement strand
TTTGGGCCGCACCGGCAGGGCCTTGACCGCGCGCGCCAAGGCCCAGAGCGAAGCGCGCAGAATATTATCGCGGTCGACGCGTTCGACCGAGCCGAAGGCCACCGCCACTTGCGCCGTGGCGCAGATTTTCTCGTAGAGCGCCTCGCGGTCCTCGGCGTCGAGCTTCTTGGAATCGTTGAGCCCCCGCGGAATGCGGGCCGGATCGAGGATCACCGCGGCGGCGACCACCGGCCCTGCCAACGGCCCCCTGCCCGCCTCGTCGCAACCGGCAATCGGATAGACGCCGCTGTTCAAATGCCGCCGCTCGCGCCGGAATGTCGGGCGCAATGCTGGTTCCTTCAGCGGCAGGCGCGCCGCGGGTTTTGGCTTTGATTTGGGAGCCATGATGCGGCGATGAACGCGCGCGACTCAGGACTTGTCAATCGGCCATAGAGGAGCCGGTGAAATGCGGGGATGCCCGTCTAAAACAAACTCATCTGCGCCGCGTCTTTCTTGGGATGGCGGAAATGCTCCGTCGTGAGCTGATATTTGGCTTTGTTGAGGCCGAGCTTCTCGCAGGCCATCTCGAAACGCCGCCCGATCATCCAGGCATAAGGCCCGGTTCCCTTCATGCGCTTGCCCCAAGTGGAGTCGTAATCCTTGCCGCCGCGCATGTCGCGGATCAGCTTGAATACATGGCGGTAGCGATCGGGATAATTTGCCATCAGCCATTCGCGGAACAGGTCGCGCACCTCCAGCGGCAGGCGCAACAGCACGTAGCCTGCTTCGTGCACGCCAGCGGCCTGCGCTGCGTCGAGAATGCGCTCGATCTCCATGTCGTTGAGAGCCGGGATGACCGGCGCGACCATGACGGTCGTCGGCACGCCGGCTTGACTCAGCCGCCGCAAGGTCTCCAGCCGCCGCATGGGCGTGGCCGCGCGCGGCTCCATCTTGCGCGCGAGATCGGGATCGAGCGTGGTGACCGACAGCGCGACTTTCGCCAGCCTGCGCTCGGCCATGCGCGCGAGGATATCGAGATCGCGCAGCACCAGCGCCGACTTGGTGACGATGCCGACCGGATGACCGGCGCGGTCGAGCACCTCGAGAATGCGGCGCATGACCTTGTAACGCCGCTCGATCGGTTGATACGGATCTGTATTGGTGCCGATGGCGATCACCTTCGGCGAATAATTCGGCGAGGCCAGTTCCTTTTCCAAAAGATCGGCCGCCTCCGGCTTGACGAACAATTTGGATTCGAAATCGAGGCCGGGCGACATTCCGAGATAGGCGTGCGTCGGACGGGCGAAGCAATAGATGCAGCCGTGCTCGCAGCCGCGATAGGGATTGATCGAACGGTCGAAGCCGATGTCGGGCGACTCGTTGCGGGTGATGATCTTGCGGGTGGCGTCGACGGTCACCGTCGTCTTGAACGGCGGCAGTTCATCGAGCGAGCGCCAGCCGTCGTCGAAAGCGATGCGCGCCAGCGGCTCGTAACGGCCGACCGCGTTGCTCTGGGCGCCGCGGCCGTGACGGCGCTCGTATTCAACCGCGACACCGAGCAATTCGGTGGCGTCATCGACAAATTCGCCCGCCGGCTTGGAGGGCAGCTCGTTTACCGGCGGGCGTTTGAGGGCTGAAGAATATCTAGCCATGACCGTAACCTATGCATGCTTTGTGAACAAAACAAGAACATTTTTGTGGCTCACAATTTGAGCAATTCGGGGCCTGATCTCGTAGGGACCGCGGCGGCGGCTACATGATATGGAGGCAACCGCTGTCACACTTCCGGGTTCCCAATGCTGAGCGCGATCATTGCTGCCTACGATTCGGAGCGTGCTTTGGTGCCGACGCTGTCGGCTTTGGTGCCGGGCGCGACTGCCGGTCTGCTCGGCGAGGTAGTCGTAGCCGATGGCGGATCGAACGACGCCACCGCGGAAGTGGCCGACATCGCCGGCTGCCGCTTAATAAGCTCCTC
This sequence comes from Pseudolabrys sp., assembly GCA_036398395.1. Lineage (GTDB taxonomy): Bacteria > Pseudomonadota > Alphaproteobacteria > Rhizobiales > Xanthobacteraceae > Pseudolabrys. The sequence continues at coordinate 4,082 of DASWPX010000189.1, read as the reverse complement.
TGCGCCACTGGGCGCGCGCCTGAAGGCCGCCGCGGCAAGCACCCATTCCCCGTGGCTATTGTTTCTGCGGGCCGGCTACGTGCCGGAGCCAGGCTGGAATGCCGCCGCCGAGCGTTTCGTCGACGCGACCGACACGCTTGACGGCGCGGCGCGCGCTGCCGTGTTCCGGCAGCCGGGCGCTGCTGATCTTTTGCACCCGCGGCTCTCCGAAGTCGCCGCTCTGCTGCGCGTCATATTCGGCGGCGGCCCCAAGCCCGAGCAAGGGCTGCTGATCGCGCGGCGCTTCTATGAGGCGCTCGGCGGCCATCCCGACCGTGCCGACCCCGAAATGGCGTTGCTGCACAAACTGGGCCGCCGGCGTATCGAGATGCTGTCGGTCGGGGCGCGGCTGGCGCGATAGCGCATGCAGATGGTTGACTTAGTCAACTACTTCACCGAACATGCGCCATGACCCATGCCGGTGAGCAACGCGTCGCAGCCGTGCGTCGCTTCAATCGTTTCTACACGCGCCAGATCGGCGTTCTACGAAAGACTTATCTGGACAGCTCCTATTCGCTCGGCGAGATGCGCGTGCTCTACGAGATCGCGCATCAAGGCGCACGCACAGCGACCGATATCGCCCGCGCGCTCGATCTCGACGCCGGTTATCTGTCGCGCGTGCTGCGCAATTTCGAGAAGATCGGCTTCATCACCCGGAAGCCCGGCGCAGACGATGCCCGCCAGAGCCAACTTGCATTGACCGCGCGCGGCGCAAAGAGCTTTGCGCCTTTTGAGCGCCGCTCGCAGCAACAGGCCAGCGCCATGATCGGCAAACTCGGTGCCGGAGAGCAAGCGCAGCTGGTGGCGGCGATGACGACAATCGAAACTTTGTTGATGGGCGAAACGAATGCGAAGCCGGCCTACACCCTGCGCGCGCCTAAGACCGGCGACTTCGGCTGGATCGTGTCGCGCCACGCCGAACTCTACGCGCAGGAATATGGCTGGACCGATCCGTTCGAGGGCCTCTGCGCGCAGATCGTCGCCGACTTCGCGCAGAAGAACGACCCTTCCTGCGAGCGTTGTTGGATCGCGGAGATGAACGGCGAGAACGTCGGCACGGTGATGCTGGTTAAGGAAAAAGACGGCGTCGCCCGCATTCGCTTGCTGCTGGTCGACCCGAAGGCGCGGGGCTTAAGGCTCGGCCAGCGGCTGGTGGACGAAAGCATCAAATTCGCCTGCCGGGCCGGCTACAAGAAGATCACGCTCTGGACCCACAGCATTCTGACCGCGGCGCGCCACATCTATGAAAAGGCCGGCTTCCGGCTGATGCGCAGCGAAAAGCACAAAAGCTGGGGCAAGCCGGTCACCAGCGAACACTGGGATATGGTCCTTTAGTCGGCGTTCGGTCCCCCTTGGAGCGGAGCCGCGGCATGACCACGTAGAGGCCTGACACCAACAATCATCAGGCCTTCCCCATGAAAATCGACCTCACCGGCAAGCGCGCCGTCGTCAGCGGATCAACTCTCGGCATTGGATTTGCCATCGCCAAGGGACTGGCCGAGGCGGGCGCAAGCGTCATCATCAACGGACGCAGCGAAGCCTCGGTGAAGGCGGCACGGGAAAAGTTGCTCGCCGCGATTCCCGGCGCCAAGGTCGAAGGCATCGCTGCCGATCTCGCCACCGCGGAAGGCGTCGCGGCATTCGTCGCCAAGGTCCAGGAGACCGATATTCTCGTCAACAATCTCGGCATCTTCGAGCCCAAGCCTTTCGAAGAGATCGGCGACGCCGACTGGTTGCGCTTCTTCGAAACCAACGTGATGAGCGGCGTGCGGCTGTCGCGGGCTTACCTGGCCGGCATGCGCAAGAAGAACTGGGGCCGCATCGTTTTCATCTCGTCGGAATCCGGGCTCAATATCCCGGTCGAGATGGTTCACTACGGCACGACCAAGACGGCGCAGCTCGCGATCTCGCGCGGTATCGCCGCGAGCGTCGCCGGCACCGGCATCACCGTGAATGCCGTATTGCCCGGCCCGACGCGCTCGGAGGGCGTGCTGGATTTCTTCGGCAAGCTCGCCAAGGAAGCGAACATGTCCGAGGCCGAGTTGGAGAAAGAGTTTTTCGCCAAGCATCGGCCGTCGTCGCTGCTGCAACGGCTCGCCAGCCCCGAAGAAGTCGCCAATATGGTGGTCTATGTCTGCTCGCCGCAGGCTTCCGCCACGACCGGCGCCGCGCTGCGCGTCGACGGCGGGGTAGTGTCGACGATCGGCTAGGCCGTGGCCCCTTTAGCCTTGGGTCGCCGCAAATGCTCGTCGAGCCGCGGCAGTATCTCGACGAAATTGCACGGCCGGTAGCGGTAATCGAGTTGGTGCAGCAGAATCTCGTCCCAGGCGTCCTTGCAGGCGCCGGGCGATCCCGGCAGGCAAAACACGTAAGTCGAATTGGCAACGCCAGCGGTGGCACGGGTCTGGATCGCCGAAGTACCGATCTTGCGCTCGCTCACCAGCAGAAACATGGTGGCGAAACCTTCCATTCGCTTCTCGAACAGCGGCTCGACCGCTTCCGGCGTCACGTCGCGGCCGGTGAAGCCGGTGCCGCCGGTGGTGATGACCACGTCGATGAACTTGTCCTCGATCCATGCCTTCACGTGCTGGCGGATCGCCTTGACGTCGTCCTTGACGATCGAGCGCTCGGCCAGCACGTGGCCGGCGGTGCGAATGCGCTCGACCAGCGTATTACCGGATTTGTCGTCGGCCAGTTCGCGCGTATCGGAGACGGTCAGCACGGCGATCTTGAGGGGTACGAATTGTCGGGTCTCGTCGATACCGGGCATTTGCCTGTCCTTATAACTGCGAGGCCGCAAAAGTATCGCAGGCCGTCAATTTGCCTTGCGTGAAGCCGGTGGTGAACCAGCGCTTGCGCTGATCCGCCGAGCCGTGGGTGAAGGCGTCCGGCACGATGCGCCCTTGCATTTGCTTCTGAAGCGTGTCGTCGCCGATCGCGCTCGCCGTTTGCAGCGCCGCGTCGATGTCGCCGGGATCGAGGAATTGCCGGCGCGCCTCGGAATGGTTGGCCCAGATGCCGGCGTAGCAATCCGCCTGCAATTCGATGCGCACCTGGATGCGGTTGGCGGCAGCCTTGTTGCCGGCTGCCTGCTGGGCTGCGGTCGCCTTCGGCAGAGTGCCGAGCAGGTTCTGCACATGATGGCCGACCTCGTGCGCGATCACATAAGCCTGCGAAAATTTGCAGGCATTGCCGGTGCAGCCGTGGAAGCGCGTCTCGATTTGTTTGAAGAACGACGTGTCGATATAGATGCGGCGATCCGTCGGACAATAAAACGGCCCCGTCGCCGCTTGCGCAAAACCGCAACCGCCCTGCTCGCTGTCCCTGAACAGCCGCAGCCGCGGCGGCGTATATTGCCGGTTCATGCCTTGGAAAATATCGGTCCAGGTATCCTCGGTGTTGCCGAGCACAGCTGCGACGAACTGCCCGGTCGGATCGGTTGGCGTGCCGCTGCGCTGGCTGCGCGGCGCCGGCTGATAAGGCTGCTGGTAATACCCGCCGCCGCCGCGCACCATTTCGGCGCCGCCGATCAGGATGCTGGGGTCGATGCCGAGCGCCCAGCCGATCAGGCCGAGCACCACCACGGTACCGATGCCAAGGCCGCCACCGCCCATCGGAAAACCAAACCCGCCGCCGCCAAAGCCGCCGCCGAATCCCCCGCCATCGCGGTCGTCCTCGATATTGTCACTGCGGCGAAAGTCGTCCCAGCGCATGCAAAACCCTCCAAACAAAGCAGTTCCGATCATTGCCGAAGCAAACTTGCGCGTCCAATTCGGCTTCGCGGCGCTCATCGAAAGTTCCGCTAAGCCTCGGTGCTATAGGCAGAATTTGCCCAGTTGTGGGACACTTCCATAAACCGTTTTTTCACCTTGAGCAGCCATATTGCAGGCCTGTCGGTTGTAGGTCCCGCGTCTGCCGACCGCGTCGTCCTTGAGTCAGAGTTTTGAGTCATGGTTGTGTCGCGTCGCGGGGCGCCCTCACGGGCGCCCCGTGGAGTTTCAGAGAGCAGCCGACAGCACCGCATTCTCGTCGGCGACTGCTTC
>DASWPX010000188.1:0-9166 GCA_036398395.1 Pseudolabrys sp. | reverse complement strand
TGAACTGGAACGACAGGGCGTCGCGGTTCTGCAGGTTGCGGCCGAAGTTGCGCTGCAACGCCGTTTCCGAAAGATAAGTGATGTGGGCGGCCATGCGCGCCACCGCCAGCCCCTTGGACGGGGTGGTGCCGAAGAGTTGATATTCGCCGCCGCGCCAGTCGGGATCGGCCATGATCGCCTGGCGCCCGACCTCGTGGAACGCGATGTTCTGCGCCGAATGCCGCGTGGCGCAGGCGATCGGCAGCACCGAAAATACGCGATGCGGATAGGACGCCGCCCATTGCAGCGCCTGCATGCCACCCATCGAGCCGCCGGCCACCGAGAACAATTGCTCGATGCCGAGATGATCGAGCAGCATGGCCTGCGCGCGCACCATGTCGCGAATGGTGATGACGGGAAAATCGAGCCCCCAGGGTTTGCCGGTCTTGGGATTGGTGGAGGCCGGACCCGTTGTGCCCATGCAGCCGCCGACCACGTTCGGGCAAATCACGAAATAGCGGTCGGTATCGATCGGCTTGCCGGGACCGACCAAGGTCTCCCACCAGCCGGATTTCTTGGTGACGGGATGCAAATTGGCGACGTGCTGGTCGCCGGTGAGCGCATGACACACCAGCACCGCATTGGAGCGGTCGGCGTTGAGCGCGCCATAGGTCTTGTAGGCAATCTGGAATGGCGACAGCTCGACGCCGGCGTCGAGCCTCAACGGCTGGTCGGGGCCGAAACGCACGACCTCGGAATCGCGCGGATGATCTGCATCGCGCTGAACTCCCGGCGCATCGCGCGCACTGCTTACATCAGCTTTGGCCATCGCTTTTCGCGCTCCCGGCGCGCCGCGTTGCCCGGCAAAATCAAGGGCCTGGCGGGGTTTAACTGTCAACCCAGCCGGTAACTGTCAACGTTTTCTTTGATTTCAAGCTCCGGCCCACCTATCAATGCCGCCATGGCAAAACCACCCCCAGCACCCTCATTGGGCGATCTGCGCAAGGAGATCGACCGTATCGACGAGGGCATGCACCAGCTCCTGATGGAGCGGGCCGAGATCATCGACCGGCTGATTTCGGTCAAGAAGAGCCAGGAAACCGGCTCGGCCTTCCGCCCGGTGCGGGAGGCCGAAATGATGCGCCGCCTCGTTCAGCGGCACAAAGGCATATTGCCGCTCGACACGGTCGAGAGCATCTGGCGGGTCATCATATCGACCTTCACTTACATCCAGGCGCCTTTCTCGGTGCATGCCGACCTGTCGGCCGGCGACGCGCTGATGCGGGATTCCGCCCGTTTTCATTTCGGCTTCACGGTGCCCTTCGTTCCGCACATGGGCGCGGCCGGCGTGGTCGCCGCTGTCTCGACGTCGAAAGGCGATCTTGGCTTGGTGGCGGCGAGCGCGGTGGCCGGCGCGGGTTCCTGGTGGAGCGCGCTGGAGTTCGACGCCGCGCCCAAGATCATCGCACGCCTGCCCTTCGTCGAGCGCGCCGACCATCCGGCAGCGCTGCCGGTCTTCGTCATCTCGCGGGTTACCGCCGACGCCATGGCGACGGAAGCGGCCGTCTGGAGCATCCGCGTGTCCGGCTGGGGCGCCGGCCCCGCCGAGACACTGTCGGCCTTGGCGGATTTCATCGCGGTGCCCGACCGTGCCTTCGACGGCGCGGCACTCTTAGTGACGCTGCCGAAGGATGTGAGTCTTGAGCAGGCCAGCGCGGCCTTGGTTAAGGCCGGGGCCACGGTGCATTCGTCGGCCCTCGTCGGCAGCCACGCAACCCGCTATACGGTTGCCGCTACCAAAAACTAAGGCCCAAGATGACCGCGACCAAACCGCACCCGCGCCACGGCGTGCTCGATATCGCCCCTTATGTCCCGGGCAAGAGCACGGCGCCGGGCGTCGCCAAAGTGTTCAAGCTGTCCTCCAACGAGACGCCGTTGGGGCCCGGCGCGGACGCTATCGCTGCCTATCGTGCCGCCGGCGAATACCTTCAGGATTATCCGGACGGATCGGCATCCGCCTTGCGCGAGGCGATCGGCGGCGCTTTCGGCCTCGATCCGGCGCGCATCGTGTGCGGCGCCGGCTCCGACGACCTCCTCAATCTCCTGGCGCGCGCCTATCTCACCGACGGCGACGAAGCGATACACACCACGCATGGCTTCCTGGTCTATCCGATTGCCACGCTCGGCACCGGCGCAACGCCCGTGGTCGCGCCGGAAAAGGATTTCACCGCCGACGTCGACGCCATTCTCGCGCGCGTGACGGCGAAGACCAAGATCGTGTTTTTGGCCAATCCAAACAACCCGACCGGGACCTACGTTCCCTTTGACGAGGTCAAGCGGTTGCACCGCTCGCTGCCACCCAACGTGCTTTTGGTGCTGGACGCGGCCTATGCCGAATATGTCCGGCGCAACGATTACGAATCCGGCATCGAGCTGGTCGCCACCACCGACAACGTGGTGATGACGCGCACGTTTTCGAAAATCTACGGTTTGGCCGCGCTGCGGCTCGGCTGGATGTACGGTCCCGCCCATGTGGTGGACGCGGTCAACCGCATTCGCGGGCCGTTCAACGTCAACGCGCCGGCAATCGCGGCCGGCATTGCCGCCATCCGCGACGGCGCCCATGTCGAGCGCTCGCGCGAGCATAATTCGCGCTGGCTCGCCTGGCTGACGGGGGAAATCGGCAAACTCGGCCTGACGGTGACGCCGAGCGTGGCGAATTTCGTGCTGATCCATTTTCCGCAAACCAAAGGCAAAACGGCTGGCGATGCCAACGCGTTCCTGATGAAACGCGGCCTGATCCTGCGGCAGGTGACCTCGTACAAACTGCCGAATGCCTTGCGCATGACGGTCGGCACCGAAGAGGCAAACCGCCTGGTAGTGAAAGCGCTGGCGGAGTTCCTGGCGTGAGCAAAGGTCCCACTCTGTTCAACCGGCTGGCGCTGATCGGCGTCGGGCTGATCGGCTCATCGATCGCGCGCGCGGCAAAGGCGCAAGGCGCGGCAGGATCGATCGTGGCCACCGCGCGTTCGCCGGCAACGCGCAAACGCGTGGCCGAACTCGGGCTTGCCGATCACGTGGTGGAGACCAATGCCGCCGCGGTCGAAGGTGCCGATCTCGTCATCGTCAGCATTCCGGTCGGCGCCTGCGGCGAAGTCGCCAGGGAGATCGGCCCGCATCTCAAGCCGGGCGCCATCGTCTCCGATGTCGGATCGGTCAAAGGCTCGGTGGTGCGCGACATGGCGCCGCATCTGCCGAAAAACGTGCATTTCGTGCCGGCGCATCCGGTGGCCGGCACCGAATATTCCGGCCCCGACGCGGGCTTTGCCGAACTCTTCGTCAACCGCTGGTGCATTCTCACGCCGCCGCAGGGCACCGATCCGGCGGCGACCGAAAAACTTGCCGCGTTCTGGCGTCTGCTCGGCGCCAATGTGGAAACCATGGCACCCGATCACCACGATCTGGTGCTCGCGGTCACTAGCCATCTGCCGCATCTGATCGCCTACACCATCGTCGGCACTGCCGACGAATTACAGACGGTGACGCGTTCCGAAGTGCTGAAGTTTTCCGCCGGCGGTTTTCGCGATTTCACCCGCATCGCCGCGTCCGATCCAACCATGTGGCGCGATATTTTCCTCGCCAACAAAGACGCCATTCTGGAAATGCTCGGGCGCTTCAACGAGGACGTTTCGGCGCTGACCAAGGCGATCCGCAAAGGCGATGGCGATACACTTTATGAGCATTTCGCGCGCACCCGCGCCATCCGCAAAGGCATCGTCGACATCGGCCAGGATTCGGCGGCGCCCGATTTCGGCCGCCCGCATCCCGATCTGCCGCATCAGCCGCTGCCGAAGCCATATGCGGCGGAAGAAGACTAGCGCCTACACGCTGTCGGTCACGTCCTCGTAATCGTCGATCTGGATCGCGCCGGGAAAAAGCGAGCGCCACGCCTGCACGATATTGCGCATCATCGGGTCGTGGGTGAATTTCTGGCGGCTCGCTTCAAGAGATTTGTCGGTCTGGTATTCGATCACCTGGATGAACTGGGCCGGATCGTCGACGTTGCGCAACAGCCGGATACGGACGCCTGCAAAGGCCTCATACATGCGGGCGGTATTCTTCATCATTGACGCGAGAAGCTTGCCTGAGTCCGCCGACGGCGTCGTTATTTTGATGTGCAGCGTTCGATTCACCTTCACCGCTTCATTCGACATAAAGATGCCTCGCTCAATGCATTCCGGGTGAATGGCCTAATAAAGCGCCGGCGTCGTACCGAGCGGTATCGGCCCGAGGAAAATCGCGCCGTCGTCGAAGCGCAGCGGCACGGTGATCGCGCGCCTGCCCTCGAGCGTGGTCTGCTCTCCCACCAGATTGAGCCCGAGCGAGATGGTGTTCCCGGCCTGCTGGCGCGCGACGTCGCCGAGACCGGGAGCTAGCCGATCGAGCGCACCAGCGATCTTGTCCATCTTCGGCGAGGTCTGCACCGTCTGCTGCGCGCCGATCGAATTGAGAAAGGCCTCGACGCCGGCCACCGTGACACGCAACTGGCCCTCAAGCCGGCCGCCGGCATTGAGCGACAGCGTGCCGGTGCCGACCGCGATGGTGTCGCCCTGCTGCACGCGCGCCTGCGTGATGTCGATGCCACCGCCGGCCAACTGCACTTCGCGGAAGCGCGCCGGCCAGGGTTTCGGCGCGAAATCCTTCAGGCCGCGCAACACAGCCGTGATGTCGGCGTCCACCGGTTCCACCGCGGCGGGATGAACGCCCGGCGCCGACGCCTTGTTGAGCCGCAGCACCATCTCGATCACCGGGTTGCTGGTCACCGAACCCTCAGCGATGCGGCCGTGAACTTCGATGCGCGTGGCGCGCAGTAAATTCTGCTGTTCGCCGCCGGCCGCGCGGTCGATCGCCGGACGATCGACGACCAGCGATGCGCGCTCGGGCGCAGCCGGCGTGCCGCGCACGCTGGCCTGGAACAGCTTCCAGTTGACCACGATGTTCGGCGCCTGACCCGGATCCGCGACCGTGAGGGGTCCGTGGAATTCGCTGATGACAAGAGTCGGATCGTAGACCTGCACGGCGACCAGCATGCCGTTGGCTTTGAGCTCCATCGGCGGCCGGCTGCTTTGAATCACCGCGGAGGCTTGCTCGCAGTTCACCTCCAAGCGGAACGGATAGCCGCCGATGGTCTCGGAGCCGCAGGTATAGACGCGGCCGGACTTGGCTTCGCGCGCGCGCCAGCCATCCAAGTTCGCTTGCGCCTTGCCTGAGGCGTAGCTCCAGAACCAGCTCCAGCCGCCGAACAAGGCGACGATCAGAACCAGCAGAACGATGTAGCGCCGCTTGCGCCGGCGTGAGGACGGGTAGGACCGGTATGTCGCCATTGGCGGACTGTAACACCTTCCGAATGCGGCGTTTTGAGGCCGCAATGTTAGACCTTGAGAATTCAACCGGTTGCTTAGCGGCAATCGGCCTGATACGCGAGCGCCGCGATGGATACAAAACGCGACCAAAAAGGCGAGGATCTGTGGGTCTTCGCCTATGGGTCTCTGATGTGGCGGCCCGGATTTGAGTTCCTGGACCGGCGCCCGGCCCGCCTGGTGGGCGCCCGCCGGGCGCTCTGCGTCTACTCTTTCGTGCATCGCGGCACGCCGCACCGGCCCGGTCTGGTGCTGGGTCTCGATCGCGGCGGTAACTGCCGCGGCATCGCCTACCGGGTGGCAGCCGGCAAACGAACGCAGACCATCGCTTATTTGCGGGCGCGCGAGCAGGTCACCCGCGTCTATCGCGAGGCCTGGCGCCGGGTCTGGCTGGACGACGACCCGCAGATCAACATCCACGCACTTTGCTACATAACGGACTGCGGCCATCAGCAATATGCCGGACGCCTGACGCTCGCCGAGCAGTTGCATTATATCCGGCAAGGCCGCGGCCGCTCGGGGCAATGCCGCGACTATGTTCTGGCGGCGGTGAAGGAGCTAGAGGCGCACGGCTTCCGCGACGCCGATCTGCATCTTCTCGGCCAACGCCTCAGGGGCACACACGCCAAGGCGCGCGCCTAAGTCCGCCGCTGCTCCCGGATACTGGCTTCCGCGATCAGGCGCGTGCTTGCAGTTTCGATGTCGTCTTGCAGCCGCTTGAAAAACACGTCCTTGTCGAGGCCCGGCGCGATCGGATCGAGAATCTCGATAACCACCGTTCCCGGATGTCGAAGAATCGAGCGGCGCGGCCAGAACAGGCCGGAATTGAGCGCGACCGGCAGACACGGCACGCCGGTAGCCGCATAAAGATGTGCGACACCGTATTTATAGCGCGCCTCGGCGCCGGCGGGCCGCCGCGTGCCCTCGGGGAAAATGATGAGCTGACGATCGTCGGCGAGTTCGGCGCGCGCGCGTTCGGTCATGGCATGGAGCGCCTGCGAACCGGCGCTGCGATTGACCGGCACCATGCGCCCTTTGATCATGAGCCAACCGAAAATCGGGATCCATTCCAGCTCGCGCTTGACGATGAACAGCGGATTATCGAACAGCGGCAGCAGCGCGAAGGTCTCCCACGCCGACTGATGCTTTGATGCGACGATGATCGGGCCCTTGGGGATTTTCTCGGCGCCGCGCACCTCGATGTCGATGCCGGCGACGACGCGCGCCAGCACCAGGTTGGCGCGGCCCCACGATCGCGCCACCGCGATGATGGCGCAATAAGGCATGACGAAGGTCGGCAGCGCGAATACCAGATAGACCAGCGTGTTCAGATAGAACAGCAGGTTGAACGCGATCGAGCGGATGAGGATCGGCACTGGCTTTGCGTTCCTTTACGCCGCGCTGTCGGGGTCGATGCCCATGCGGCCGAGCGCGAACAGATATTTCAGGTATTCCGCGAGAAGAAACCGCGCGGTATCAAGATTCTGCCACCAGGGCTCGACCTTCACCTTCTCCGACATCACCGGATAGGGAATGAGCGTGACCTCGGGAAGCTGATGCGACAGCTCCGCCATGGCGCGCGGCATATGCCAATTCGACGTCACCACGATCAGCGATGCGAAATTATGTTCGTGTGCCCAGCGCTTGGTTTCCAGCGCGTTGCCGAATGTATTGAGCGCGGAGCGGTCCAGATCGATGCAGCACGTGAAGAATTTGGAATAAAGCGGCGTCAGCCGGGCGATTTCCTTGGCGCTGGTCGCGCGGTGTACGCCGGTGATCAGCAGCCGCTTGCCGCGTTCGGCCGCCAGCAACTCAATGGCGTCGGGAATGCGGGACGCAGCGCCGGTCAGCACCACGATGCCGTCGGCCTTGCGGTCGGACAGGCTCTCGTCGCCCGGGATGGTGCCGGCAAACCAGAAAAAGCCCCCGGCCAGCAGCAAAACTGCGACAGCGCCGACGGTCATCGTGAAAAAACCGATCCAGCGGGCAAGACCTGCGAGCATCAGTCGATCATCTCCAGCGTGCGGTTGACCGTTTGCCGCGACGTCATCGCCGTTACGCCCGCGATCAGCACGACCTGTAGCAGCACCGCGATATAGCCGCCTATGCCGATTGAAAACGAGCCGAACATGGCGGAAGTCTGATCGCCGCCCGCAGTGCCGGCAAACCATCGGCTGACAAGACCGGCCAAGGCAAACAGCACGATGGCCGCGCCGCCGCCGATAGAGCCGCCTTGCAGGCCGAGCATCAGGAAATGCCGCTGAAAATGCCCAGCGATGAATCCGTTCTTGGCGCCGACAAAATGCAGTACCTCGATCACGGTCTTGTTGGTCGCCATCGCACCGCGCGTGGCAAAGGTGACCGAGAGAACCGTGGCCGCGATCATCAGGATCAAGATGCCGACGCCGGCGGCGACGGCGGTGCCGGCCATGGCGCGCATGCGGTCGATCCAGCCGCGGTGATCGTCGAGACCGGCGCCGGGCGCCTGCTCGGCCAACAATCTGCGAAGCTGTACGAGATCGGGCGCGGCGTCGGTCGAGGTCTTGACCACGATCAGCCGCGGCACCGGCAACTGATCGAGGGACAGACCGCTGCCCAGCCACGGCTCGAGCAGCCTGGCGGATTCGTCCTTCGAATAGGGCCGCACGTCGACAATTCCGGGAAATGCGCGCGCGACCGCGGTCGCCTTGTCCACCGTGGCGTCGAGATCGCGGCCGGGCGCAGGGATCACCTGGATAGTGACTTCGCGCGCCACGTCCGCCTGCCATTCGCTCGCAGCCCCGCCGACCAAAATCACCACACCGGCGGTGAGCGAGGCCAGGAACGTCATGATGGCGACAACGGCCACGAGGGCGCGTCCGGAAATCGAGTTACGCGGCACCAGCGGCGTGTCGAAGCGCGGCATCGGCCCGCCCGGCATGCGCGGAACCGCCGTCAATTCGCTCCTGCTGGAATCAGACATATTTGTTTTTCTCAATCATAAATGTGCAGGCGGCCGTCATGCAGCACCAGCCTGCGTGCATCGTACTGATCCATCAGTGCGATGTCGTGGGTGGCGATGACCACCGAGGTGCCGGATTTGTTGAGCTCTATGAAAAGCCGCAACAGGCGCTGCGCCAGGCTCGGGTCGACGTTGCCCGTGGGCTCGTCGGCAAGCAGAAGCTGCGGCCGCGCGATCACCGCGCGCGCGATTGCGGCGCGCTGCTTCTCGCCACCCGAGAGCACCGGCGGCAGCGCCCACATGCGTTCGCCGAGATCGACCCACCTCAGCAGTTCGATCACCTCGTCGCGGTAGCTGTCCTCGGGCCGGCCCATGACGCGCAGCGGCAGCGCGACGTTTTCGTATGTCGTCATGTGATCGAGCAGACGGAAATCCTGGAACACGATGCCGATGCGCCGGCGCAAAGTCGCCACCGCGTCCCGCGACAGGGTCGCCACGTCATGACCGAACTGGGTGATCAGGCCGCGCGTCGGCTTGAGCGACAGGAACAGCAGACGCAGCAGCGAGGTCTTGCCGGCTCCCGATGGCCCGGTAAGGAACTGGAAGGAATGCGGCTCGATGCGGAACGTGAGGTCGCGCAGGACCTCCGGCCCGATGCCGTACCGCAAGCCCACATTCTCGAATCGGACCACGCCCGTCTCCGCTAACTGCCCTTAATTACAGCATTATCACGCCGCCGCCATAGCTGCCGGGTCTGAAAAGAGCCCAAAAACGCGGGTTTTCGGCCAAATGGCATTATTGACGCGGCCGGCCATGGTTTCCGGTC
>DASWPX010000187.1:0-7981 GCA_036398395.1 Pseudolabrys sp. | reverse complement strand
ATGCCCTTCACCGATCCGATGGCCGACGGTCCGGCGATCCAGGCTGCGGGGCTGCGCGCGCTCCACGCCGGCCAGACCATGGTGAAGACGCTCGATCTCGTGCGCCGGTTTCGCGGCGGCGACGACACGACGCCGATCGTGCTAATGGGCTACTACAATCCGATCTACATCTACGGCGTCGACCGCTTTCTCGCCGACGCGATTGCGGCGGGCGTCGACGGCCTCATCGTCGTCGACCTGCCGCCCGAGGAGGATATCGAGCTGTGCCTGCCGGCGCTTCGCGCCGGGCTCAATTTCATCCGACTCGCAACGCCGACCACCGACGACAAGCGTTTGCCGACCGTGCTCAACAACACTTCGGGCTTTGTCTATTACGTCTCGATCACCGGCATCACGGGCTCGGCCGCGCCCGACGCCGGCAAGGTCTCGGCGGCGGTGACGCGCATCAAGTGCCACACAAAATTGCCGGTCGCGGTCGGCTTCGGCGTACGCTCGGCGGAGCAGGCCCAGGCGATTGCCGAGAATGCCGACGGCGTCGTGGTCGGCTCGGCGCTTGTCGATGCGTTGCGCAAAACGCTCGACGCGAAAGGGAAAGCCGCGCCCGGCACTGTGAAAGCCGTCATCGATCTGGTTTCCGCGCTGGCGCAAGGCGTTAAGGCCGCCCGCCGTGTCGTAACCACATCATGAAATAAAAAATTAGCTGTCATTGCCGGGCTTGACCCGGCAATCCATCTAATGAGTAAGTTCAATCGGCCTTTTGATGGATGCCCGGGTCAAGCCCGGGCATGACAAGATCATGAACTGGATCTCCAACGTCGTCCGCCCGAAGATTCGCAGCTTCCTGCGTCGCGAGACGCCGGAAAATCTATGGATCAAATGTCCGGAAACCGGCCAGCTCGTCTTCTACAAGGATGTCGAAGCCAACCAGTTCGTCATTCCGAGTTCCAACTATCATATGCGCGTCAGCGCGGGACTGCGTTTGAAAACCATGTTCGACAACGGCGAGTTCGAAGATATCGCCGTACCGGAAGTACAACTCGATCCGCTCAAGTTCCGCGACGAGCGCCGCTACGCGGACCGCCTCAAGGACGCGCGCACCAAGACCGGCTTGCAGGACGCGGTTAAGCTCGGCATCGGCCGGCTCGAAGGCTTGATGGTCACCATCGGCGTGCAGGATTTCGATTTCATGGGTGGTTCGCTCGGCATGGCGGCCGGCGAAGCGGTGATCTCCGGACTGGAGATGGCGGTCCGCCGCAATACGCCTTTCATCATGTTCGCCGCCTCCGGCGGCGCGCGCATGCAGGAAGGCATCTTGTCGCTGATGCAATTGCCGCGCACGACGGTCGCCGTGCAGATGCTGCGCGAAGCCAAGCTGCCTTACATCGTTGTGCTGACCAACCCGACCACCGGCGGCGTCACCGCGTCTTATGCGATGCTGGGCGATGTGCAGATCGCCGAGCCCGGCGCGCTCATCGGTTTTGCCGGCCCGCGCGTCATCGAGCAGACCATCCGCGAGAAATTGCCGGAAGGATTCCAACGCGCCGAATATCTCACCGCGCATGGCATGGTGGATATGGTCGTTCACCGCCACAAGTTGCGCGCGACGCTGGCCGAGTTGTGCCGGCTCTTGACCCATGCGCCCGCGCCTGGCGCTACGCAGAAACTGCCGGTTCCGGCGCGGGTGTGAGCGCGTGACGCTGTCATCATCCGCGAAAGCGGATGATCCGGTATGCCCGGTGACATATAATCGAAATGCCAGTGTTTACTGGATGCCCGCTTTCGCGGGCATGACAGAAAGCAAGATGACTTCCATCGACTCCATCATCGCGCGATTGAACGCGCTGCATCCCAAGCGCATCGATCTGTCGCTCGATCGCGTGCAGCGTCTGCTCGCCGCGCTCGGTCATCCCGAGCGCAAGCTGCCGCCGGTCATCCATGTCGCCGGTACTAACGGCAAAGGTTCGACGGTCGCTTTCTTGCGCGCGATCCTCGAGTCCGCCGGGCAGCGCGTGCATGTCTATACCTCGCCGCATCTGGTGCGTTTCAACGAACGCTTCCGGCTGGCAAACGAGTTGGTGTCCGACGGCGAACTCGCGGCTGCGCTGGAAGAATGCGAAAGCGTCAACGCCGGCGCGCCGATTACAGTGTTCGAGATCACCACAGCGGTCGGCATGCTGCTGTTTTCACGCCATCCGGCCGACGTCCTGCTGATGGAAGTCGGCCTCGGCGGGCGGCTCGACGCCACAAATATAATCGACAAGCCGATCGCCAGCATCGTCACGCCGATCTCCATCGACCACACCGATTTCCTGGGTGACACGCTGGAAAAGATCGCGGCCGAAAAGGCCGGCATCATCAAGCCGGGCGTTCCAGTGCTGGTCGCCGCGCAAAGCCGCGAAGTGCTGGCCGTATTGGAAAAGCAGGCGGCGCGGCTGAAAGCGCCGATGAAGATCGCGGGGGAGGATTGGACCGCGACCGAAGAGCGAGGCCGTCTTGTCTATCAGGACGACAATGGGTTGCTCGATCTGCCGGCGCCGAAACTCTACGGCCGTCATCAATTCGAGAATGCGGGCCTGGCGATCGCCGCATTGCGTGCGTTGCCCGCGTTCAAGATAACGCCCGCGGCTTACGAAGCCGGCATGGTCAAGGCCGACTGGCCGGCGCGGCTGCACAGGCTCGGCCATGGCAAACTCATCGAGTTAGTCCCCGCCGGCAGCGAATTATGGCTCGACGGCGGCCATAATCCCGACGGCGGTCGCGCCATCGCCGCGGCGCTCGCCGATCTGGAGGAGCGCGTATCGCGGCCGCTGGTGCTGATCGTCGGCATGCTGGCGAGCAAGGATTGCGCAGGCTTCTTGGGCAATTTCACCGGCCTGGCGCGGAAGCTGATCGCGGTGCCGGTGCCGGGCGCCGACAAAAGCCTGAGCGCGGAAGCCGTCGCCGAGGCGGCGCGCGCCATCGGGATTACCGCGTCGAGCCGCGATAATCTGGCCGGTGCACTGGAGGCCGTGCGCAAGCTCGATCTCGACCCGCCGCCGCGTATCCTGATCACCGGCTCGCTTTATCTGGCGGGCGAGGTGTTGCGCATGAACGGCACGCCGCCTGTCTGAAATAAAAACGGCCGGCGCTGGGCCGGCCGTCGAACGCAAATCTATTCGCGGGGTCACTTGCCGCCACTGATCCACTGCTGCAGCTTCTGCTTGGGCGCGGCGCCGACCTGGCGCGAGGAAATCTCGCCGTTCTTGAACATCAGCAAAGTCGGAATCGACATGATGCCGTATTTGGCGGCGGTGTTCGGGTTCTCGTCGACGTTGAGCTTGACGATCTTGACCTTGTCGCCGAGCTGGCCGGCGATCTCTTCCAGCGCCGGCGCGATCATGCGGCACGGACCGCACCATTCCGCCCAGAAGTCCACGACCACCGGTTCGGCCGATTTCAATACGTCCGATTCGAAGCTTGCGTCCGACGTTTTGCCGACGGTCATGGGATATTCCTCTTGGATGGGGCGAAGAGAATCGCGCTCTGAACGTGAGGGGCGAACGTATGAATGCCTCCCCAACCCGTCAAGGCGACTTCACGCGAGGGTGTTCCCGGCTAACGCGGCATCCAAAGCGGTGCTGGAAATCTCCATGATTTCAGTGGCTTCAGTCCAGATCAGGGCCGCTGTTACGGATTTCTTCGGGTATAATTTCGTCAGCACGGCGCGGTAGAGCGCGAGCTGGCGCAGATAGCCCGGCGGTACGTCTTCGATTCGGCCGGGGGCGGGGCGGTTCGTCTTGTAATCCGCAATCAGGACCGAGCTTGGCGTCACCGCCAGGCGGTCGATCTGGCCCGATACCCGGATGGTTTTGCCGCCAGTCTCGACCCATCCGACGATCGGCACTTCGGCCCGGCTGCCCGGCAGGAACAGCCCGCCGAAGCGAACATCGTCCAGCAGGCGCAAGACCTGTTCGGCGATCGCGTCACGTTGTGCCTGGTCCAGGTCCTTGCCCCGCCGGGCGAGATAGTCGGCGGCCGCCTTGGCGCGCAGCTCGGGCGGAATATCGGGCAGCGATTGCATCAGCCTGTGCACCAGAGTGCCGCGCAACAGAGCCATGGCATTGCCGGCGGCTACAAAGGGCCGCGCGGCGTCGTCATCGGCCGCGCTCGAGGGTGTGACGGTGCGCGGCGCGGCAACGTCGGCCGCGGCGTCGCGCGTCAGCCAGGCCGGCAATGTTGCAGCCTTGGCCACCTTCGCGGCAGCGTCCTTCCGGATTTCGACCGGCAAGGCTTCGCGCTTGCGGAAACGCAGCACCTCGCCGTCGCCGTCGTCGGCCGGTTCCGATTTGCAATCGGCGCTGAGCGCGTCGCCAACCAGTTGATACCAGCAGCCGTCGGGAATTTTGCGCGCGCCTTGAACGCCGCAAATGATGAGCCGCTCGGCGGCGCGCGTCATCGCGACATAGAGCAGACGGCGGTACTCGTCGCGCGCGTCTTGTTGCGACCGCTCGCGCGCTTCGGTCATGACACGGATGTCGGCGGCGCGTGCGGTCGCCCAAGCCAATGCGCCGTTCGCCAGCTTCAGCAAACGCGGATCGCGCGGCCCGCCGGGCGGCGTCGTGGTGTCGGCAAGGATGACGGTGTTGGCTTCCAGGCCCTTGGCGCCGTGCACGGTCATCACCCGCACCTCATCGCGCGCCAGTTCCATGTCGCGGCGCACTTCGCTGCGCGCCGCGCGCAGCCAAGCGAGGAAGCCTTGCAGCGACGGCGTCTCGCGCGTCTCGTAATCCAGTGCCAGGTTCAGGAACTCATCGAGCGCGTCATTAGCTTCCGGCCCGAGGCGCGCGAGGATTTTCGCGCGGCCTCGGAGCGCGCCCAGCACATGTGCGAAAAACCCAAAGGGCGTCATGTCGCGCGCGGCCTTGGCTAAGTCTTCAAGCGCGCTGTTGGTCGCGGCGAAATCGGCGTTGGCGTGCAGGCTGATGCGCAGCGAGCTTTTGCGGTTCCAGGCGAGATCGAATAACTGCTCCTCGCTTAACCCGAACAGCGGGCTCTTGAGCACGCAGGCCAGCGCCAGATCGTCGTCCGGCAGCAGCAGCGCGTCGGCCAGCGCCATCAAATCCATCACCGCGATGTGCTCGGTCAGCACCAAGCGGTCGGCGCCCGCGACCGGTACGCCGGCGTTCTTCAGCGCGCGGATGATCGCCTCGAACAGCGGCCCGCGCTGCCGCACCAGAACGAGCACGTCGCCGGCTTTCAGGCCGTGCGCCATCCAGATTTTGACGTTCGCCGCTATCCGGCGCGCCAGTTGCACGCGCGGGCTCTCCTCGCTCTCGGTGTCGAAAGGCGCGTCCCAGCCTTCCATTTCCTTCTTGTCGGCGGGCGCGATCAGCGGCCACAGTTCGACCAGGCCGGGAGCGGCATTCGGCAAGGCCTCGTGCGGCGGCACGCCGGCCGCATCGGTCGTGACACTGGCGAAGACCGCGCTGCCGCTGAACACCCGGTCGACCGAACCCAGCACGTTCTGGCCCGAGCGGAACGAATGATGGAAGCGCAGATATTTCCAGCCAAGCTCCGGCGTATCGAATTGACGTTCGAACAACCGCCGCCGCGCGTCGAATTCCAGCGGCGCCGCGCCCTGGAACGAGAAGATCGACTGTTTCTCGTCGCCGACCGCGAACACCGTGCGCCTCACATTGGGCCGCGCGCCGCCTTGGGTGAATTCCGAAACGATGGTTTCGACGATGTCCCATTGCTTCGGACTGGTGTCCTGCGCCTCGTCGATCAGCACGTGATCGATGCCGAGGTCGAGCTTGTAGAGCACCCAGGCGGCCGACGAGCGGCCGAACAGCGCCAGCGTCTTGTCGATCAGGTCGTCGTAGTCGAGCAGGCCGCGGCGTTCCTTCTCGCGGGCATAGCGCGCGATCACTTCAGCGGCGATGGTGATGAGCGCGGCGGTGCGGTCGCGTGCGGCCAGGGCGCGCTCGCGCGCCAGCAAGGCGCAGACGCGGCCTTGCTCGGCCTTCAGCCGATCGAACCATTGCGGATGGCCTTCCGCGATTTTCTTGGTGACGATATTCTTGCGCGGTTCCAGTTCTGCGGTGCAGAAGATGCGCAAGTAGCTGTCGATGCGGTCGCGGCCAGAGGCTGATCGCGCCGCCGTCAGCGCATCGATGTGGTTGGTGTCGGCCTTGGAGCCGCTTTCAAGCGCCTCGATCAGCGCCGGCCATTCGCTTTCCGGGATGAGCGAATGGGAGAAGAACTCCTGTTCCAGCGATTCTTTGGTGTCGTCCGGAGCGACGCCGAAGGTCGCCGACAATTCGCCGATCGCCTGCTCGACGCCGCCGGCGCGCGCGATCCAGGCCTCGATGGCGTCGCGCTCGGCGATCGCATCGCCGATCACGTCCTTAAAGGTCTGATCGGCCGCGATGACGATGGCCGCGGCCAGCGCCTTGCCGAAGGCGCCTTCCGGCTCGGCGGAGGCCTCCAGCAGCACGTCGGTCGTCAGCTCATCGAGCAGTTGCGTGGTTGTGGCTTCATCCAGCACCGTGAAGCGCGCGGCGACATTGGCCTCGAACGGAAACTGATGCAGCAGCCGCGTGCAGAAGGCGTGGATGGTCTGCACCTTCAGCCCGCCCGGCGTCTCCAGCGCCGAGGCAAACAGCCGCCGCGCGCGCGCGCGTTTGGCGGCGTCGCCGCTCCCGCCGGTCGAGCGCCTGATCCTGTCGTCGAGCGTCTTGTCGTCGAGTTTAGTCCAGTCCGCCAGCCGCTTGAACACTTCGTTGGCCATATTGGCGGCGGCGGCCTTGGTGAAGGTGATGCAGAGGATCTTCGCCGGATCGACGCCGCGCAGCAGCAGGTTGATGACGCGCTGCGCCAGCACGTAGGTCTTGCCGGAACCGGCGTTCGCCGAGACGAAAGCCGAGACGTCCGGGTCGGCGGCGCTGACCTGAACGTCCAGCACGTGATCGGGAATGGTACGAGGCGCGCTCATTCGCCGTCCTCCTCGTCGCCGCCGGACAGCGACCATTCCTTGACGCGCGCGAGATGATCGTAGTCGCCGTAGTGGTTGCGCCACATTGGATGCACGAGCGAAAGGTAAGGCGTCGCGGGGTCCTCGAATTGCGCGGCCAGCGCCTTGAGTTTGCCGAGAGCATGGTCGGCCTGCGTGTCGGGCGTGCCTTCCTTGAAGTCGACAGAGAGCTGCTTGCCCGCCGGCTCGCCGCCTTTCAGCGTGACATAGGCGATTTCCGACACCGAACCGGGCGCGAGATTGCCCAACTTACTTTCAACCTTTCCGGCGCGCAGAATGGCGGCTTCCAACGTCAATTGCGGCGCCAAGCCGGTGCGTACCTGCTTCTCGGTGCGCGCCGCGCCTGTCTTGTAGTCGATAATGGCGTAGCTGCCGTCCTTTCGCCGTTCGATGCGGTCGGCGATGGCGGATAAAGTGAATTCGCGCTTGCCGACGGGGAATTTCAACTCGCCTCTGATCTCGGCGTGCAGCGTCTCGATGCCGTCGCGGCGCGCGGCGTCCCAGGACACGAACCATTGCGCGATGCGCAGGAAACGCGGCCACCAGAAGGCGCGTGCCTCCGGAAAATCGCCGAGCGGGGCAAAGCGCTTGTCGCCGAGCTTGCGCAAGGCTTGCGAGGGATCGGCGGGCAATTCGGCGGCGAACTGCGCTGTGTAATCGCCGATGGCGCCATGAATGACGGTGCCGCGGTCGCGCGCGCCCGGCGGCGTGTCGACGGCATCGAGCGGCTGGAGCTTGAGAACGTAGCGGGCGTAGATCGTATAAGGATCGCGCAGCCAGTCCTCGACGGCCGTCACCGACAGCCGCTGCGGCCGCGCCTCGATTTACGGCGTAGGCGCCGGGCGGGCTGCGGGTTTGACTTGCGCCGGATGGTCGAGCGCACGGGCGAGTTCGGCGTAAGCATGTCCGCGCGCCAGCACCTGCTTCCAGCGCGTGTCACCTGCGAGCGCGGCAACGCGCTGCACGAAA
>DASWPX010000186.1:0-22824 GCA_036398395.1 Pseudolabrys sp. | reverse complement strand
CTTTGCCGGGTCATGTCGGTGTGTTACGAATCCGGGCATGGAACTTCAACCAGCAGGCCCGCCAAGCGGGAATATGATGGAAAACCGACGCTCTAGTTTTGGATACGAGGATCTGCTGGCTTGCGGCCGGGGTGAACTTTTCGGTCCCGGCAATGCCCAGTTGCCGCTGCCGCCGATGCTGATGTTCGACCGCATTTCAGAGATATCGGAAACCGGCGGCGAGCATGGCAAGGGAATGGTGCGCGCCGAACTGGATGTAAAGCCGGATCTCTGGTTCTTCCTCTGCCACTTCAAGGGCGATCCGGTGATGCCGGGCTGCTTGGGGCTCGATGCGTTATGGCAGATGGTCGGTTTCTTTCTGGGTTGGCTGGGATCGTCCGGCCGGGGCCGCGCGCTGGGCATGGGCGAAGTGAAATTTTCGGGGCAGGTATTGCCGAGCGTCAAGAAGATCGTCTACGGCGTCGACTTCAAGCGGGTCATGCGCTCTAAGCTGGTGCTTGGCATCGCCGATGGCTGGCTTTCCGCCGACGGCGAGGTGATCTACAAGGCGAGCGACCTCAAGGTCGGCCTGTTCAAGCAGGAAACGGCGTTGCAGCCGAGCGTCGCTTGAGGGCAATTAAATCCGGAGGCCTTGCGGAACGGTCTCAACAGGTCGATCTGTAGCCCCATCGGCAATCATCCGCGGCGCAGGCAAGGGTCCCAAGCCTAAGTAAAGGGTAAAACGACTATGCGACGGGTCGTCGTCACCGGAATGGGCATCGTCTCATCCATCGGCAACAATACGCAGGAAGTGCTGGCGAGCTTGCGCGAAGCCAAGTCCGGCATCACGCGCGCCGAGGATTTCGTCAGCCACGGTTTCCGCTGTCAGGTGCAAGGCATGCCGACGCTCGATCCGGCGGGATCGGTGGATCGGCGCGCCATGCGCTTCCTCAGCAAGGGCACTGCCTGGAATCACGTCGCCATGGAGCAGGCGATCCGCGACTCCGGCGTCGAGGAAAAGGACATTTCGAATCCGCGCACCGGCATCGTCATGGGGTCGGGCGGTCCCTCCACCAGCACGATCGTCGAAGCCGCCGACACCACGCGCGAAAAGGGTTCGCCCAAACGGATCGGCCCCTTCGCGGTGCCAAAGTCGATGTCATCCACCGCGTCGGCGACGCTCGCCACCTGGTTCAAGATCAAGGGTGTCAATTATTCGATCTCGTCGGCTTGCGCGACCGCCAATCATTGCATCGGCAATGGCACCGAGCTGATCCAGTGGGGCAAGCAGGACATGGTGTTCGCTGGCGGCTCGGAAGAACTGCACTGGACTATGTCGAATCTTTTCGACGCCATGGGCGCGATGTCGTCCAAATACAACGACACGCCCGAGAAGGCTTCGCGCGCCTATGACAAGGATCGCGACGGCTTCGTCATCGCCGGCGGCGCCGGTGTTCTTGTGCTCGAAGAACTCGAACACGCCCGCGCGAGGGGAGCGAAGATTTATGCCGAGGTCGCTGGCTACGGTGCGACCTCCGACGGCCACGACATGGTGGCGCCCTCGGGCGAAGGCGCCATGCGCTGCATGAAGATGGCGCTCGAAACTGTGAAGCCGCCGATCGATTACATCAATCCGCACGCGACCGCGACGCCGATCGGCGATCTCAAGGAGATCGAGGCGATCCGCGAGGTCTTCGGCGCGAAATGTCCGCCGATCTCGGCTACCAAGTCGCTCACTGGCCACTCGCTCGGCGCTGCCGGGGCGCAGGAGGCGATTTATTCGCTGCTGATGATGAACAACGGCTTCATCTGCGAAAGCGCCAATATCTTCGAACTGGACTCTGCTTTCGCCGACATGCCGATCGCGCGCGAGCGCAAGGACAACGTCAAGCTCGGCGCCGTGCTGTCGAATTCCTTCGGCTTCGGCGGCACCAACGCTTCGGTCGCGTTCAAGCACGTGGACGCGTAATGGCCGGACTTATGGACGGCAAGCGCGGCCTGGTGATGGGTGTCGCCAACGACCACTCGATCGCCTGGGGCATCGCCAAGACGCTGAGCGACCAGGGCGCCAAACTCGCATTCACGTATCAGGGCGATGCGCTGCTCAAGCGCGTCAAGCCGCTCGCTGAGCAGGTCGGTTCGCCGCTGGTGATGCCCTGCGACGTCGAGGACATCGCCTCGGTCGACGCGGTATTCGCGGAAATCAAGAAGCAATGGGGCACGATGGATTTCCTCGTGCATGCGGTCGCCTTTTCCGACAAGAACGAGTTGAAAGGTCACTACGCGGATTCGACGCGCGAGAACTTCATCCGCACCATGGTGATATCCTGCTACGCCTTCACCGAAGCCGCCAAACGCGCCGCCGCGCTGATGCCGAATGGCGGCTCCATGGTGACGCTGACCTATAACGGCGGCGAACGCGCGATGCCGAACTATAACGTTATGGGCGTTGCCAAAGCCGGGCTTGAAGCATCGGTGCGCTATCTGGCGGTAGATTACGGGCCGCGGAAAATCCGCGTCAACGCGATCTCGGCGGGTCCGATCCGCACGCTGGCCGGCGCCGGCATCGGCGAGGCGCGCTATATGTTTGCGTTCCAGCAGAAATATTCGCCGCTCGGCCGCGGCGTGACGCTGGAAGAGCTGGGCGGCGCGGGGCTTTATCTGTTGTCGGATCTGTCGACCGGCGTGACCGGCGAAATCCATTTCGTCGATTGTGGCTACAATGTCATCGCCATGCCGCAGCCGGAGGCGCTCAAGACGGCGCATGGCGCGGTGGACGGCAACGGCGACAAGTAACGTTCTCCAAATGAAAAACGGCCGGGGAAATCCCCGGCCATTTTTGCTTCGCGTTACCTGGTAATCAGGCAGCCTGCTTCCGAGCAAGGTCGAAGCGGTCGGCGTTCATCACCTTGGTCCAGGCCGCCACGAAGTCTTTCGCGAACTTCTCCTTCGAATCCGCGCAGGCGTAGACTTCCGCAAGAGCGCGGAGTTGCGAGTGCGAGCCGAAGATCAGGTCGACGCGGGTGCCGGTCCACTTGACCGCCTTCGACTTGCGGTCACGGCCTTCGTAAACGCCGTCGGAGCCCGAGGGCTGCCACTCCGTGTTCATGTCGAGGAGGTTGACGAAGAAGTCGTTGGTCAGTTTGCCCGTCTGCTTGGTAAAGGCGCCGTGTTTGGCGTCTCCGGCATTGGCGCCGAGGACGCGCAGACCGCCGACCAGCACCGTCATTTCCGGCGCCGTCAGTGCCAGCAATTGCGCCCGGTCCACCAATGCTTCCTCCGGCTTCATGAACTGATGCTTGCCGCTGATATAGTTGCGGAAGCCGTCGGCACGCGGCTCGAGCGGAGCAAAGGACTCGACGTCGGTCTGCTCCTGCGACGCGTCCATGCGTCCCGGCGTGAAGGGGACCTTCACGTCGACGCCGGCATCCTTCGCGGCCTTTTCGACCGCGGCGCTGCCGCCGAGAACGATCAGATCGGCGAGCGAAACCTTCTTGCCGCCGGTGGCCGAAGCGTTGAAGTCCCTTTGGATCGCTTCGAGATTGTTCAGCGCCGTCTTCAGCTGGGCTGGCTGGTTCACGTCCCAATCTTTCTGGGGGCTCAGGCGAATGCGGGCGCCGTTGGCGCCACCCCGCTTGTCGGATTTGCGGAACGTCGACGCCGACGCCCAGGCGGTCGAGACAAGCTGCGGCACCGACAGGCCGGAGGCGAGAATTTTCGCCTTCAGCGCGGCGACGTCCTTGTCGTCGACCAGCGCGTGATTCACCGCCGGGATCGGATCCTGCCAGATCAGGGTCTCTTTCGGCACCAGCTTGCCGCGATAACGAACGATCGGACCCATGTCGCGGTGCGTGAGCTTGAACCAGGCGCAGGCAAAGGCATCCGCGAACTGGTCCGGATGCTCATAGAAGCGCCGCGAGATTTTCTCGTAGGCCGGATCGAAGCGCAGCGCGAGATCGGAGGTCAGCATCATCGGAAGCTTCTTCTTCGACGGGTCGTGCGCGTCCGGGATCGAGGGCTCGGCGCCTTTCGCGACCCACTGCTTCACGCCGGCGGGGCTCTTGGTCAATTCCCATTCGAACTTGAACAGGTTGTCGAAAAAATGGTTGCTCCACTTCGTCGGCGTCTGCGTCCAGGTCACCTCCGGGCCGCCGCCGATGGTGTCGGCGCCGAAGCCGGTGCCATGCCTACTTTTCCAGCCGAGGCCCTGATCCTCGATCGCGCCGGCTTCCGGATCCGGACCGACCAGCGACGGATCGCCGGCGCCGTGCGTCTTGCCGAAGGTATGGCCGCCGGCGATCAATGCCACGGTCTCCTCGTCGTTCATTGCCATGCGGAAAAATGTTTCGCGGATGTCGCGGGCCGAGGCGAGCGGATCAGGGTTGCCGCCCGGGCCTTCCGGATTGACGTAGATGAGGCCCATCTGCACCGCGCCGAGCGGCTCCGCGAGCTGGCGTTCGCCGCTGTAGCGTTCGTCGCCGAGCCATGTCCCTTCGGGACCCCAGTAAAGCTCTTCGGGCTCCCACACGTCGGCGCGGCCGCCGGCGAAGCCGAAGGTCTTGAAGCCCATCGACTCGAGAGCGACGTTGCCGACGAGCACGAACAGATCGGCCCACGAAATCTTGGCTCCGTACTTTTTCTTTATCGGCCACAGCAGACGGCGCGCCTTGTCGAGGTTGACGTTGTCCGGCCATGAATTGAGCGGCGCGAAGCGCTGCTGACCGGCGCCCGCGCCGCCGCGGCCGTCGGTGATGCGGTAGGTGCCCGCGCTGTGCCACGCCAGGCGAATGAACAGGCCGCCGTAGTGACCGAAGTCGGCCGGCCACCAATCCTGTGAGTCGGTCATCAAGGCATGGAGGTCCTTGATCACGGCGTCGAGATCGAGGCTTTCGAATTCCTTGGCATAGTCGAAGGCTTTGCCCATCGGATCGGCGTCAGGGTGGGTCGCATGCAGCACGCCGATATCGAGATGCTCCGGCCACCAGTCGCGGTTGCGATGGCCTTTGGTGTGCACGACGGGGCACTTGCCCGCACTCTTGTCGTCGGTTTTTGCGTCCATGATTGTGTCCTCCACTGAGCCGGCGCGCGCGCCAAAAGAAAGGGAATAAATGAAACGTGTCGCGCGCTTACGGCTTATATGGAACGGTTCCAATAAGGTCTAATCGTATTGTTATGTCCTACCGATAAGATTACATTATCGTCGTGATCACTTTGCGACAGTTGCGCTATTTGTCCGCGCTGGCCCGCCACCGGCATTTCGGACGGGCTGCTGCCGACTGCGCGGTCAGCCAGCCGGCCTTATCCATGCAGGTGCGCGAGCTGGAGCGTGAAATCGGCGCCGAATTGGTGGAGCGGCGTCCAGGCGACATTACGCTCACCGGCACCGGCCTTGAGGTGGCCGAGCGCGCCGAGCAGATACTCACCGCCACCCGCGACCTCGTGGACTTCGCGCGTCACCGCGACGTGCTGAGCGGGACTCTCAAGCTGGGCATTATCCCGACGCTGGCGCCCTATATCCTGCCGCGCGTGCTGCCGCAGCTTCAGGCGAAATATCCGCAATTGCGCCTCGAAGTGCGCGAGACGCAGACCAAGATGTTGCTCGGTGAATTGAGCGGCGGCGAACTCGACGCCGTGATGCTGGCGCTCCCGGCGGAGGCGGCCGATGTCGAGACATTATCGCTGTTCGACGACCGCTTCCTGCTGGCGGTGCCGGCCTCCGACAAATTGCCCTCGCGGGGGCGCGTCAGCATCGACGATGTCGATCAGCGCCGGCTCATTTTGCTGGAGGAAGGCCACTGTCTGCGCGATCAGGCGCTGGCCTTCTGCGCCACCAGACGCCGTGATGCGCCTGCGAGCCTGGGCGCCACGTCGCTGACGACGGTGATGCAGATGGTGGCGAATGGTTACGGCGTGACGCTGGTGCCCGAAGTCGCCGTCGACGCAGACCTGCGCGATGCGCGCGTGAAGCTGCTGCGTTTCAGCGAGCCAGAACCCGGCCGTTCGATTGGGCTCGCCTGGCGGCGGACCTCGCCGCGCAAGCAGGATTTCGAAGCGCTCGGCAAGGTCATCGCCAAGGCGCTCCGGTAGCTAAAGCTCGATCTGCTTTTCGAGTTTGCCGACGTTCTCGATGCAGTAATAACCCGACAGCCGCGTGACGAGTTTGAGCCGCATCCACTCGTTGAGAATGCGGCTGACGTTTTCCCGCGCAATCCCAGCCATGGCGGCGACATCGCTTTGGCTGATCTTCTGGCGAATGACGATGCGCCCGCCGCCGACGTCGTTGCCGAAGGCCTTGGCCAGATCGAGCAGCGCGCGGGCCACGCGGCCCTTGAGCGAAAGAAAGCTTCCCGCGGCGACCACCTGGTCGGTATCGCGAAGGCGCTGCGCCAGCAGGCCGAGAAGATATTTGTAAATCTCCGGCTGCTTGGCGGCAAAGTTCTCGAAGGCAGTACGGCTCACGAAGCTCAGGTTGCAATCCCGCAACGCCGAAACCGAAGCCGATCTGGGTCGTCCGTCGATCATCGCCATGTCGCCGACAATCGAGCCGGGACCCAATATGGCGAGGATGCGCTCGGCCCCGTTGGGGGAGGCGATGCTGACTTTAAGCAGGCCCTCATTCACCCGGTAGCAGCCGTCGCCCGGATCGCCGGCCATAAACAGAATCGCGTCGGTATCGAGATTGACCGGCTTGGCGTTCGCCAGCAGCCCCGCCGAAAGCGGCTCGGGCAGGTCGGAGAACAGATCGGATGTGCGAGGCGCGGCCATAATCGACCCGGTGCGGCCAATGCCGCATGCCCTTTTACCAGAAAAGCCGGGTGTTCAATCGCCGCGAAAAAAAGAATGGCCGGGCTTGGGCCCGGCCATCGAGTTTGGAGGTGTTACTTGGGGGTGCAGTCAGTAGCCAGGCTGAGTCTCAACAGAATTGTTGGGGGCGCCGATCTGGCTGGCGCCGGCCGTATCCGCATTGTTCGCCCATGCGCTCAGGAAAAGCATGGCGACGAAGGCAATAATCATGAAAGCGCGCATCGAAGATCTCCGTTACCCAACTCAAACGGTACCGATCAGAATTCGGACACTTGGCCTGCCGGCTGCGAGGCGGTGCTTGCCAGGGTGCTGACGGCGGCGCCGGCCTGGCTGGTGAGGGCGCCTTGCAGATACGTCGAACCGGCGCTGAACAAGACGTTGGCGGCTAGAGCCACTACCAATATGGTCCGCATTGGAAATCCCCTTTGACCTAGTCCGGAGGCATCCTCCGGTTTTTCCCTCGAAAGCCCGTTGGCTTCCGTGATCGTCAAACTAGGGAAGCTTGTGCAGCGCCGCTGTGCTGGCCATCACAAAAAGACGCATTTGGTTAATCGACAGTAAACTATTGGAATAATTCATATATTTTGGGGCAGAAACAAAAAGGGCGGCTCGAGAGCCGCCCTTTTCCGATCGGTTGTTGCGCAGGACTACTCCGCGCCGGCCGCCTGTTGCGGGGCGTCGCCCCTGGCTTCGAGGTCTTCGCCGGTAGTCTGGTCGACCGCCTTCATCGACAGGCGCACCTTGCCGCGCTCGTCCATGCCCAGCAGCTTGACCTTGACCTTGTCGCCTTCCTTGACGACGTCGGTGACCTTGTTGACGCGGTTGGGGGCGAGCTGGCTGATATGCACCAGGCCGTCCTTGGCGCCGAAGAAGTTCACGAAGGCGCCGAAGTCCATGGTTTTGACCACGGTGCCGTCGTAGATCGTGCCGACTTCCGGATCGGAAGCGATCGACTTGATCCACTTGATCGCCGCCTTGATCGACTCGCCGTCGGCGGAGGCGACCTTCACCGAACCGTCGTCCTCGATGTTGATCTTGGCGCCGGTCTTCTCGACGATCTCGCGGATCACCTTGCCGCCGGTGCCGATCACTTCACGGATCTTGTCGGTCGGGATCTTGAACATCTCGATGCGCGGCGCGTGTTCGCCGAGCTCGGCGCGGGCGGTGTTGATCGCCTTCGACATCTCATTGAGGATGTGCAGGCGGCCGTCCTTGGCCTGCGCCAACGCCACCTTCATGATTTCCTCGGTGATGCCTGCGATCTTGATGTCCATCTGCAGGGAGGTGACGCCACTTTCGGTGCCGGCCACCTTGAAGTCCATATCGCCGAGATGATCCTCGTCGCCGAGAATGTCCGACAGCACGGCATAGCGCTTGTCCTCAAGGATGAGGCCCATGGCAATGCCGGCGGTCGGACGCTTGAGCGGAACGCCCGCGTCCATAAGCGCCAGCGAGCCGCCGCAGACCGACGCCATCGACGACGAGCCGTTCGACTCGGTGATCTCCGACACCAGACGGATGGTGTAGGGGAATTCCTCCGCCTTCGGCAGCAGCGGATGCAACGCGCGCCAGGCGAGCTTGCCGTGGCCGATCTCGCGCCGCTTGGTGCCGCCCATGCGACCGGTCTCGCCGACAGAGTACGGGGGAAAGTTATAGTGCAGCAGGAAGGACTCTTTGTATGAGCCCTGCAAGGCATCGATCCACTGCTCGTCCTCGGCGGTGCCGAGCGTGGCGACGACCAGCGCCTGGGTTTCGCCGCGGGTGAACAGCGCCGAACCGTGGGCGCGGGGCAGCACGCCGACTTCGGCGACAATCGGACGCACGGTCTTGAGGTCGCGGCCGTCGATGCGCTTGCTGGTGTCGAGCACGTTCCAGCGCACGATCTTGGCTTCCAGTTCCTTGAACACGCCGGCGACGCGCAGCTTGTCGAATTCCGGTTCGGCGCCTTCCGGGAAGAAATGGGCCATGACCGATTTCTTGACGGCGGAGACGGCGTTCTGGCGCTCCATCTTTTGCGGGATCGAATAGGCGGCCCGCAGGTCCTTTTCGGCGAGGCCGAGAATCTTCTTCTCAAGCGCGGCGTTATCGACCGCCGCCACTTCGCGCGGCTCTTTCGCGGCCTTTTCCGCAAGCTTGATGATGGCCTCGATCACCGGCTGGAAATGCCGGTGTCCGAACATGACGGCGCCCAGCATGACGTCTTCGTTGAGTTCCTTGGCTTCGGATTCGACCATCAGCACGGCGTCGGCGGTGCCGGCGACGACCAGGTCGAGCTGGCTTTCGACCATCTCGTCGAGCGTGGGGTTGAGCACGTATTCATTGCCGACGAAACCGACGCGCGCGGCGCCGATCGGGCCCATGAAGGGCGCGCCCGACAGCGTCAGCGCCGCCGAAGAGGCTACCAGCGCCAGGATGTCGGGATCGTTTTCCAGATCGTGCGACAGCGTCGTGACGATCACCTGCGTCTCGCAACGCCAGCCGTCGGCGAACAGCGGGCGGATCGGGCGGTCGATCAGGCGGGAAACCAGCGTTTCCTTTTCGGTCGGACGGCCTTCGCGCTTGAAGTAGCCGCCCGGGATGCGGCCCGCGGCGTAATATTTTTCCTGGTAGTCGACGGTGAGCGGCAGGAAGTCCACGCCTTCGCGCGGAGTCTTGGCGGCCACCACGGTGGCGAGCACGGTGGTCTCGCCGTAAGTGGCGAGCACGGCGCCGTCGGCTTGCCGCGCCATGCGGCCGGTCTCGAGCACGAGCTTGCGCCCGCCCCAATCGAGTTCAACTCGATGCATATCGAACATTGTATTTTTCTCTCATTGGTTTTCGGCAACTCCCGAAAGCCATGAGCAAGACGGCGAGAAGCTGTCGCGCGTCACCGGCGGAAGCGGGGAGCGAACAGCGTCTGGCGATCCTGCCATGGCGTTTTGAGCCTTGCCTTGTCGCAAGAGGCGAACACTATTTCGGCTCTTGCTTGTCGCCGGCAGCGCCATCGCCGCCGGATCATCGCGAATGCATTTTTGCGCTCGCGTCTCACGAAACGCGCGGGGCATGAGCCCTGCGCGGGTACAAAATTATCGGCGGATGCCGAGCTTCTCGATCAAACCCTTGTAGCTGGATTCGTTGGTGCGCCGCAGGTAATCGAGCAAGGTGCGGCGTTGGCTCACCATCTTGAGCAGGCCACGGCGGGAATGGTTGTCCTTGACGTGGGTTTTGAAATGCTCGGTGAGATTATTGATCCGCTCGGACAGGATAGCGACCTGAACCTCGGGCGAACCGGTATCGCCGGACTTGGTGGCGAACGCATTGATAACTTCGGCCTTGCGGCCGGCGGTAACCGACATCGGTCATCCTTTCTTGACGCCGGCTCTGCCAAGCAGTCCGGCGAGGTTGAACACGCGCTTGGGGACGATCTCGCCACGGTCCAGTTCGGCAAGGGCCAGGAGTTGGCCCGAAACCGTGACGTAGAACGTGCCGGGGAAATTAGGTGCGTCCCGTCCGCGCAACAAAACGGCCTGGCCCCTCGTGAGCCTTGCCGCATCGACCCGGCTGACGGCCAGCGCCGGGATGTCGTCCAGCGCGGTCTCAACGGGCATGAGGGCGTCCGCGAGGCTAACCTCACCGGACGCGGCTCTATGGCACAGGGCCTCCAACTGTTCCAGCGAAATCATGGTTTCCTCGATAAACGGCCCTACCGCAGCCCGCCGCAAGGCGCTGACATGGCCGAAACAGCCCAAGGCACGGCCGAAATCGCGGGCCAGCGAGCGGACATAGGTACCCTTGCCGCATTCGGCCTCCAGAACGGCATGATCGGCGTCGGGAACCTCGACCAGGGTCAGGCGGCCGATATCGACCGGGCGGGCCACTAATTCGACCGTTTGACCGTCGCGCGCGAGGTCATAGGCCCGTTCGCCCTCGATCTTGATGGCCGAATATTTCGGCGGAATCTGCTGGATTGTGCCGGTATAGGCCGGCAGCAAGGCCCGGATCGCTTCCGCCGTGGGGCGCGCATCGCTCGAGGCGACGACCCGGCCCTCGGCGTCGTCGGTATCCCGTTCTTCGCCCCAGCATACGGTGAAGCGGTAAAGCTTGCGGCCGTCCATGACGAAAGGGACGGTCTTGGTGGCTTCACCGAGGGCAATCGGCAGGCAGCCGGAGGCGAGCGGATCGAGCGTGCCGGCGTGGCCGGCACGCTTGGCGGTGAACAGACGCTTGATGACGCTGACCGCATGGGTCGAGGTCATGCCGACCGGCTTGTCGAGCACGACCCAGCCATGGACGTCACGCTTGTCGCGCTTGAATTGCTTATGCCGCTTCGGCGCAGGCGCCAACGCTGGCGCGGCCGGATCGTTCGGCAATGCCGTCTCTGCTTCGAGCGGAATGACAGTGTCGGCCGGGTCCGCAAACTTATTCATCGCCGCTCTCATTCTTGGTCAGGTCGCGCTTCACTTCCGGCGAGCGCAACAATTTCTCGATGCGCTCAACTTCTGCGAAACGATCGTCGACGCGGAAGCGCAAATCGGGCGCGAATTTGAGGTTTATGGTGTGGGCGATCTCGCCACGCAGGAATTTCTTGTTGCGCTCAAAGGCGGCGACCACCTCGTCTGTGTCGCGGCCCGCCAGCGGCATGATGTAGATCGTCGCCAGCCGCAGATCGGGGCTCATGCGCACTTCCGGCACGGTGATGAGGTGACCCTCGATGACGGGGTCGTGCACCTCGCCGCGCGTCAGCAATTCGGCCAGCGCGTGGCGTACCAGTTCGCCGACGCGCAACTGGCGCTGCGAGCCGCCGGGCGTGCCGCTGTCACGGTGGGATTTCTTGCGGGTCATAATCAGTTCTCTGCGGTCATCGTCCGCGAAAACGGACGATCCAGCCCTTGCTTGAAAGAGCTGGATACCCCGCTTTCGCGGGGTATGACGGTGATGGTTAAAGTGGAGCTATCTGCGCAGATCCAAGAATCGGACTTAGAGGCTGCGTTGAATCGTCTCCACCCGGTAGCATTCGATGACGTCGCCGGCGCGCATGTCCTGGTAGTTCTCGAAAGCCATGCCGCATTCCATGCCGGCCGAGACTTCCTTGGCGTCGTCCTTGAAACGTTTGAGTTGCGAAAGCTTGCCTTCGTGGATGACCACGTTGTCGCGGATCAGCCGCACATTGGCGCCGCGTTCCACAGTGCCGTCGGTGACGCGGCAGCCGGCGATGTTGCCGACCTTGGAAACCTTGAATATCTCCAGAATCTGCGCATTGCCCAGCATGGTCTCGCGCAAAGTCGGCGCAAGCAGGCCGGACATGGCCTTTTTCACGTCGTCCACGAGATCGTAGATGATGTTGTAATAGCGGATCTCGATGCCCGAGCGCTCGGCCGCCTCGCGCGCTTCCTTGTTGGCGCGCACGTTGAAGGCGATGATCGGAACGCCGGAGGCTTCGGCCAGCGTCACGTCGGAGCCGGAAATGCCGCCGACGCCGGCGTGCAGCACGCGCGCGGCGACTTCGTCGGTCGCCATTTTGTCGAGCGCGCCGATGATTGCTTCCAGCGAGCCCTGCACGTCGGCCTTGATGACCAGCGGGAATTCCTTGCGGCCCGAAGTTTTGGCCTGCGCCATCATCTGTTCGAGCGAGCCGCGCATGCCGGTGGCGCGCGTGGCGGTTTTCTCGCGCTTCTGACGGCCGCGGTAATCTGTGACTTCGCGGGCGCGCGCTTCGTTCTCGACGACCGCGAGGCGGTCGCCAGCATCCGGCGTGCCCGAGAAACCCAGCACTTCCACCGGCATAGATGGCCCGGCGCTGTCGATCGTCTCGCCGGTGTCGGACACCAGTGCGCGGACGCGGCCCCATTCGGCGCCGGCTACGACAAGGTCGCCGACCCGCAGTGTGCCGCGCTGGATCAGCACGGTCGCCACCGGGCCGCGGCCGCGGTCGAGCTTGGCTTCGATCACGGTGCCTTCGGCCGGACGGTCGGGATTGGCCTTGAGGTCGAGGATTTCGGCCTGCAGCCCGAGCATTTCGAGCAGTTTGTCGATGTTGAGCTTCTTGGTGGCCGAGACTTCCACGTCCACTACTTCGCCGCCCAGCGACTCGACCTGAATCTCGTGCTGCAGCAATTCGGTGCGCACGCGGTCGGGCTTGGCGTCCGGTTTGTCGATCTTGTTGATGGCGACGATGATCGGCACCTTCGCAGCCTTGGCGTGATGGATCGCCTCGACGGTCTGCGGCATGACGCCGTCATCGGCGGCGACCACCAGCACCACAATGTCGGTGACCTTGGCGCCGCGGGCCCGCATCGCCGTGAAGGCGGCGTGGCCGGGTGTGTCGATGAAGGTGATCTTGGCGCCCGACGGCGCGGTCACCTGATAGGCGCCGATATGTTGCGTGATGCCGCCGGCCTCGCCCGCGACAACGTCGGTCGAGCGGATGGCGTCGAGCAGCGAGGTCTTGCCGTGATCGACGTGGCCCATGACGGTGACGACCGGCGCGCGGGGTTCTGTGTGTTCGGATTCGTCGACCTTGTCGAACAGACCTTCTTCCACGTCGGCTTCCGCCACGCGGCGGACCGAATGGCCCATTTCTTCTGCGATCAACTGCGCGGTGTCGGCGTCGATCACGTCGTTGATCTGCAACATCTGGCCCTGCTGCATCAGCAGGCGGATAACGTCGACCGCGCGTTCGGACATGCGGTTGGCGAGATCGGAAATCGTGATGGCTTCGGGGATCGTGACTTCGCGAACGAGCTTTTCCTTCGGCTCGTTGGAAGCATGGCCCTTGAGGCGTTGGGTGCGGCGGCGGAACGAGGCGACCGAACGTTCGCGCACTTCATCGGCACGCAGCGCGGTGACCAGAGTCAGACGGCCGCGTTGTTTTTCCGGCGCGCCACGGGGCGCGGCAGGCCGTGCGGCGGCCGGGCGCGCGGCACCGCCACCGGGACGGCGCGATACGCGCGGCGGCTCGTCGTCGTCAGCTTCGAGCGTGAGCTTGGCGCCCGGGCCGGCGCGTTTGGCTTCTTCCTCGCCGAAACGCTTCTTGGCAACTTCGTCGGCCTTCTTCTTGGTTTCTTCGTCGTGCTTGCGGCGATCGTCCTCTTCGCGCTTGCGCGCTTCGGCGGCGTCGCGCTCGGTCTTGTCGATGCCCTCGCGGCTTTGGCGGCGGCGGGCTTCTTCTTCGGCGATCTTGCGCTCTTCGGCCTCGCGCACGCGCGAGTCGGCCAGCGCATGCGCACGCGCGACACGTTCTTCCTCGGTCAGTGTGCGCAGCACGACGCCGGACGCCTTCGGCGCTTCAACGGGCGCGGGCGCAGCGGCGGGTGCGGCGGCCTTAGGGGCTGCTGTGGTGGCTTTCTTGGGCGCCTCGACCGGAGCCGGTTCGGCTTTGGCTTCGGGCGCTCCGCCGACGGTGCGGCGCTTGATCTTTTCGACCACGACCTGCTTGCTGCGGCCATGGCTGAAGCTCTGGCGTACCACGCCCGTCTCGGTGCGCGGCTTGAGCGACAGAGTCAGTTTCTTTTCGCCAGGGTTTTTCGTGTCGCTCATTCCAAACTTTGTCCTCTTGCGCCGTCCGTCGGCGCATGCGCGCTAACTGCATTGGGCGAATTCCGAAAGCGCTCTAAGCGCAGCACGCGAGCCAGAAAAGTCTCGGCTCCAGGGCCGCCAAGCAGGGCAGCATGTACCACATTTGAGCGGTTCAATGCCAAATCCAATTGGGCACCGGTAAAGGCGCCGATGACCGCGATTTCATGCGGTTTTTCGGTGTTTTTGCGGTGCAAGGCGGCATCCAGCTTCCGTTTTCCGTCGGTAGCGGCGTCGGAGGCGTGGAGCAGGCCCTTGAGGCTGTCGCGTTCAATGGCGGCCTCGACCTTGGAAAAACCGCCAACCACCAAGCCTGCTTTCCCGGCCATCGCCAGCGCATCGAGCGCGGCGCTTTCCAGCAGCCGTTCGGTCTGCGCCGTCAGATCCTTGGCAACCCGCACATCGCGCTTGAAGCCGCGGACAAAAACGTTGCGCTTGATCGCCTCGTCGAGCGCTTCCCGGGTTGCGGTGATCCAAATGCCGCGGCCAGGTAATTTACGTTTGATGTCGGGCACCGCCTCGCCGGCGGGTCCGACCACGAAACGCATCATCGCCGACACCGGCTTGAGTTCGCGCGTCAACGCGCAACTGCGCTCGGTCCCCTGGGCGACAGAAGTCGCGCCGCGATCGAGTTCGCCGTTCTGCTTATCGATATGCGCCGTTGCCAGCATCGTCTCGTTCATCAATCCCCTTATGACGGCGTCGCTTCAGCGGGGGCCGCTTCTTCCGCCGCTGGCGGCGGAGCCAGTTCGGCTTCGGTCACCCAGCCGGCCTTGACGCGGGCCTGCATGATCATGGCTTCGGCATCCTCGCGCGAGACATTGAGGCCGTCGAGGAAGCCCGGCTCATGCTTGGCTTCGCCGTCCTTGCGTTCGGTCCAGCCGGTCAGATCGTCGGTGGCGCAGCCGGCGAGATCTTCGACGGTCTTCACGCCGTTCTCGCCGAAGGCAACCAGCATCTTGGTGGTGACGCCGGGAACTTCCTTGAGTTCGTCGGCGACGCCCAATTCGACACGCTTGGCATCGAGTTCGGATTCCAGCTTGTCGATATATTCCTTGGCGCGCTCCTGCAGTTCGCGCGCGGTCTCTTCATCGAAACCTTCGATCCCGGCGATTTCTTTTTCATCGACCATCGCAAGTTCCTCGATCGAGCCGAATCCTTCCGAAGCGAGCAACTGCCCCACGACTTCATCGAGATTAAGCGCCTCGACGAAGATCTTGGTGCGGTTCTCGAACTCGGCCTGGCGGCGCTCGGACTCTTCCTGTTCGGTGAGAATGTCGATATCCCATCCGGTGAGCTGCGAGGCGAGCCGTACGTTCTGGCCGCGCCGGCCGATGGCCAGCGACAACTGCTGATCCGGCACCACCACCTCGATGCGTTCCTTGTCTTCGTCGAGCACGACCTTGGCGACTTCCGCCGGCGCCAGCGCGTTCACCACGAAGGTGGCGATGTCGGGCGACCACGGAATGATGTCGATCTTTTCGCCCTGCAATTCGTTCACGACCGCCTGCACGCGCGAACCGCGCATACCGACGCAAGCGCCGACCGGATCGACCGACGAATCGCGCGAGATAACGGCGATCTTGGCGCGCGAGCCGGGATCGCGGGCGACCGCCTTGACCTCGACGATACCGTCATAGATTTCGGGCACTTCCTGTGCAAACAGCTTGGCGGTGAATTGCGGGTGCGTGCGCGACAGGAAAATCTGCGGACCGCGCGGTTCGCGCCGCACGTCGTAGATATAGGCGCGGATGCGGTCGCCGTTGCGGAACACTTCGCGCGGCAACAGTTCGTCACGGCGCACGATGGCTTCGCCGCGGCCGAGATCGACCACCACGTTGCCGTATTCGACGCGCTTGACGATGCCGTTGACGATGTCGCCGATGCGGTCCTTGTATTCGGCATATTGCCGGTCGCGCTCGGCTTCGCGCACTTTCTGCACGATAACCTGCTTGGCGGACTGCGCGGCGATGCGGCCGTATTCCAGCGGCGGCAGTGGATCGGCAATGGTATCGCCGACCTGGGCCGCCGGATGACGCTTGCGCGCGTCTTCGAGCGTGATCTGGTTGGATGAATTCTCGACCGCCTCGACCACCAGCATGTGGCGCGTCAGCCGCAGATCGCCGGTTTTCGGCTCGATCTCGGCATGCACGTCGGTCTCTGCGCCGTAGCGCGAGCGCGCCGCCTTGGCGATGGCGTCCTCCATCGCCGCGATGACGATGCCGCGGTCGATGGACTTCTCGCGTGCGACCGCGTCGGCGATCTGCAATAGCTCGAGCCGGTTGGCGCTGACTGCCATAGCTCAGTCTCCCTTTTGATTGGCTCGTGATTTGAGCCGAAGATGCCGTTCTTCCCGTTTCGCCTCACGCGCCGCGCGCTTGGCGTGTTTCTCGCGCCGTAAAGCCAGCGTCACCAGTTCGTCGGTGAGCACGAGCTTGGCCTCGCTCATTCCCTCGATCGGCAGCAGAACCTCTGCTGCTTCGCCTTCGCCGGCATCGTCGCGCGCAAGCCGCGCGCTGTCGCCGAGCGTGCCGGCCAGATGGCCGCGGAAACGCTTGCGGCCGTCGACCGGAATTTCCATCTCGATCCTGATCAGATGGCCGGTAAAACGGTCGAAATCGGACCTGCGCACGAGCGGACGGTCGATGCCTGGCGATGAAACCTCCAGCCGGTAGGCGCGATCGACCGGATCGGACACATCGAATACCGGCGAAAGCGCCCGCGAGATCGCCTCGCAGTCCTCCACCGTCATGCTGCCGTCCGGCTGTTCCGCCATGATCTGCACGGTGCAGCCTTCGGCGGCCGACACTTTCACCCGCACCAACCGGTAACCGAGACTTTCGACGACCGGTTCGGCAATGGCCGCGACACGGGCGGGCAGCCCCGGCTCGACGATCAGCCGAGGTTCGGTCGTTCTTGATGCGGCGCTTTCGGCCGCGTTCGCCTCGAGTGTTTCGGTTGCAGCCATTTGTGTAACAAAAAAGAGCGGGTCCCCCGGGGGAACCCACTCTCAAAACCCGTTCGGTTATGAGGGTGTCTTAGCGACAAACCGAAATATAGCGAATTTTCGGGGTCTTGCAAGGGAAAGGCGAGTGAAAGGAGCTAACCCTTCCTTCAGAAATCGCCCTTAAATTTGCGTAAAGCCGCTGCTCTTGGCGGGTTCTACAGGTCGTTCGCGAGTGTTGTAATGGGTGCTCCCGCTTCCCTGCTTCCCGAACTGGAACACGTCGTCCAGCATGGTTCGGTGGAAAAACGCGCCGAGACGTTGCGGCGCATCACCAGCCTTTTCCTCGACGGGGCCAAAGCCTTCAACGACGACCACGTCGCGCTGTTCGACGACGTTATCGGCTGCCTGATCGAGGAGATCGAGGCCAAGGCGCTGGCGGAACTCGCGCGCCGGATCGCGCCCGTGACCAATGCGCCTGCCGGCGTGGTGAGTAAGCTGGCCAAGAATGACGATATCGACGTCGCGGCCCCTGTCATCAAAACGGCCGCGCTGAGCGACCCCGATCTTAAATATATCGCGGAGACCAAGAGCCAGGCCCATCTTCTTGCACTCAGCACCCGCCTGGGCATCAGCGAGGCGCTGTCGGATATTCTGGTCGAGCGCGGCGACCTTGAGGTCGCGCGCAGTATTGCAACCAATCACAAGGCGCATCTGTCGGAAGGCGCCTTCGGCACGCTGGTCAAACGCGCCGAGCAGGATGGCGTGCTGGCCGAAAAGGTCGGCCTGCGCACCGACATTCCGCCGCGCCTGTTTCGTCAATTGCTGATGCAGGCGAGCGAAGTGGTGCAGAACCGCCTGCTGGCGCAAGCCAAGCCCGAGACCCAGGCCGAAATCCGCCGCGTGCTGGCAAAAGTAACCGACGAGGTAGGCGCCAAGGCCTCGCCGCGCAATTACACCGCCGCACTGGCTACGGTGCGCGCGCTGCATAAAGAAAAGAAACTCACCGAGGCCGATATCGCGGAATATGCCAGAGCCGGAAAATACGAGGAAACCATCGCCGCGCTGGCGACTTTATGCGCTGTGCCGGTCGAGGTCGTGGACCGGTTGATGAGCGGCGAGCGCGCCGACCCGGTGTTGATCCTGGCGCGTTCCGCCGGCTTTGGCTGGCCGACGGTAAAGGAAGTCATCAGCGCGCGGCCCGGCGCCAAGCCGACTTCTCAGGTGCTCGATGCAGCGTTTGAGAATTTCGAGAAGCTGACGGCGCCGACCGCGCAACGCGTGGTTCGCTTCTGGCAAGTGCGCCAGGGCACCGGCGAGTAACTACAGCTTTCGAAAAATAAAATAAGCCGGCGTCCGGCCTTCGCGGATCGCTTTAGCTTCGTAGCGCGTGCGGGAAAATCCGTCCCACGGCTCGCGCCAGTCGGCGGCGGTCTCCGCGGTCCACGCAAAATCCAGCGAGCGCAGCACGCGTACCAGCGCATAGGCGGCGTAGTCGGCGATGTCGGTCGCGAAACGCAATTCGCCGCCGCTTTTGAGAATTCGAGCCAGGCGCATTAGCGAGTCGTCCTGGACGAAGCGCCGCTTCCAGTGCCGCCGTTTCGGCCACGGGTCCGGATAGAGCAGATCGATACGCGACAAACCGCCTTCCGGCAGCCAGTCGATCAATTCGCTGGCGTCTCCGAAATGCAGGCGGACATTGGCGAGGTCATTGTCGTCGGTCGCCGCCAGCGCTTTGCCGACGGCGTTGACGAAAGCATCGCTGCCGATGAATCCGGTCCGCGGATTGGCAATCGCCTGCGCGATCAAGTGTTCGGCGCCGCCGAAGCCGATTTCCAGCCTCACATCGTCGAGCGG
The DNA here is from genome assembly GCA_036398395.1 of Pseudolabrys sp. Taxonomy (GTDB): domain Bacteria; phylum Pseudomonadota; class Alphaproteobacteria; order Rhizobiales; family Xanthobacteraceae; genus Pseudolabrys. Next base: position 3,689 of record DASWPX010000186.1, on the reverse strand, counting down.
AATATCGAACAGCGAACGCAGGTCGGCCGGCGCCGGTTTGGCGAGGTTGGGCGCGAGCTTGGGCAGCAGCTCGTCGAACAACTCGACCTGCCGCGCCCGCAACGGATGGCCTTTGCGCCGGCCGAAGAAGGCGCGGGTCGACGTTGGTGAATCTGGGTCCATGGATTGGACTATCAAAACGAGAATGGCCGGCACAAGGCCGGCCATTTTAGAGGAACAACGCTGTATCCCCACCTTCGCGGGGAAAGCCGGTCACTTCACTGCGCGGCGGATGGCGTCGGCGAGGTCGGTCTTTTCCCAAGAGAAGCCGCCGTCCTTGTCGGGCGCGCGGCCGAAATGGCCGTAAGCCGCGGTACGGCGGTAGATCGGCTTGTTCAGCTTGAGGGTGCGGCGGATATTGGTCGGAGTGAGGCGGAACAGCTCGGGAAGGATCTTCTCAAGCTTCTTTTCGTCGACTTTGCCGGTGCCGTGGGTGTCAACCAGGACCGACATCGGATCGGCGACGCCGATCGCGTAGGCGACCTGAATGGTGCAACGATCCGCGATCCCCGCGGCGACCACGTTCTTGGCGAGGTAGCGCGTGGCGTAAGCGGCAGAACGGTCGACCTTGGTCGGGTCCTTGCCGGAGAAAGCGCCGCCGCCATGCGGCGCGTAGCCACCGTAAGTGTCGACGATGATCTTGCGGCCGGTGAGGCCGCAATCGCCGTCCGGGCCGCCGACGACAAAGTTACCGGTCGGATTAACGAGGAAGTCGGAAGACTTCGCCGGCATCCAGCCTTTCGGCAGCGCGGACTCAACCGCGTCCGCGATCATGTCCTTGATCAGGCCGGGGGTATATTTCTTGCCGTTGCGGCTCTCCTCATTGTGCTGGGTCGAGACCACGACCTTGGTGCAGCCGACAGGTTTGCCGTCGACGTATTTGACGGTGACCTGGCTCTTGGCATCGGGCTGCAGATCGAACAACTGCTTTGAGCGGCGTTTCTCCGACAGCACCTTCAGGATTTTGTGGGCGAAATAAATCGGCGCCGGCATGAACGAATTCTTCTCGTAGACCTCGCTCTCGTTGCAGGCGTAGCCGAACATCATGCCCTGGTCGCCGGCGCCTTCTTCCTCGCCGCCCTTCTTCTTCTTGGCGTTGACGCCCATCGCGATGTCGGGGGACTGACCGTGCAGCAGCACTTCGACGTCGGCGCCATGATAGGAGAAGCCGTTCTGGTCGTAACCGATGTCTTTCACGACATCGCGCGCGATCTCGGTGATAAGTTCGCGATCGACGACGGACTTGCCGTGGATCGTACGGAACAGCTGGCCGCGTCCTTCACCGGCGATCACGATCTTGTTGGTGGTGCAGAGCGTCTCGCAGCCGAGCCTCGTATTCACCTGGCTGTCGTCGGCGATGCCAAGCTTGACGTCGCGCTCCAGAAACGCATCGAGGATCGCGTCGGAAATCTGGTCGCTGACTTTGTCAGGATGACCTTCGGAAACCGACTCGCTGGTGAAAAGAAAATTCGTGTGCGCCACCGCTGAAACTCCTCACGTGGCGCGCATCGATTGCCGCGCCGTTTTGTGCCCGGCTGGTTCTTGCAGTGGCGGCGACGGAGGTCAAGATGCGGGCAGCGGTGGGCAGTAGCCTCAACAAAGCCCAATCAATCCTGCAGAATCGGAGGCTTGGCCCATGCGATCAAGGACCGCAGTTCCAGTATCGGCAGCGGGCTAATTTTTGTCGTCGCCTGCAATCTGCTCGACCAGATCGACGATCCGGCGGCGCAATTTGCTACTCTTTATTTTCATGAACGACTTGGTCAGCGACAGGCCGTCGGAGGTGGCCAGGAAGTCCGACACATAGGCCGGCGAGGGGGCTTCGCCCATCCCGGCATGACCTGGCATATTTGGCGCGCCCTCGAAGAAAAATGAAACCGGCACCTGCAAGATGTTGGAGATCTGCTGCAGTCTGCTGGCGCCTATGCGGTTGGTGCCCTTTTCGTATTTCTGTACTTGCTGAAACGTCAGGCCAAGCGCGTCGCCGAGCTTTTCCTGACTCATGCTCAGCATCATCCGACGCATCCGCACGCGCGAACCCACATGCTTATCGATCGGATTTGGCACCTTTTTGGCCATAACGAACTCCTATGCAGTCATTTCGCGGCGTAATGTCACATATGCCGCGACGGATGCAATCCACCAAGCGCTATCGGCCGCTTTTATAACGTCAAAGACAGAGGAGAATTACTTATATTTTTCAATGGTTTTCGCATGGTCGCAACCCATGTTGGTAGCGCATGAGCGGCAATGCTATTAGCGCGCATAACAACTTTGGCAGGGCCTTTGGAGCCAGGCCTCAACCTATGAACGAAAGCGTCGGCGGCTTACCGCAATCAAACTTACTACCAAGGATAGAATCAAGGGGTAGTCGCCAACTATTAAAAAGTATGTAGGCTCGATCGCATTCGGCAATTTCGAATCGAGCACGCCCTCGACGCCCAGCGGCAGGGCATTCACGATCCGCCCGAGCGGATCAACCACCGCAGAGATTCCGGTGTTTGCCGCGCGTACCAGCGGCAGGCCTTGCGCGATGGCGAGTGCGCGCGCTTGCTGAAGATGCTGATGTGGCCCGGTGCTGATGCCGAACCAGCCGTCATTGGTGACGTTGACCAGCCAGCCCGGGCGCTCACCGGCTGGCACTGCGTTGTCAGGAAAGATTATCTCGTAACAAATCAGCGGCAGCATTTTCGGTGCGTGCGGAACGTCCATCGCGCGACGGCGGTCGCCCGCCAGGAATCCGCCAACCATCTTGGTGAGCTGCCGCAAACCGAATTGTTCGAGGACGCGCTGAAACGGCAGATATTCGCCGAATGGCACCAGGTGCACCTTGTCGTAAATGCCGCGGATCGAGCCGTCCGGATCGATCACGTAGACCGAATTATAGGCGCGCGGGTTTTGCGCAGTGGCGGAAGGGGCGGCGCGCACCGCGCCGGTGATCAATTCGGTTCCCGGTTTCAGCAGATTGGAGATTTGGGCGAGCGCGTCCGGCTCGCGTGTGAGAAAAAATGGAAACGCCGACTCCGGCCAGATCAAATGCGTCACATCGTGCACGCCGCCCGATTCCGGACCGGTGGCGCGATCGGATAGGCGCAGATAGCGCGCCATCACCTGATCCTTGGAGGCGTAATTGAATTTATCATCCTGCTGCAGATTGGGCTGCATGATGCGCAAGTTCACGCCGCTCACGTAAGTCGTCGGATGCACCCATAAGCGGACAGCGCCAAAAGCGGTCAGTCCCGCGAGAACGGCAAGCGCCATCACAGGCGCGCGGTAGGGACGCGGCGTATCGGCAGGATCGTCGGCCAATACCGCAGGGCTTGCAAAGATCGCGACGGCCAGGAACGTCAGCCCCCAGACTCCGACCAGCGAGATGCTTTGCGCCAACGCCAAAGGTTGCATCAGCGCATAGCCGAACGTGTTCCAGGGAAAGCCGGTGAGCAGATGGCCGCGCAGCCACTCCGCGCACGTGAGCATGGCGGCCAGAGCCAGCAGACGCTCCGGTCCGCGCACCCAGATCAGCCGCGCGGCGGCAAGCGCCAACGCCGTATAGAGCGCGAGATAAGCCGGAAGGCCGGCGACCGAAAAAGGCATCAGCCACGCGAAGGTCTTGGCATCGACCAGAAAGGCGTAACCGGTCCAATAGAGTC
>DASWPX010000185.1:0-19080 GCA_036398395.1 Pseudolabrys sp. | reverse complement strand
CGCTCATGCCATCAAGATGACCGCCAAGTCTCAATTTCCCCCAACGCGCAGCGGCGAAATCCGGCGGTATCGGGAAAGGATTTGTTGACCCTGCCGCTAAGCCGCCTTGGCGAACTCCCACGCCTTGTCGGCGAGCGGGCGGATCATTTCGGCCTTGGCCGGTGCGAATTCGCTCGTCGCCGTGCCGTCGCGGACGCGACCGATAATGCCCTGCAGAATGGCGGCGATGCGGAAGAAATTATAGGCGAGATAGGCCGGCAGATACGGCCGCGGATCGAGCCCGGTGCGCGCCACGTAATCCGCGATATAATGCTCCATTGACGGAATGCCGAGCGCGGCGATGTCGTGGCCGAGAAGCGTTGCGGTGCCGGCCGCGCTCTCGGTCGGCGGCATATGCCAGGCCATCAGATGATACGTGAAATCGGCCAGCGGGTCGCCGAGCGTGGACAATTCCCAATCGAGTACGGCGACGATGTCTGCCGTATCCTTGGCGACGATAAGATTGTCGAGCCGGTAGTCGCCATGCACCAGCCGCGCCGGCCCGCTCGGTGGAATATGCTGCGGCAGCCATTCGATCAGCCGCTCCATGGCGTCGATGGTTTCCGTTTGCGAGGCGCGGTACTGCTTCGACCAGCGCTCGACCTGGCGCGCGACGTAATTCTCGCCGCGGCCGAAATCGCCAAGACCGATCGCGGCAGGGTCGAACGTATGCAGCCTGGCGATGGTTGCGTTCACCGCGTCGTAGACCGCCGAGCGCTCGGGCGGTTTCGAGCCGGGCATCTGCGGCTCCCAGAACACGCGGCCGTCGGCGAAGCTCATCACATAGAACGCCGTGCCGGCGACGCCCTCGTCCTCGCACAATGCCAGCGGCTCGGCCACGGGGAAACCCTGCGCATGCAGCGCGCGGATCACGCGGTATTCGCGATCGACCGCGTGCGCCGAAGGCAGCAGCTTGCCGGGCGGTTTGCGGCGCAGGACGTAACGCCGCGCCGGCGTTTCCAGCAGATAAGTCGGATTGGATTGTCCGCCCTTGAATTGCTTGAGCGTCAGCGGACCGATGAATCCTTTCACGTGAGCGCCGAGATAGGCCGCGAGCCGCACTTCATCGAGCCGCAGTGCGCCGGCCACGTCCTTGGTGCCGGAAAAAACCTGCTGGCGGTCGATGGAGGTCATGTCACCTGCGTGCGTCGAACGTCACCGCAGCGTCGGCGAAGATCTTGTAGCTCTGCGTCTTCGGCTTGGCCTTGTCTTCCTCATTGACGTATTGGATCGAGCTTTTGCCGATGAGTTCGCGCGGCAGGATCATGACGCGAATGAAGCGGCTGGGCTTGTCGTCGGCCGTCTGCGCGAACACCGGATCGGGCCCGGATTCGTACCAGGCGCCGCCGGGGCCGTAGGAGGTCGAGCGTCCATGGGTGTCGATGCGGATGCCTCCCTCGATCAGGCAGCGGATGCCGGGGCCCCGATGGCTGTGCAGGTAAGCGCAGCCGCCGGGCGGAAAGGCGACGCTGTCGCCGCGCATCAGCCAGTCGCCCTTGGGCGCCGTCTCCAGATAGGCCGAGAGTTTTTCATGCGTGACCATGCCGGGCGCGCAGGCCACCGTGCTGCCGCGGTCGCCATGCACCAGCTCCCAGCGCCAGCACGTCACGCCGGAGGCCGCAGGTTTTACGACGGCCGAGCCTTCGCCCTGCCAGGCTTCGCCGGCGGCGACGGGCTTGCCGTCGATGGTGGCCGCGCCATGAGCCACGAAAATAAACCGCGGCAGCGGCGGCAGCCGGAACTCGACGCTCTCGGCGCTCGAGAGCACATCTTCGTAAAGCCGAAGCACGGGATGCATTCAGGCAGTCTCCTCGCATTTTTTTGCGTTAGGCTTTGCTGAAGAATTCTAGCATCGCCTTGACGGTTGCGTCGGGATTTTCCTCGGTGAGGAAATGGCCGGAGTCAATCGGCTGGCCGGCGGCCTGCGGCGCCCATTGCCGCCAGATATCGAGCGGCCCGCCGGTTTCGCTGGCGATGCCGACCCCGCCCCATAGCGCCAACACGGGGCAGGCGATCGTCTTTCCCGCCGCGCGGTCGGCCTCGTCATTGGCGAGGTCCGCGCCATAGCCGGCGCGGTAGTCCTCGCAATGGGCGTGGATGCGCTTGGGATCGGAGAAGGCCGCGCGGTAGTGGTCGAGCGCGCGCGGGTCGAAGGCGGAAAGATTTTTCGCCTTGGCCCAGCTCGCCAGCTTCCATTCCAGATATTCGACCGGCGCCTTCTCGATCAGCATTTCCGGCAACGGTGCCGGTTGCGCCAGAAACGGCCAGTGCCAGACTTTCATGGCCATATTGCGGTCCATGCCGTGCCACATGTCGTAGGTCGGCACGATGTCGAGCGCCGCCATGCGCTCGACGCGCGCCGGATGATCCAGCGCCAGGCGATAGGCGACGCGGCCGCCGCGGTCGTGGCCGGCAAGACGAAAGCGCGCAAGCCCAAATTTCTCCATGACCTCGACCATGGCTTTCGCCATCGAGCGTTTGTCGTAGGGCGCGTGATTGGCGTCGGCGTGGGGCACGGCCGACAAGCCATAGCCGGGCAGGTCGGGGATGGTCAGCGAAAAGCGTTGCGCCAGCGCCGGCGCCACGCGGTGCCACATCACGTTGGTTTCCGTGTAGCCGTGCAGCAGCAGCAACGGCGGTCCGCTGCCGCCGCTGCGCGCGAAAATCTCGCCGGCGGACGTGGCGATCCGGTGCGTGGCGAATCCTGGGAATAAATCGGCAAGTTCAGGCATCCGCTCCCCGGCACAATCGCGGCAACTGCGACATCGCGAACCGCATTATGCCCGCTCGGGCCGGACGTTGACAGCCGCAAAAAACAAGGCCCGGCGAGGGGCCGGGCCTTGCAAGGATAACGTGAATGCCGCAGCGCTCTAGTTGGCCGGCAGCCCGTGATCCCGCAGCAACTGGAAACGAATATTCGGATCGGGATCGACGCCGACCACCTGGCCATCATCGATCACAGCATTCGGGCTGCTGGCCAAGTAGCCGGGTTCATCGGAAGAGGATTCAGCCGAGGCTTGGGCGTCCATGGCCTGCGAATGGTGCGTCTTGGCAAAAGCCGGTGAAGCCGCGAGCGCGATCAAAGCTGCCGTCGTCAACAAAAGTTTTTTCATCGATAGATCTCCTGCATCATCACCCCTTGCCGAAGACCATAATATTTCTGACATGATTTGCTATCGGCGGGGCCGCATGGGCGTCATGTACCTCATCGGTCACCACATCGAGGGAGACCGACTCGTTTTCGCCACAGTCGCTTCGCGGAAACTGAATCGTTTTTACAGCGCGTTTATTGCGAAGCGATTTGTCCGCCGCGCTTATAAAAAATTGCTGCCAATGTCGTCATATTGCTGCGTTCTCGCGCGCGATCGCCTGCCAGCCGATATCGCGGCGGCAGAATCCGTCGGGCCAGTTTATTTTATCGACGGCGGCATAAGCGCGCTGCTGCGCTTCGCGCACGGTTTTGCCGCGCGCGCAGATATTCAGCACGCGGCCGCCATTCGAAAGTATATGTTTCGGATCGTCCGGTTTTGTCACGGTGCCGGCGTGAAAAATTTCCACGCCGTCGATCTGCGCGGCTGCTTCCAGTCCTTCGATCGGCGTGCCCTTTCGGTACGCGCCCGGATAACCTTTGGCCGCCATCACCACGGTGAGCGCGGCATCGGGATACCAGCGCAGATCGAAATTCTTCAGTTGCCCGTCGCGCGCCGCCATCAGCGCCGGCACCAGATCCGACATCAGACGCAACATCAGCACCTGGCATTCCGGATCGCCGAAGCGGACGTTGTATTCGATCAGTTGCGGGCCTTCCTTGGTGATCATCAGGCCGGCAAACAGCACGCCCTTGTAGGGCGCGCCCATCGCCTTCATGGCGCGCACGGTCGGCATGATGATCTCGTCCATGACGCGCTTGTTCATGTCGGGAGTCATGATCGGAGCCGGCGAATAGGCGCCCATGCCGCCGGTGTTCGGTCCCTTGTCGCCGTCAAACACACGTTTGTGGTCTTGCGCGGAGGCCAACGCGATCGCGGTCTCGCCGTCGCAGAGCGCGAAGAACGAGGCTTCCTCTCCGACCATGCAGTCTTCGATTACGATTTCCCAGGCTGGCGTGCCCAAGGGATTATCTTTGCCGCCATCGAACATCATGTCGATGGCGGCTTCCGCCTCCGCCACGCTCCCGGCAACGACGACGCCTTTGCCGGCGGCGAGCCCATCCACTTTCACCACGATCGGCGCGCCCTTGCGCCGCACGTATTCCTTCGCCGGGCCGGCGCCTTTGAAGCGCTGGTAAGCCGCGGTCGGAATCTTGTTGGCCTTGCACAGATCCTTGGTGAAACCCTTGGAGCCTTCCAGCCGCGCTGCCCATTTGCTCGGTCCGAAGGCCTTGATGCCGGCGGCTTCGAGATCGTCGACGATGCCGGCGCAGAGCGGCACTTCCGGTCCCACGACGACCAGATCGATCCCGCTCGCCTTGCAGAACGCGATCACCGCCTTGTGGTCGGCGAGATCGAGCGCGACACATTCGGCTTCCTGCGCGATGCCGGCGTTGCCGGGCGCGCAATAGAGCTTGTCGGCGAGCGGGCTGCCCGCCATTTTCCAGGCCAGCGCGTGCTCGCGTCCGCCCGAACCGAGGATGAGGATGTTCATGGGGAGTTGGTGTATCATGGCACCCACCCCCCGCAAGAGATTCGGAACTTATGAGCGAGCCCGCGATCAAAAACACTGTGGAATGGTCGGTCTCCGAGCTTTCGGCGGCGCTCAAGCGCACGGTCGAGGATGCCTATGGCTATGTGCGTGTGCGCGGCGAGGTGTCGGGCTTCAAGGGGCCGTCGCCGTCCGGACACTGCTATTTCCGTCTCAAGGACGACAAGGCGGTGCTCGAGGGCGTGATCTGGAAGGGCGTCTGGGGACGCATGCGGGTCAAGCCGGAGGAGGGGCTCGACGTCATCGTCACCGGCAAGCTCACGACATTCGCCGGATCGTCGAAATACCAGCTCGTCATCGACACGCTGGAGCCGGCCGGCGTCGGTGCGCTGATGAAGCTCCTGGAGGAGCGCAAGAAGAAGCTCGGCGCCGAAGGCCTGTTCGACGAAGCCCGCAAGCAGCTCATTCCGTTCCTGCCCGACGTGATCGGCGTCGTCACCTCGCCGACCGGCGCGGTGATCCGCGATATTCTGCACCGGCTGGCAGACCGTTTTCCGCGCCGCGTTCTGGTCTGGCCGGTGCGCGTGCAGGGCGAACAATCCGCCGCCGAGGTCGCCAATGCCATCGCCGGCTTCAACGCGCTGCCGGAGCGCGGCCCGCTGCCGCGGCCGGACCTGATTATCGTCGCGCGCGGCGGCGGTTCGCTCGAGGATCTGTGGTCGTTCAATGAAGAGGTCGTGGTGCGCGCGGCGGCGGCCAGCATGATCCCGCTGATCTCCGCAGTCGGCCACGAGACCGACATCACGCTGATCGACTTTGCCGCCGATCGGCGCGCGCCGACGCCGACGGCGGCCGCCGAGATGGCGGTGCCGGTGCGCTCCGAATTGCTGGAGCGCATTGTCGCGCTCGCCGCGCGCCGCCTTGCCTGCTGGCATCGTGGCCTCGACCAGCGCCGTAAGGAATTGTATTTGCTGTCGCGTGCCTTGCCGGCGGCGGATGAATTGCTGGCCCCGGCGCGGCAAAGGCTCGATGCCTGCGCCGAGCGGCTGCCGCGCGCGCTGCGCGCCAACGCGCAGCTTCACCGCACCCAACTGACCCGCGCGGCGGCGCGTCTGACGCCGCGGTTGTTGAAATTGCGGCTGGCGCGCTCCAGCGAGATCGTCGTCGCGCTCGAAGCGCGCGGCAAACGCGCGCGCGAAAATTATCTGCAGCGCCGCAAGGATCGCTTGCGCAGCGCCGGCCAATTGCTGGCGGCCTATTCCTATCGTGGCGTGCTCGCGCGCGGTTTCGCGCTTGTGCGCGACGCCGAGGGTCATCCGCTGCACAGTGCTGCTTCCGTCGCCGCGCACATGAAACTGGACATCGAATTCGCCGACGGCCGCATCGGTGCGGTGGCGGATGGCGAAGGCGAGACCGGAAAAGCCGCGCCGGCCACGCCAAAGCCGAAAACAAAACCCCGCAGCGACACGCCGAGCGGGCAGGGCACGCTGCTCTAGCGCGCGAACCACTCCGGCACGCGTTTGAAAGCGTCGGCGCGTGCCGCGGCATCGGTGCCGATATGGACGCGTCCGCTGGCGGTCGCGGCATTGGCGATGCCGTTGCGCTCCTGCACCGCGAGTTTGTCGCGGTCGAAATCGTGATAGGCGCCCGGATAGATATGGATCACGGCGCCCGCGCTGCGTCCGCGCGCGCCCGCGATCATCTGTTCGCAAGCGCTGGCCGCCGTCCAATCGTCGGCGCGTCCGATCAAGACCAGCGTCGGTACGCGCGCACTCCAGGCCAGAGCGCCGGCACGCTGGCAATTGGGATAAAGCGCCACCGCCGAGCGGAAGTCCGGTGTCTTGTCACGAAGCGCCGCGGCGTGGCGGCGGATCGTCCACAATACGGTGGTAGCGCCGTGCGACCAGCCCAGAAGCGACACCCGGTCGGCGATCACCCAAGGCTGCGCTTGCAGCCAGTGACGGGCGGCGATGGCGTCGTTGATGCGGATCTGCGAAGCGCGCACGGCGCGCTGGCGTTGCGTGCACTGTGAGGCAAGCCCGCGCGAACCGAAACTGTCGGGAAACAACACGACGAAGCCGCCGGCCGCCAGACGTTCCCCCCATTCGCGATAACGCGCGTCGATCGGCGTCTCGCCCTCGGTGAGCCCATCGCAGTTATGCAGCGCCACCACGGCCGGAAACGGGCCGGGGCCGTCCGGGCGGTACAGCATCGCGTGCAGTTTCGCGTCGCCGGACGGAACCTCGACCGGCTCGGCAGCGCGGGCCGATCCCAGGGCCAGAATCAGAGCGGTGGCGATCCAAAAGGTCAGGTTCCGCATGGCGCGATGCTCCGGCACGGGCGCAAACCTACTTGGGCGCAGATAAACCGGGCATGAACGGGCTTTCCCAGCGAGGGTTCCGTTTTCACCGCCGAGCGACTATCTTAACAAACGCATCCACGGAGGCTGAATTTGCTCAATCGTTACGACCGCTCTACGCCGATGAACGGCGAAGCCGAGGTCAAATACCTCGACGGCGATTTCCGGGTGACGCGTCCAGGCGCCTTCGTGCGCTGTTCGGTGACCGGCGTGCCGATTCCGCTTGAGGAGCTCAAATATTGGAGCGTCGATTTGCAGGAGGCCTACGCCTCGCCCGAGGCGGTATTGCAAAGGCTCGACGGCAAGTAACGGGTGGCAAGTAACGAGTGACAAGTCACAAGTCACTAGCGGCGAGTTTTCAGCAATACCAGTTTCCGCAATTGGTCCGCTTCATCTACAGCCAGTGTGACCGGCAGGACCTGCACGCCCGCGGCCAAAGCCGCCAGCGCCGGATCGCCCGCCATGCGGGCGCGGTCCTTCTGGGTGGTCACCAGCGTCAGTCCGTCACGCGCGGCCTTGCTCAGCAGCGCCGCTGCGTCGCCTGCGGTGAAACGATGATGATCGGCGAAGGCCTTGCGTTCCGCGACCGCGATGCCGGCTTGCGTCAGCGTTGCGAAGAACTTCTCCGGATCGCCGATGCCGGCGAAGGCCATGACGTTCTTGCTTTTCAGCGCAACAATGGTTGCGGCATCGGGCACCAGGCGTCCGTGAAATACCGGCAGCTTTCCGGCGGCGGGAATGGCGCCGTCGGCGTCGCCGATAATCAGTAATGCGTCGCAGCGTTTGAGTTGGGCGTCGAGCGGCGCACGCAACGGCCCGGCCGGAAACACGCGCGCGTTGCCGATGCCGCGCCGTCCATCGACCACGGCAATCGTGAAATCCTTGGCGAGCGATGCGTTCTGCAAGCCGTCGTCCATGATGACGACGGTCGCGTCCTGCGCCTTGGCAAACTTCGCACCGGCTACCCGGTCGCGCGCCACCACCGCCGGCGTCACGCGCGCCAGCAGCAGCGCCTCGTCGCCCACGTCGCTCGCGCTGTCGTCGGCGGCGGCAAAGAGCGGCCCAGCGGCGCTGCCGCCATAGCCGCGGCTCAGACAAAACGGCCGTTCGCCGGCCTCTTGCAACATTTTCGCCAGCCACATGACCGCGGGCGTCTTGCCGGCGCCTCCGAGCGTGAAATTTCCGACACAGATCACCGGCAGTCCGGCTCGATCACCGAGCCCGGCCATCCGCGCCGCTGCCACAGCGCCATAAACCGCGGCGAATGGCGACAACAGTCCCGACGCCAACCCCGGCTTGCGCCACCAGAAGGCCGGGTCACGCATGGGCGGCCCGCTGAAGCAAGAGAAGCTGCATCAGATAGGGGTCGAGCGATTGCAAAGTATGTTCGAGCGCGCCGCCGAGAGCTTCCACCGTGGTGCGCCCGATTTCCGCGACCCGCAATCGCGTACCTGGATCGGAGAGCCATGCGGCGGCAGCGGCGGTAAGCCGGTTGGCATCGACGACCGGCTCGGCGCCGCGCGCGGTGTCGAGCGCCGCATAGACATTGGCGAAATTCCACACATGCGGGCCGTGCAAAATCGCAGCGCCGAGCTTGGCGGCCTCGATCGGGTTTTGCCCGCCATGCCGCACCAGCGAGCCGCCCATAAACACGATCGGCGCCACCCTATAGACCAACCCCAATTCGCCCATGGTGTCGGCCACATAGATTTCCGTGTCGGCGCGGGGCAGTTCGCCGCGCGAGCGCAACGTTGCACGCATTCCGGCGGCGCTCGCAATCTCGAAAACGCCGGGCCCGCGCTCGGGATGGCGCGGCGCGATCAGCGTCAGCAGCCCGGGGAAATTCTCGCGCAGGCGCTTATGCGCCTCGATGACCATGGCCTCCTCGCCGGCATGCGTAGAGGCCGCCGCGATCACGAGGCGGCCCACGATCGCATCCTTCAATGCCGTCAGCTTGGTGGCGTCCGCCGCCGGCGCCGGCACGTCGAGCTTGAGGTTGCCAGTGGTCACGACGCGCTCGGCGCCGGATTCGGTGAGGCGTTCGGCGTCGCCCGGCGTGCTGGCGAGACAGAGATCGAAGCGCTGCAGCAGATTGGCAAAGGCGTTCGGCAGATAGCGCCAGCGCCGAAACGAGTTCTGCGACAGCCTGCCATTGACCATGATCATCGGCACCGAACGCCGCGCCGTCTCGATCATCATGTTCGGCCACAGGTCGGATTCCACGAACAACGCCAGGTTCGGCTTCCAGTGGTCGAGGAAGCGGCGCATGTAGCGCGGTACGTCCACCGGCAGGAATTGATGGACGACGCCGCGCGGCAGCCGTTGCGCCGCGATGCCGCCGGAGGTGACCGTGCCGGTTGTCACCAGCATCTCGACGCCGCGGGCGCGGATGCGCTCGATCAGAGGCAGGACGCTGGCGAGTTCGCCGACGCTGGCCGCGTGCAGCCAGACCAGCGCGCCTGGCGGCCGCGCGGCGCGCGCTTCGCCGCGCCGCTCGGACAAACGCGCGCGATGCTCCTTGCCGCGCTTGAGACGGCGCGCCAGGAACAACGGCACCAGCGGCGTCATCGCCACCGAAAACAGCCGGTAGGCGCGCAAGGGCACGGGAAGCCTGTCGCTCACGGCGTTTTGCTTTCCGTCCGGTCGGCGATCTCGTAGGCGCGCGCCGTCACCCGGTTAAGCTCGCTCTCGACGAATTGCCGCGTGGGCTCCAGCGTCGCGTTGTCGGCCTCGCGCGGAACCAGGATCGCTTCGCTTGCCACCATTGCCACCCGCCCGAACGGAAGATTGAACGCGCTGCGATCCCAGTTGTTCAGCACCTTGCGGCGGCTGCTGGCGATGGCCACCACGTGAATCGGCCGTCCGGAATATTGCGCCAGTTTCACCACGCCCATGCCGGCGACACGCGCGATCTTCGGCACGTCGGCGGTGAGCGCGACACTATAGCCCTCTTTCAGGGCGTCGAGCATTTCGCTGAAGGCGGCGGCGCCGCCTTTGCGCTGGAACTCGCCGTTATGCGCACCCGAGCCGCGAATCGTGCCGATGCCGAGATTTTCCGCGGCGATCGCGTTGATCTCGCCGTCGCGGTGACGCGAGATCAGCACCTTGCCGCGCAGCTGCTTGCCTCTTTTCTTGATGAAGGGCGCCAGAAAATGCTGGCCGTGCCACATCGCGATGACCAGCGGCATATCCACGGTTTCGTAGATGTCCGCCGGCTCGATGGTCCTGCTGCTGCTGTACCAGACCAGTCGCAGATACCATGCACCCGCCGTGCCGACGGCTTTCTGAAAGGCGGCCGATGTGACGATCCGCTTAAGGAGTGGCATCGGCCCCCGACATTGTCTGGATCATGCTCTAGCCGGCGGGCTTGGCCGCGTCGGGGTCGAGCAGACGGTGCAAGTGCACGATGAAGTAGCGCATATGGGCGTTGTCGACGGTCTGCTGCGCTTTCGCCTTCCAGGCCACATAGGCGGTGGCGTAATTCGGATAGACGCCGACATATTCGACCTTGTCGAGATCCTTGAACTCGTTGCCGCCGAGCGCGGTGAGCTCGCCACCCAGGACGAGATGCAGCAGTTGCTTTCCGGGCGCAGGTTTTTCGGACATGACGTGATCCTTCGAAGAAGCCCCGGCAGCGGTTCATACGATTTTGGACGCAAACCTTCCAGACCTGAATTTACGCGAACTCAGGCAACCGGTCGCGCAGCAGACCGATCAGCGTAGCATGGCGGGGGGGACCCGCGGCAATGAGCGCGCCATGCGTGGTATGTGGCCGGTTAAAGACCAGCGGCTTGCCGGTCAGGTCGGTCATGCGGCCGCCGGCTTCGCGCACCAGCAGGTCGGCGGCGGCGAGGTCCCAGTCGTGACTGCCGGGCGAGGCAAAGGCGGCGTCGAGTTCCCCGTCGGCGACGCGGGTCAGCCGCAAGGCGAGCGAATGCACCTTGGGCTGCGCCAGGATTTGCGGATTCAGTCCGGCGAGTTTGTCGAGGTAGCGTTTGGGTCCGGCCAGCTTGGCGCCTTCGAGACCCGGACCGGTATTCGCCGTAATGACGGCGCCGTTGCGCGTCGTGCCTTGGCCGCGCTGGGCCAAGAACATCTCGTCGGTCGCCGGCGCATAAAGCGCCGCCAGCACGGGGGTGCCGTCGTCGACGAGCGCGACGGAAATGGTCCAGTCGTCGCGGCCCGAGATGTAGGCGCGCGTGCCGTCGATCGGATCGACGATCCAGGCGGTTGCCATCGAACGGCCCGGCAGGCTGTCCTCGGTTTCCTCCGACAGCCAGCCCGCTTCCGGCGCAAGCGCCGCGAGCCGCGTGCGCAAAAGGTTATTGACGGCGATGTCGCCTTCGCTGACCGGGGAATTGTCGTCGCCTTTGGTCCAGCGCTTGAAAGGTCCTCGTGCAGTGACCCGCGCCAGTTCGCCGGCCTCGCGCATGACTTCTTCGAGCGCGGAAAGTTTACTGCCCGGCAACGGTGAGGCCCTCCAGCCGCACGGTCGGCGCATTGACGCCGTAACGGAATTCAAGATCGCTGGCGGGCGTGAGGGTGCGGAAAATATCGAACAGGTTGCCGGCAATGGTGACTTCGCTCACCGCGTAAGTGCGCTGGCCGTTCTCGATCCAGAAACCGGAGGCGCCCCGGCTGTAGTCGCCGGTCACCATGTTGACGCCGCTGCCGATCAGGTCGGTCACATAGAAACCGTCGGCGATATCGGCGATCAGCGCCTCGGGGCTGATCGAGCCCGCCTCGAGATGCAGATTGCTGGCGCCGGGCGATGGCGAGGAGGTGGCGCTGCGCTGGGCGTGGCCGGTGGTCTTGAGACCCAGTTCGCGCGCGGTGGCGCTGTCCAGGATCCACGAGCGCAGCGCGCCGTCATCGACCAGCGCGAGCTTCGCGCCCATGACGCCTTCGCCGTCGAAGGGATGCGAACGCAAGCCGCGCTTGCGCAGCGGATCGTCGACGATCCGGATGCCCTTGGCGAAGAGCTGCTCGCCCATCTTGTCCTTCAGAAAGCTGACCTTGCGCGCCACCGAGGACCCGTTGGCGGCGTTGGCGAGGTGCGACACCAGCGTGTTGGCGACGCGCGGATCGAACACCACGGGAACCTTGCGGGTCGCGACCTTGCGCGGGTTCATGCGCTCGACCGCGCGGTTGCCCGCGCTGCGGCCGATGACCTCCGGCGAATCCAGGTCGGACGCATGCAGCGCCGAGGAATAATCATAGTCGCGTTCCATGTTCGTGCCGTCGCCGGCGATCGCGGTCATCGACAGTCCATGACGCGAGCCCAGGTAAGCGCCGCTGAATCCGTGGCTGGTCACCAGCACCAGGCCGCCGATGCCGGCCGAAGCCGAAGCGCCGCCCGATTTGGAGACGCCCTTCACGGCGAGCGCCGCCTGTTCGGCGGCAGCGGCCATGGTTTCCAGCTGCTTGACGCTCGGCAGCTTCGGATCGAGCAGATCGAGATCGGGAAACTCGTGTGCCAGGAGCGCCGCCTCGGCCAAGCCTGCATATCTGTCCTCAGGCGCGACACGCGCCATCGCCACCGCCCGTTCGGCGAGCCCGGCAATGCTGTCGACCGACAGATCGTTGGTCGAGACCACCGCCTGCTTGCGCCCGATCAGCACACGCAGGCCGAGATCGTCGCCTTCCGCGCTCTCGGATTCCTCGACCGCGCCGTCGCGCACCTCGATGGCGAAGGACAGCGAGCGAACCGCCACCGCGTCGGCGGTATCCGCGCCGGCGGCGCGGGCCGCTTTGACCAGCCGTTCGGCACGGTCGGTGAGGGCGCTGAGATCGAATAAAGATGCGGCGGGGGCGAGCATGATGACTTTCAGATGGCGGTTAAAGGAGGCGGGCGCAACCGCCGATCCGGACAATTCGGCGGCCTCTGTCAACACCTCGTCAATCATGGTTCGCAACGCGCCGTCAATCATGGTGCACGAACCACGGGCCGTTACTGTCGATTAACCCCGTACATTAAGTGGTTTCCGACCGCTTTAGGGCATCATCGCCTGGAACGACCGGGCACATAAGTCTGGCGTTGGGAGTTTGAGGCGTCAGATGCGAAGTGGCGGATCAACCGCCGGGTCGGGCCGTGCGTTGCGGCTCGACCCGTTCTGCCTGCCGGCGCGTTTTGCGGCGAGCGACGCCGTGGCCGACGAGCGGGTGCGGCATGTGGAGCTTTACCGCGAGCGCGTGGTGGTGCGACGTTCGCTTGACGGCATGCGCATGGCACTCAACATGCCGGTCTCCGCCTTTGCCGGCATCGCCCTCCGGCTGACGGCGGGCGAGGGCGGCGAACCGGGCACTGTTTCCGTCATTCTCGAGCACAAGGATCCTTCGCTGGCACTGCCGCTCTACGTCTCGGCCGAGGCCGACGACGCCGCGGCGCAATGGCGCACCTGGGCCAACGTGCTGGGCTTGCCCCTGCTGGTCGCCGAAGAAGACGGGCAATTGCGCGAGCCGTTCGAGCGCATGGGCGGGGTTCGTATCGCACGCGTGCGGGCGCGCCGCAGGCGTCACAACGCCATCAAGCGCCGCCGTCCGACAATGCCGCTGCGCCGCCGCGCCACAAAGCTGACCGGCGCCGCGCCCGTGCATCGCGGCGAGCGCGAGATCATCGCGCGGAATTAAATGTGCCATCGTCCCCGCGAAGGCGGGGACCCATATGCCGTGCGCTTTCGATGGATTTGTGATTATGGTCCCGGCTCTCGCGCAAGGCGCTCGATCGGGACGACAAGAATCTACTTACAGCGCTGCAGTTTCAGTCTGCCGCCCGGCGTCATGTTCATTTCGATATGGTCGGGATCGAGCTGGGTCAGCGTGTAGCCGAGGCGGGCGTTGTTGATCTGCCCGGTGGAGAACTCGTCCACCACGCGGTAGGTCGAGGGGCCGTCGACCGACACCGACTTCAGGCGATAGGCCGGCACGCCGCCGTTGCTGTCGGTGCGCTGGTCGCCGCGAAATTCGATCACACGCAGCTTGCCGCAATCGATCGGACCTTTTTGTGAGTCCGAACTCTGGCCCCATTTGCCGCTTACCGGATAGCCGGCGGCGAATGTCGGCGCGGCCAGCGCGATCAGCAGCATCAGAGTCAGAATCGCTTTTTGCATGAGCTTTAGATCGGTCCCACGGGCCGCCAAATCAAGCCCGAGAGCGGCGGATGCTTAATGAACCGAGACGGAATTGACGCCAATTAGCGCCGGTTACTTGACGCGATAGGCAGCGACAAAGGCGCGCACCGCAATGTCGATCACGTATTTGATGCGCTCAAGCGGCGGTGGGGGCGCGAAATTGAACAATACCGGCTTGAACAGCGTCGACTGGCAGGCGTCGAGGAACTGCGCTGCCACCACTTCGGTATCGGTAATTGCCAGCACGCCGGCTTTGACCTGGGCGTCCAAATAGGCCTTCAGCAAAGCAATGCCGTAAGCCGGTCCGGTTTCGTAAAAGCTCTTGCCGATTTCCGGCATACGGTCGGCGATGGCCGCCACGATCCGCAGCGACGAGGCTTTATCCGGACTGCAAAGGAATTTCATATATTCCACGCCCAACCGCGTCAGCACCGCCGCGACATCGCTGTCATTGCCGTCGAGGGTGAAAGCGCCTTCAGCGTGGGTGCAGCACTCCTGCTTCACGATGGCGGCGAACAACTCTTCCTTGTTCTTGAAATAGACGTAGAGCGTGCCCTTGGAGACGCCGGCCTGCTTGGCGATGTCGCCCATGCTGGCCGCATCGAAACCCCGCGCCAGGAAAATCGAACGGGCGCCATCGACGATCTGATGCCATTTGGCGCTGTCTTCCGTAGCGTCCGCCGGGCGGTCCAGGACCAAGCTTTCGGCCATCCTCAGCCTCCTTGCACAGGCCTTTCCGTCCAAAATGGACGAATCCAGCCTTGCACCCTGCCTATATGGCCTATCTAGTCCTAAAGATCAATGACCGAACGGTTCGGTCAGTGTTGACAGAAGGGATAAGGGGGCGTACCTGCACCTGACTGAACGGTTCGGTCAATAGGAGCAGCCCATGTTGCAGCGCATGAAGAGCGGGGACACCTCCCGCCTGAGCATCGTCCAGGCGGAGGCGAACCTCCAGCCGGACCAGGCCGAAGCGGCGCCTCTTCAGCCGGATCAAGCAAAGACTGACGGCCCTGCCACACAAGGCCGCGCCCCCGACGCGCCCGCCCAAGCCGCGCCTGCATCCGTCAAGGCCAAGCTCGCTGGCGCCTTCAAGGCCAACCGCAAGCGCCTGCTGATGGGCGCCGGTCTCGCCGTGGTGCTGGCCGCCGGCTGGTACGGTTTCGATTACCTGATCGCCGGCCGCTACATGGTTTCCACCGACGACGCCTATGTGCGCGCCGACGCCACCACGCTCGCCGCCAAGGTGTCCGGCTATGTCGCCAGCGTGGACGCGCCCGACAACAGCTATGTCCATGCCGGCGATGTGATCGCCCGCATCGACGACGGCGATTACCGGCTCGCGGTCGATGCCGCGCGCGACAAGGTCAATACGCAGAAGGCCACGGTCGAGCGCATTGGCCGGCAAATTCCGGCGCAGCAGGCGCTGGTCGAGCAGGCCCGCGCCCAGCTTTTATCGGCGCAGGCGCAAGCCACGCGCGCGCAGTTGGAGCTTGACCGGCAGCAGGCCTTGGCCGGCAAGGAATACGCCAGCCTGCAGACGCTCGAACAAGCGCGGGCCAATCGCGACCAGGCCAACGCCGGCACCCAGGGCGCGCAGGCCGGGATCGACTCCGCCGCCGCCAATGTCGAGGTCCTCAAGGCGCAGCAGCAGGAAGCGGCGCGCACGTTGAATGAACTTGAGACGGCGCTGGCCAAGGCCGAGCGCGATCTTTCCTTTACGCAGATCCGCGCGCCGATCGACGGCGTGGTCGGAAACCGCGCCGCGCAAACCGGCGACTTCGTCCAGGTCGGACAACGCTTCGCCAGCCTGGTGCCGCTCGACGAGGTCTATATCGACGCCAATTTCAAGGAGACGCAGCTTGCTCATCTGCGGCCGGGACAGCCGGTCGCGGTCAGCGTCGACGCGTTGCCCGGCCACGAGGTTGCCGGCGAAGTCGCCAGCCTGTCGCCGGCCTCGGGCTCGACCTTCTCGCTGCTGCCGCCGGATAACGCCACCGGCAACTTCACCAAGATCGTGCAGCGCATTGCCGTGCGCATTCATGTGCCCGGCGAGGTGACCGCGCAGCGCATGCTGCGGCCGGGCATGTCGGTGGTGGTGAGCGTCAACACCAAGCCAAACGCCGTCGCGGAACGCGTCGTGCCGTTCAAGACCGTCGCCGCGCAAAGCAACACGCAAACCAAATAGAGCCGATCATGGCTTCAGCAACGACCCCGGACGCGCTTTCGGCTTCCGCCGGTTCCCCGACAGACGGGGCCGGAAGCGCGGACGGGCTTTCCCCCAAGCGGCTATTTGCCTTCATCGCCATGTGCTTCGGCATGTTCATGGCGTTCCTCGACATCCAGATCGTGTCGGCCTCGCTCGCCGAAATCCAGGCCGGCCTTTCGGCCTCGGCCGATGAAATCCCGTGGGTGCAGACCTCGTATCTGATCGCGGAGGTGATCGCGATCCCGCTGTCCGGTTTTCTGTCGCGCGCGCTCGGCACGCGTCTGCTGTTTGCGGTATCGGCCGCCGGTTTCACCTTCGCCAGCATCATGTGCGGCTTTTCGTCATCGATTAACAGCATGATCGTGTGGCGGGCGCTGCAAGGCTTCATCGGCGGCGGCATGGTGCCGACGGTGTTCGCCGCCGCCTATATCATTTTCCCGGGCCCCCGGCAGAAGCTGGTGGCGCCGGTGGTCGGGCTGATCGCTACCCTTGCCCCCACGATCGGCCCGACCGTCGGCGGCTACGTGACCGAGGCTTTGTCCTGGCACTGGCTGTTCTTCATCAACGTCGTGCCCGGCATCGTCGTCACCGCGGCGACCGCGGTGCTGATCGACTTCGACAAACCCGATTATTCGCTCCTGGAGAATTTCGACTGGTGGGGCCTGCTGTCGATGGCCGGCTTCCTCGGCGCGCTGGAATACTGCCTGGAAGAAGGCCCGCGCAACGACTGGTTCGACGACAACACCATCACCTTGTTCGCCATCGTATCGGCGCTGTCGGCCGTCGTTTTCTTTGCCCGCGTCCTGACGGCGCGCGCGCCGATCGTGGACCTGCGCGCCTTCGGCAACCGCAATTTCGCGCTCGGCAGCCTGTTCTCCTTCGTGCTCGGCATCGGACTCTACGGCCTGACCTACATGTATCCGGTCTATCTGGCGCAGGTGCGCGGTTACAATTCGCTGATGATCGGCGACACCATGTTCATCTCCGGCGCGGCGATGTTCGTCAGCGCGCCGATCGTCGGCCAGCTCGTCGAGCGTTTCGACCCGCGCTACGTGCTGATGGGCGGCTTCCTGTTCTTCGCGCTCGGCACCTGGCAGATGACCTGGATCACGAACGACTGGGATTTCTGGGAACTGCTGTGGCCGCAGATCTTCCGCGGTATCGGCCTGATGGCCGCCATCGTGCCGGTGACCAATACCGCGCTCGGCACGCTGGCGCCCGAACGCATGAAGAATGCTTCCGGCCTGTTCAATCTGATGCGCAATCTCGGCGGCGCCATCGGCCTCGCCGCGATCAATACCGAACTCAATGACCGCATGGATCTGCATCTCGCCCGCCTCCACGAAGCCGTGAACTGGGGAAGTATGGCCGCGACCGAGACGCTGTCGAAACTGACGCGGAAGTTCGGCGGCTCCGACGGTCAGTTGATGGCGCTCAAGCAGATGTCGCTGATGGTGCGCACCCAGGCCACGGTGATGAGCTTTGCCGACGTGTTCCTGATGCTGACCGTGCTGTTTGTCGCCCTGGCGATGTTCGCCGTCGTCATGAAACGGCCGAAGGCCGCCGCACCGGCCGGCGCGGGGCATTAGCTAGCTTTCAGGCTTCCCATATCCCCCCGCCGTCGGCGACTGGATGATCACCGCTTCGCCGGCGTCGATCGTGGTTTCGGCGCAGCCGGGAAGCTTCTCCATCGTGCCGTCCTTGCGGCGCGCCCAGTTCTCGCCGACCTGACCTGCCTCGCCGCCCGCCAGGCCGAACGGCGGCACGCGGCGATGGCCGGACAAGATCGTGCATTCCATTTTTTCGAGGAAGCGGATGGTGCGGCGGATGCCGTCGCCGGCGTGCCACTTGCCCTTGCCGCCGGAGCCTGCGCGAATGTGGAAATCCTCCAGCACCACCGGATAGCGGAATTCCAGCACTTCCGGATCGGTGAGCCGCGTATTGGTCATGTGGGTGTGGACGGCGTCGGTGCCGTTGAAGCCGGGGCCGGCCGGCGAGCCCGAGCAGATCGTCTCGTAGTACTGATATTTGGCATTGCCGAAATTGAGGTTGTTCATGGTGCCTTGGGCGGCCGCCAAGGCGCCGAGCGCGCCGAACAGCGTGTCGGTCACAGCCTGCGACGTTTCGACGTTGCCGGCCACCACGGCGGCGGGATATTCCGGTGTCAGCATCGACTTCGGCGGCACCACGATATTGATCGGCCGCAGGCAGCCGGCATTCATCGGAATATCGTCGTCCACCATCATGCGGAAAACGTAGAGCACGGCCGCGCGCGTCACCGGTTCGGGGGCGTTGAAGTTGGTCGGCTGCTGCGGCGACGTGCCGGTGAAATCGACCGTGGCCTCGCGCTTGTCCTTGTCGACCGTGATCTTGACCTTGATCACGGTGCCCTGGTCCATCTCGTAGGAGAATTCCGAGTCATGCAGCCGGTCGATGACGCGCCGCACGCTTTCGGCGGCGTTGTCCTGCACATGTTTCATGTAAGCCGTCACGACAGGCATGGTGAACAGCGCCACCATCTTGCGCAGTTCTGCCACGCCCTTTTCGTTGGCGGCGATCTGCGCCTTGAGGTCGTTGATGTTCTGCACCGGATTGCGCGCCGGATATTTCGCGCCCGTCAGCGCGGCCATCAATTACTTCTCGCAGAAGCGGCCGCGGTTGCCCAGCCTGAAATTGTCGAGATAGACGCCTTCCTGCTCAAT
>DASWPX010000184.1:0-15765 GCA_036398395.1 Pseudolabrys sp. | reverse complement strand
CAGGCGCTAGTCGTGCTGAGCCGCGCGCACACGCCGGACAATCCGGATTGGCGCATCCTGAACGCGCAGGGCGCGGTGCTCGACCAGTTGGGCCGCCACGCCGAGGCACAACGGCATTACGCCGCCGCGCTCAAGATCGTGCCCAACGAAGCCTCGGTGATGTCCAATCTCGGCCTGTCTTATGCTCTGATGAAGGATTTGAAGCGCGCCGAGGCGACGCTGCGCTCTGCCTTCGCGCAATCGAATATCGATCCGAAGGTCCGCCAGAACCTGGCGCTGGTGGTCGGTCTGCAAGGCCGCTTTGCCGAGGCGGAGAAAATCGCGCGCGCCGATCTGCCGGAAGCCGAGGCTGCCGCCAATGTGGCCTATCTGCGCGAGGTGCTGGCACAGCAGAACGAAGGCAAGAAAATGGGCCGGCCGCTGAGTTTACCGCGGCCCGACGCCGGCACCTGACCGCGCCGCCTTACTGGATCGCCAGGACCTTGATGGCGGCGGGTCCCAGAATGACCACGAACAGCACCGGCAGGAAGAATACGATCATCGGCACCGTCAGCTTCGGCGGCAGGCCGGCGGCCTTCTTTTCGGCTTCCGACATGCGCATGTCGCGGTTTTCCTGCGCCATCACTCGCAGCATGCTGCCCAGCGGGGTGCCGTATTTTTCCGCCTGCTGCAAACCCATGCAGACGGATTTCACGCCTTCAAGGTCGGTGCGTTTGGCCAGGTTTTCGTAAGCCATGCGGCGATCCGGCAGATAGGACAGTTCGGCCGTGGTGAGCGTGAGTTCCTCGGCCAGCGCGACCGATTGCGAGCCGATTTGCTCGCTCACTTTCTTGAGCGCCGCCTCGATCGACATGCCGGATTCCACGCAGATCAGCAGCAGATCGAGCGTATCGGGAAACGCACGTCTGATCGATAATTGCCGCTTCTGGATTTTGCTCTTCAGTATCATCCACGGCAGGTGCATGCCGAGATAGGCAGCCGCGATGCAGATGCCGAGTTTGACCGAGGCCGGCAAGTCGTAGCTGCCCAGCACGAAAATATAGAACGCGGCGCCGATGAACGTGCACATCGGCGTCACCATGCGGAAGAACAGGTAGGTGACGTAGGGCGCCTGGCCGCGGTACCCGGCCTGCACCAGTTTGAGGCGGGCCTCTTCCTGGCCGACCCATTTCGTCAGATTGAAGCCGTCCACGATCGCCTTGATCGACTGTTTCGGCGACTGCCGCAGATTGATCTTTTGCGACTGCTGCGCCATGCGCTCGCGCTCGCGCGCCCGGATTTTCTCGCGTTCGACCGCGACCGCTCTCATGCGCTGGCTGAGCGCGTCGCCGAACGCGTAGGGCATGGCGATGGTCAATATCGTCGCCGCCGCGGCAATGGCGGCGAACACCATCGTCATGGTCTTTACGTTCAGCGCGTCGATCATGAAGTCGAGCATGGATTCTCTTTACGGCTAGAAATCGAAATTGATCATCTTCTTCATCACCAGAATGCCCATCGCCATCCACGCCGCCGACCCCGCTAGCATGAGATGGCCGAGAGGTTCGGTGAAAAGCAGCGAGATGTAGACCGGGCTGGTGATGTAGACCATTGTCATGACCGCGATCGGCAGCGCGCCGATGATGGAGGCCGAAGCTTTGGCTTCCTGCGACATCGCCTGAATTTTTGCCTTCATCTTTTTACGGTCACGCAGCACGCGCGACAGGTTGCCCAGCGCCTCCGACAGGTTGCCGCCGGCCTTCTGCTGGATGGCGATGACGATGCCGAAAAAATTCGCCTCCGGCACCGGCATGCGCTCGTACAGCTTGCCGCAGGCTTCACCCAGGGGCATTCCGACGGCCTGAGTTTCGACGATGGCGCGAAACTCGGTCCGCAGCGGTTCGGGTGAGTCGATGACGATCATTTTCAGGCAGTCGAGCAGCGGCAGGCCGGACTTGATGCCGCGTACGATGATGTCGACCGCATCCGGGAACGCGTTGAGAAATTTGTTCTCCCGGCGCCTTTTCAGAAACTTCAATACCCACAGGGGCAATCCAAGGGCGCCGGCAAAACCCAAGCCGATGGCGGGCAAAAGGCCGCCGGCGAACAGCAGCCCGATGACAAACATCGCCATCCCGACGAAGGCCGAGACGATGAAGAATTTCTGCTTCGACCAGTTCAACCCGGCCTGTGCGATCCGCACCGCGAGCGGCACGCGTTTGGTGTTCTTGTGGCGCTCCTCGAACTCCTTGAGCGTCTGCTCGACCGAATCGCGGCGGGACTTTTGCGGTCCCCGCGCCGTGCGCGTGACCGTTTCGGTCTTGGCGACGCTCGCCATGCGCTGCTCTGTTTTTCTCTCGCCCGACAGGATCGGATAGAGGAAAACATAAGCGACGCCGCCAAAGGCGAGCGCGACAAGAAAGAATACAGCCATACTGCCCATGGCGCGCCTAACCTTGCATGGCGTCGTTGGCGGATTCCGCAGCGTCGAGGGCTGCCGCCAGCCGCTTTTCCTCGCCGTAATAGCGGGCACGGTCCCAGAAGCGCGGCCGGCCGATGCCGGTCGAACGATGCCGGCCGAGGATGTTGCCGTCGGCGTCCTCGCCGGTCATGTCGTAAACGAACAGGTCCTGGGTGATGATGACGTCGCCTTCCATCCCCATCACCTCGGTGATGTGGGTGATTTTGCGCGAACCGTCGCGCAGGCGCGCCGCCTGGATCACGACGTCCACCGAGGCGCAGATCATCTCGCGGATGGTGCGCGACGGCAGCGAGAAGCCGCCCATGGTGATCATCGATTCGAGGCGCGACAGGCCTTCGCGCGGGTTGTTGGCGTGCAGCGTGCCCATCGAGCCGTCATGACCGGTGTTCATGGCTTGCAGCAGATCGAAAGCTTCCGGTCCGCGCACTTCGCCGACGATGATGCGCTCCGGCCGCATACGCAGGCAGTTGCGCACCAGATCGCGCATAGTGATCGCGCCTTCGCCTTCAAGGTTGGGCGGCCGCGACTCGAGGCGGACCACGTGGGGCTGCTGAAGCTGCAATTCGGCGGCGTCTTCGCAGGTGATGATGCGTTCGTCGTCGTCGATGTATTGCGTAAGGCAGTTGAGCAGCGTGGTCTTGCCGGAGCCGGTGCCGCCGGACACCAGCGTATTGACCCGGCTGCGGCCGATGATCTGCAGAATATCCGCGCCTTGCTGCGTGATGGTGCCGAACTTGACCAACTGGTCGAGGGTCAGCTTGTCCTTCTTGAACTTGCGGATGGTGAGCGCGGGCCCATCGATCGCTAGCGGCGGCACGATAGCGTTGACGCGCGAACCGTCCGGCAAACGCGCGTCGCAGATCGGCGAGGATTCGTCGACGCGGCGGCCGATCTGGCTGACGATGCGCTGACAGATATTCAGAAGCTGCTGGTTGTCGCGAAACCGGATGCTGGTCTTCTGAATCTTGCCCTTGACTTCGATGTAGACCGTGCCGGATCCGTTCACCATGATGTCGGCGATGTCATCGCGCGACAGCAGCGGCTCAAGCGGGCCGAAGCCGAGAACGTCGTTGCAGATATCGTCGAGCAATTCTTCCTGCTCGGAGATCGACATCACGATGTTCTTGATCGAGATGATCTCGTTGACGATGTCGCGGATTTCCTCGCGCGCCGAATCGGCATCCAGCCGCGCCAACTGCGCCAGATCGATCGCCTCGATCAGCGCGCCGAAGATGGTGCCCTTGACCTCGTAATAGGTCTCGGAGCGCCGGGTATCGATGGAAGTCGGCACCATGGCCGCCGCGGCGGGCGCCCGGCTGGGAATCGGCGCCGGAATGAGCGGCGCGCCGAGCCCCTCCGAGGGAAACGGCGTGAGGCTCGCCTCCTTGGCGGCGGGCTTGGCAGCCGGATGCGCAGCAACTGGCGCCGCCGCCGGTGCGGCGGGCGCCGGAGCACGCGCTTCTGAAGTTCCACTACGCTTACCGAACACGAGGTCAGCCTTTCGAAAAATTCCTAGCTTTTGCGCTTCATCATCGACAGCAGCGGCGTCAGCAGGCCGCCGCGCGCGCGTTTGGCTTCGGCGCGCCCGGTGAGAATCTGGGCCAATTGGCGGAACATGTCCGCGCTCTTATGATTGGCGGAGACTTCCGCGATCATCTGACCGTTATTGGCGGCGGTGCCGAAAATCTGCGGCTCGAACGGAATCACCACCAGCGGCTGGTCTTCCAGCGCCTTGGCGAAATCCGCCGGCGTGATTTCCGGCCGCTTCGGCACGCCGACCTGGTTAAGACAGTAATAGGGGCGATGATCGTTCGGCCGCGCCACGCGCAGCAGATCGACCATGTTCTTGGCATTGCGCAAGTTGGCGAGATCGGGACCGGCCACCACCAGGATGTCGTCGGCGCTGATCAGCAGGCGCTTGGTCCACCCCGACCAGATGTGCGGTACATCGAGGACGACACAGGGGATCGACGAGCGCAATGAATCGAGGATCGAATCGAAGGCTTCGGCGCCGAAATCATAGACCCGGTCGAGCGTCGCGGGCGCTGCCAGCAGGCTCAGGTGATCGGTGCATTTCGACAACAGCCGGTCGATGAAAGCGGTGTCGATGCGGTCGGGTGAGAACACCGCGTCGGCGATGCCTTGCGGCGGATCCTGATTGTAATCGAGCCCGGCGGTGCCGAAAGCGAGGTCGAGATCGGTCACGACCGAATCGAGCGCCAGATCGCGCGCAATCGCCCAGGCGACATTGTGCGCCACGGTCGATGCGCCGACGCCGCCTTTGGCGCCGACGACGGCGATGATGCGGCCGACCGCCTTGGCTTCGGGCGACGAGAACAGGCCGCAGATCGAGCGCACGACGTCGATGGTGCCGACCGGCGCGATCAGGTAATCGCTCACCCCGCGCTTCGTCAGCTCGCGGTAGAGCGTAACGTCGTTGACGCGGCCGACCACGACCACGCGTGTGCCGGCATCGCAGACCTCGGCGAGTTGATCGAGCCGGGCAAGGATTTCATCCGAACGCTGTTCGGTCTCGATGAGAATGACGTTGGGCGTCGGCGAACTGCGATAGGCTTCGACCGCCGCGGTGGCGCCGCCCATCTGGATTTTGACGTGCGCCTTGGCCAGGCGGCGGTCCTCGCCGGCGGCCTGTACGGCGGCTGCGGTTTCGACCGTCTCGCAGAAAGCCTGCACCGAAACCCGCGGCGCCGGTGCGATATGCTCGTCGGCGGTGATTTCGGGCACGATGGACGGCATCGTTTCCGCGTCGGCGACGGCGACTTGCTGTGCGTGTTTGATCATTTGCCGAGATCGCTGATTTTGCCTGTGTCGTAAGCGGCGGGGTAGTTGCCCGACGGGCTGTCGCCCTTGTGGTATTTGTCGATGGCGACGGTGCGCCGGCCGTTAAAGGCGGGCTCCTCGCCGCGCGGCTGAACCAGATCGGACGGGTTGTCGATCTCGGAGGCCAGCGCGCGCTGACTGGCGCAGCCGAGATTCCAGTACGGCTGGTTTTCGGTGTAGCTCTCGTCCTGGCCCGGCCCGAGATTCTTAGGCCATTGGCCGCAGGGGCCGGCTTCCGCGATCATTTTCGAATAACTGATCTTGATGCTGGTGAGCGCGGTTTCCGACGGCCGGTAAGCGCGCACGGAGACGGCGTTGCCCGGCACGCCGGAGGCCGCGATGATGGAGTGGATTTCACGCATCGAATCGGCGGCGGCCTGGTCGCTCGGCCCGCCTTTCGGCACGTCGATGATGATGCCGCTGGTCGCCTCGCGGCGCCAAAGCTGCGCGAACGACAGCACGTCGGCCCGTTGCGTCGGCGTCAAGCCGCCGCGATTGCGGCCGACGAAGACTTCCACGGTGCGGTCGCCTTCTTTCAGCGTGATCGGGTGTCGCAGGCGATAGTCGGTCGGATAATCGGATTGCGCCACGCTCGTCTCGTGGCACCCGGCCAGCAGTGCGGCGAGACAGCCAATCGCCAACAAGCGTCGCGCCGCCTGGGCGCGGCGCGCGACGATCGCCGTGGTGAGTTGATTCATGATCGTCTCCTGGTCCCGCTCAATCGAGAATGAATCCGTATTTGCCGCGGTAGTTTCCGGTCTGATCGGTCTGCGCCGGCGTGGGATTCTCCGAGCCATAGATGCGGTTGAGGCGGCCCAGCAGCGCGCTCGACTGGTCGTTCGGATCGGCAAAGCCGTCATCCGGCCGCGACAGCAGTTTCTGCGCCACGGCCCGCACCACGTAAGGCGTGACGATGACCATCAATTCGGTCTGGTTGTTGATGTAGTCGCGGCTCTTGAACAGGCTGCCGAGGATCGGCAGTTGCATCAGACCGGGCACACCGTTGATCTGCTGCTTGGTCTGTTCCTGGATCATGCCCGCCAGAGCCAGCGAGCCGCCGGACGGAATCTCGACCGTGGTCTCGGCACGCCGCGTGCTGATCGAAGGGATGGTGAGGGTCTGGGTCGAGCCCGGCACGGCGAGGGTCAAGGCGTTGTCCGTGGACAGGTCCGACACTTCGGTCATGACCTTGAGGCTGATGCGGCCTTCCGACAGCACGACGGGCGTGAACACCAGACTGACGCCGAATTTCTTGAAATCGACCTGCGCTTGGCAGACCGGCGGCGATTTGGTGGTGTCGCACGACAGGCCGTTGGGAATCGGAAACTCGCCACCCGCTACGAACGTCGCGGTTTCGCCCGAGATTGCGGTCAAATTCGGTTCGGCCAGCGTGCGCAACACGCCGGCGCGGTCCATGGCCCGCAGCGTCGCGTTGACGTTCTTTAACGAGCCGGTGAGCGCCGTGTTGCTGAGAGTCTGTCCGGTGGCGGAGAACGGATTCTGCGTGTTCAGGTTCACCACCGCGGAACCGTAGTTGAAGCTGCCGGACAGATCGATGCCAAGCTGCTTGATGACGTCACGGCGGACTTCGGCGACCGTCACTTTCAGCATGACCTGATCGCGTCCGCGCACGGCAATGCCGTTGACCACCTTGGTGCCGTCGCCGACGAGCCGGGACGCGATATCGAAGGCCTGCTGCGATTCGGCGGCGCTGGCGGCGCTGCCGGACAGCATGATGCCGTCGGCGCCGACGCCTTCGATGCGGATGTCGGAGTCGGGCATGGTCTGCTTGAGCGCCGCCCGCACGCCGTTGAGATCGCGGGTGACCGCGATGTCGAAGCCGGCGATCTGCTTGCCGTTGGCGTCGAAGAAAAAGATATTGGTCTGGCCGACCGTAACGCCGATCATGTAGACGCGGCGCGAGGAGCGGATCACCGCATTGGCGATCTTGGGATCGGCGACCAGGACGTCCTTGATGTCGGCCGGCAGATCGATTGCCACCGACTTGCCGATGCCGAGCGGAACGAAGCGCGACGTCGCTTCGCTCGCCGCCACCTGAATGACCGGCACTTGCGCCTGCGGCGAATCGGCCGCGGTCGCCATCGGCGCCAGTCCGGCGCCGGCGAGCAAAGCCGCCAGCACCGCGGCGCGGATCGATGTCCGTATCGCCAAATTCCCGACTACCATATCCCCACGTCCCTTCGGTCGCTATTTCGGTGTGGTCTGCGTGCCCACGCCAAAGCGGATGATGTTGACGGCGCCGCGCTTGCCCGACGCGTCGTCATCGACCGGCGCGTCCTTCTGCGAAGCGTCAGTAACGCTGCGCAACGCCAGCGACAGCGAGCCGATCTGCTGCGAGAGCACCAGCGTCTCCGATTGCGACGGCGACAGCTCGAGCGTCGCGGTCTTGCCGACGACGACCTTCTGGCCGTTTTTTTCCTCGACGTTCTGGTCGATCGCCAGCACGCGGATATTGGTAAGTACGGTCTCGCTGGTGCGCGCTTCGCTGCCGCCGCCGGACTTTTCGGCGTTCGGATCGCGGCGCGTCAGAATGACATCGACGCGGTCGTTCGGCAGGATGAAACCGCCGGCGCCGTTTTCCGGCGAGATTTGCGTGGAAACGGCGCGCATGCCGGTCGGTAGGATGGCGGCCATGAAGCCGGAGCCCTTGGCGTTCACCAGCTTGGCTTCGCGGATCGGTTCGCCGGCGACGAAAGGCACGCGGGCGATCATGCCGGCGAGATCCTCGATGGCTTGCGGACGGTCGGTCTTGCGGATGAAGTTTCCGGTCGAGGCGCTCATCGGCCAGGCCTGCCACTGAACGTCGCCGGGCGACATCGCATTGCCCATCGGAATATCGGCGCGCGCGACCAGCACATCGACGGTCTCGGCCTTGACGACGACGTCCGGCTTGACCTCGGGCGGTTTCTCGGACCGGCCGGCCAAAAGCGCGGCAAGTCCACCGGCTCCGATGGCGACGGCCAATACGACGATACGCGCGGATTTCATACGCTCAACTCTCACCGTGACTGAGCGGCCGGCTCGACCGCCTTAAGCACATGGCGGTCAACGCGACCGCTTACACGGGATTTGAGCAGCCAAAGGTCAAGGTATGGTTAAGCAGCGGTGTCTAAATCGAGTTAATATTGTCTGAAGCCACAAGCGGAACCGGATACGGACGGCCGACGAATTGATCGGACCGGTGCGCGAGCGGACGGTCTTCTGCCCGGATGATGCGCTTTGCCAGTGCGTAGGCGAAAAACGCCATACCGGCCCCGGCGAGGATGTCGCAAAAATAATGCGCTCCCTCCGTGACAGTGCCGCCGAGCATCGCCGCGTCCAAGACAAGCAGACACATGAAAATGCGAGGATAACCGCGCAAGATCAGCGGTATCAGGACGGCGACGGTCGCGTGGAACGAGGGAAAGGTGGCGATGCCGCCTGGCGGATCGGTCAGGATCAAAGGTCCTGCCTCTCGCAGGCGCATCAGATGATCGAGCGGCGTTGCGCCCGTAAACCGCAAAATGTGGAAGGCCGTCCGATCGACGGAAGCTATCGGACCGGCTGCCGGCAGGAGCGCCGAAATTACGATCGTGACAAACAGCGCGATAGCGAAGGCGAGAAGATATTCGCGAAGTTCAGTCGGGCGATTTGAGAAGGCCAGAACGACGAGCGGAAGAGCGATTTGAATCTGGATCGTGTCGTAGGCAAAATGAAACAGTCTTTGAACCGCGAGATGATCATCGACCCAGTGGGCATAATCGAGCCAATTCAAGCCGAGCGCCATGTCTGCGCGCGCGAGAAGCCGATCTTGAAGCGGAAAGGCGAGACGCTGCATCGCATAGGCCGCAAAAACAGCGCATAAAACGGTAATCACCAGATACGACAGGCCGTGGAGAAAAGATTGCACGGCTTTGACAAACCGGTTTTGCGGCACAAGCTGAGACAGCGCATCCAGAACCAGGATGCCCATCACCA
Organism: Pseudolabrys sp.; assembly: GCA_036398395.1. Lineage (GTDB taxonomy): Bacteria > Pseudomonadota > Alphaproteobacteria > Rhizobiales > Xanthobacteraceae > Pseudolabrys. The sequence continues at coordinate 6,485 of DASWPX010000184.1, read as the reverse complement.
GCGGCAGAACGTTGGGAATCGATGCGAGGGTGAATTTCGTGCCAATTGAAACGATTATTCCAATCGTCAGCAGCGCAAAGGTCAAAAAGCTTCCGGTGCGGGAAATCGGACTCCAGCGCGATTGAATAATTGCGCCGCGGTATCTGAGCGCAAGCTGGCTGAGCTTCATTGCCGAAATGTCCTCAGAACTAAAGTCCCACCGCAGGCATCCATCCGGTCTTCGGGTAGACCGTGAGCGCCGCCGCCGCGAGCGCGATGCCATAGGGAATACCGCCGCCGGTTTCGTGCAGCCGCATGATCCAGGGCTGGCGGGCGAGGGGGGCCGGCAGCGGCAGCTTGCGGAACTGGATCAGGACGATCGTCAGCACGCCGCCGAACAGCGACGCGTAGACCAGATAATCGAGCAGGTTGTCGAAGCCGAACCACAGTGCGGTCGCGGCCACCAGCTTGGCGTCGCCGCCGCCGATCCAGCCTTGCGAGAAAAAGCCGAAGGAGAACACCAGGACCAGCGCGGCCGCCGCCAGATGCATGCCGATGGCGGGCCAGCTCATGCCGATGACCAGCGTCAAGGCAAAAAAGCCGGCCGTCAGGGCCAGCGAAAGCTTGTTCGAAATGGTCATGGTCAAAAGATCGCTCGAAGCCGCGAAGGCCATCAGGGCGGGAAACAGCAGGAGGCGGATGACATCCGTCAGCATCATGGGACCTTTGCGCGTGCTTTGGGCCGCGTCGCGGCAGGTTACGCCGCGCAGTCTTTACCGGTGGTAAAGCGTCCTAAACCCCGCAAAAGCATAAGGCTCCGGCAACCGGCTGGAGCCCAAATATTTGACCTGCAAAAGCAAAAGGCTCCGGCGGATTGGCCGGAGCCTTTGTAGGAACACGACTTTGCTCGACTACTTGAGCTGGGTCGAGATGCTCGAGAACTTGGCGTTCAGCGAGGTGCCGAGGCCGTTCACGACCGCGATGATCGCGACCGAAATGCCAGCAGCAATCAGGCCGTACTCGATCGCCGTGGCGCCCGAGTTGTCCTTCACGAAACGAACGAAGAGGTTTTTCATCGGTAGCTCCATTGATCCACACGTGGGCTGTCTGAGCTGATCCAAAGGACCAGATTACCTCCGGCTCCTCAGAACCATGCTGCAACCTATCAATGAGGTCTTGCGCGCCGGTTAATATCGTCGATGAAAATTGGGGCGATACTGTGTATACAAAACGTAGTTAACGATATATTACTTGTAGAGTAGTAAAGTAAATTAATCGTTCATATCATCTATACTTAGTACATAACAAATTATTCCATCGAATACATAAAACTATCTGTTTGTATTACTTGGAAGATCATAGAAACGGTTTGGCGCCTTGCTTTTAGTGTCCGGGTCAATACTGGCAAGGCGGCGCCTTTTGGCTACCTGCTTTGCCCGCGCCATGACGGCGACACAACGCAGCCTTGCACGCCTCCGCCGTTCATCCCTTCTTAATCGAGCGGGTCGATACCAAGGCGGCCCTTGCCAGCCTGTATAAGGTTCGCGGTTATGCTCAACGAATTCGTTGCTGTCATCCAAGTCGCCGGCCAGACCGTGGTGAAGCTGGTGCCGATCTCGATCGGCCTCGGCATTGTTTTTGCGGTTTTGACTCACTGGTCAGCCTGCAATCCCGGCTATCAGTGGTGGCGGAAACGCGAAATCGTCACCGACATTCTGTATTGGTTCCTGATCCCGCTGCTGGCACGCTTCGTGCGCATCGGCCTGATGGTCATGGGCGCCGCCATGTTGTTCAACATTCACGGCTCCGAAGCGCTCATTAACTTCTACGATGACGGCTTTGGCCCGCTCGCGGTGATGCCGCTATGGGCACAGGCAATCTTCTTCCTGGTCGTTTCGGATTTCCTGACCTATTGGACGCACCGCGCCTTCCATCGCGTCGAACTGTGGAAATACCACGCCATCCACCACTCGTCGGAAGATCTCGACTGGATTTCTGCGGCGCGGTTTCATCCGGTCAATATCTTTCTTGGCACCGTCCTGGTCGACGTGGCGCTGCTGCTCGCCGGTATTTCGCCGAACGTGATGCTGTGGGTCGGACCGTTCATCACCGCCACCTCCGCCATGGTGCACGCCAATCTGAACTGGACCTTCGGCCCGTTCAAATATGTGCTGGCGAGTCCGGTCTTTCACCGCTGGCACCACACCGCGGCCGACCGCGGCGGCTCGAGCAATTTCGCCGGCACGTTGCCGATCTGGGATTTGATGTTCAGCACCTTCTACATGCCGGAAAACGAAATGCCGGACGCCTACGGCGTCGACGACCAGCACTTCCCGGCCGGCTTTGGCGCCCAGATGGTCTATCCGTTCCGGCATCTGCTCGAGGACTGGAGCTGGTTGCGCAAAAGCAAGACGAGCGCACCCAAGGCTTGATCGAGCCCTGACGCCGGCCCTTTGCACTTCGTTCACCAATTTGCAGTCAACTCGCTCCGTGTAATCCCGGCCGTGTTACGGCGGGACTTGTTGCGTCAGTAGCGTTGGAGAGTTCAATGTCGGCCGTGTTTGGGCGTCGCAGGCGACTGGTCGTTGCACTGGCCGGGACGCTGCTGTCCGCCGTCTTGTTCGCCGCAACGGCGGCGCGGGCCGACACCCTTACGGTCAATATCGACTCCGCGCAGACCATGAAGCTGCCGGATAAAGTCGCGACCATCGTCATCGGAAATCCGCTGATCGCCGACGCTACGCTGCAAAGCGGCGGCATTCTGGTCGTGACCGGCAAGGGTTTCGGCTCCACCAACCTGCTTGCGCTCGATCGGGCCGGCCGCGTCGTCATGGACAAGACCGTGCAGGTATTGGGCCCTGCCGGCAGCGGTCTGGTCGTGGTTTATAAAGGCACGGCGCGGGAATCCTACAGCTGCACGCCGGAATGCGCGCCGCGCATCACGCTCGGCGACGACGTCAAGTTCTTCAACGATACGCTGGCCCAGGGCGGCGCGCGCGCCAGCAACGCGGCAGCGCCGGCGTCGAAGTAAGCCAGGCGTCGAACGTGGTTAGCGGCCGCTTAACGCGGCCTCCCGGTTTCTATCTATTCCACGCAAGAAATTGAAAACGCCAGTTTGTTAGTGTGGCGCCTGGAGTCATCGAGACGGTTGCCATGCTTGATGTCATGCGAAGCAAATTCACCGGCTGCATGCGCCGCTCGGCTCGCGCCGCGCGCCGCTTCTTGCGCCGGCAGGACGGCTCCGCCGCCGTCGAGTTTGCGATGGTCGCGGCGCCGTTTCTGGCGCTGACCTTCGCCATTCTCGAAACCGCATTCGTGTTTTTCGCCGGCCAGACTTTGGAATCCACCGCCGCCGATTCGGCGCGCCTGATCATGACCGGCCAGGCGCAGACCGGCGGTTTCAGCCAGGCCGATTTCAAGAATGCCGTCTGCGCGCGCGTCTACGGTCTGTTCGATTGCGCGAACGGCATGAGCGTCGACGTGAAAACCTATGCCAGCTTCGCCGCCGCCAACACCACTCCCCCGGTCGTCAATGGCCAGCTCGTGACAACCAACATGGGCTACTCGCCCGGCGGCCCCGGCTGCATCGTTGTCGTCTCGCTGTATTACCAGTGGCCGATCTACGTTTCGATGTTCAGCGACAACCTGTCCAATCTGAACGGCAACAAACGTCTGCTGGTGGCGACCTCGGTCTTCCGCAACGAACCCTATGGCCCGGCCGGATCATGTTGAGAACGTTGCACCGATGGATTTCACGTTCGCGGCTCGCGCGCGACCAGCGCGGCGTCTCGGCGGTCGAATTCGCGCTGCTGGCCCCGATGATGATCGGGCTCTATCTCGGCTGCGTCGAGATTTCGCAAGGCGTGGCCGCCGACCGCAAGGTCAGCCTGGTCTCGGCCGCGCTCGCCAACTTGACGGCGCAGGTCACGGCCATCAGCGCCAGCGATATGACCAATATTCTGGATGCCTCAAGCGCGATCATCCAGCCTTATTCCGCGAACCTGCTCAAGATGACGATCACGTGCCTCAAGATCGATGCCAACAAGAACGTGTCTGTGAAATGGAGCGTCACGCGCAACGGCACCGCGAGAAGCGGCACCGTGACTCTCCCGTCGGCGCTGGCCGTGGCCAATTCCTATCTGATCCTGTCGGAAGCATCCTACGCCTATACGCCGACGGTCGGCTACACCATCAGCGGCACGCTGACGTTGTCGGACCAGATGTACATGAGCCCCCGCATCACCCCGCCGAGCTATCCCGACAGCACGCATACCTGCACGTGAGGCCGGCTTCGGCCTAGACAATCGGCAGCGCCGTCGTCGACTTGATCCGCTCCATCGCGAAACGCGACGTGACGTTCTTGAGCGGCACCGTGGCGATCAGTTTCTTGTAGAAGGTGTCGTAGCCGGGCATGTCGTGGACCACGACGCGCAGCATGTAGTCGACGTCGCCGGCCATGCGGTGGAATTCCATCACCTCCGGCATGGCGCTGACCACTTCGGCGAATTTCGACAGCCAATCCTGCGAATGGTCGCCGGTCTCGATGGAGACGAAGACGGTAATGCCGAGGCCCACCTTTTCCGGGTCGATCAGCGCCACCCGGCGCATGATCACGCCGTCGGCCTCCAGCCGTTGCAGCCGTTTCCAGCATGGCGTCGATGACAGCCCGACCCGCTGGCCGACCTCGGCAACCGAAAGCGAAGCGTCCTGCTGAACAACGGCAAGGATTTTGCGGTCGATGGCGTCCATGCATTTCCCCAAGTCCGAAAGCGTTTATCTGTAAAACGCGGGAATTAGTAACAATATTCTCATTAGGCGTGGTTCGATCTCATATAGAGAATAATATTCTATTTCAAGCCCAATCTATCATCCCGGCCCCGACGGCATTAGGTTCAGGCCCTGGCCGAGGATCGAAAGCATGAGACGGGTATTCGCTGCCGGGTTTGCCGGATGGGCGCTGATGACGGCTTTGACGGGCCTGGCCGGTGCCCAACCGCTGGTGCCGGTTGACTGGCTGCACGGCCATCTGGGCGATGCCAATCTGGTGGTGCTGGATGTCCGTTCGGCCCTCGATGGCGGCGGCGAGGCCGCCTACGCGGCGGCGCATATTCCCAGCAGCGTTCACAGCGACTACGACAAGGCCGGCTGGCGGGTTTCGCGCAACGACGTGCCTTTCATGGTGCCGACCGTGCCCGAACTGGAAAAACTGATCGGCGATCTCGGCATCGACGAGGACAGCCACGTCGTGGTGGTGCCGGCTGGCGTCAGCGTGCTGGATTTCGGTTCCGCCACGCGAATCTATTGGACGTTGAAAGTCGTCGGCGTGAAGAACGTCTCGATCCTCGACGGCGGCGTGGCGGCTTGGGTCAAGGCCGGCCTGCCGACGAAAAGCGGCATCGAGCCGCCGTCGCCGAAGATATTCACGGCCACGCTCGACAAGAGCCTGATCGCGGAAGCTGCGGAGGTCGAAAAACTCCAGGCTTCCGGCGGCGCCACGCTTGTCGACGCGCGTCCGCCGCCGTTCTTTTCCGGCAAGGAAAAGGCGCCCCAGGCCGGTGCCTACGGGCACATCCCCGGCGCGATCAGTCTCTACAGCGAGGAGTTCTACGACACCAAAACCAACCGGTTGAAGCCTGCGGCCGAATTGGCGGCTATCGCCAGGCAAGTTCCGGCGGGGCCCGCGGTGACCTATTGCAATACCGGCCACTGGGCCTCGACCGACTGGTTCGTGCTGCATGAGTTGCTCGGCCGCGCCGACGCCAGGCTGTTCCCGGGTTCGATGGTGGAGTGGACCAGCAATGCCAGCCGACCGGTTGTCTCCTCGCGCACCAAGTGGGACGATCTGAAAAAGAAGCTCGGCTTCGGTTTTTGATTCGTCGGGGAAGTTCATGTCCACGGTAACAATGGCGTCGCCCGGCGCGGGCGCCGCAATCGGCGTCGATCGGCTGTTCTTGGGCCTCGCGCTGGGCGCCACCGCGATCCTGATCGCGCTGGTGCTGCTCGATGGCCAGCCTTTGTCGGCGGTGCTGATCCTGGGCGGCTTCGGCCTCGGCGTTGCCTTCCTCAAGGCCGAATTCAGCTACACGGCGTCGTGGCGGCGGTTCCTCACGCGCGGCGAAGCCGGCGGGTTGCTCGGCGGCCTGATCGTGATCGCCATCGCCGCCATTGCCGTGGTGCCGACGGCCGCGCTCAAGTCGAATTTCGGCGGCGCCATCGCTCCGCTCGGGCCCTCGCTCGTCATCGGCGCCTTCGTGTTCGGCATCGGCATGCAGCTAGCCAATGGCTGCGGTTCCGGCACGCTCTATACCGTCGGCGGCGGCTCCGGCCGCATGCTGATCGCGCTGATGTTCTTCGTCATCGGCAGCGTGTTCGGCAGCCTGTCGTTGCCCACGTTCCTGGCGCTCGGCGGCATCGATCCGGTGCTGGCGTCGGATTATCTTGGCCCTTGGGGCGGACTGGCGGCGACACTCGCCAGCATCGCACTTGACGCCGCCTTGATTGCCGCA
>DASWPX010000183.1:0-16962 GCA_036398395.1 Pseudolabrys sp. | reverse complement strand
CGGTGAGGCACGATTGCGCCAGATGCCGGCGCGTGGCCTATGGAACGGCGCGTCCACCAGCATACATGAGTGGGGTGGAGGCCGCCGCACCGCCGATAAGAGGCCAAACGCCGGTCTGCCCGCCATAATAGCCGAAAGCATGTAAAGACGTGTTCGACATCTACACCATCATTTTCCTGGCGCTCGCAGTTTTCATCTTCCTGCGTCTGCGCAGCGTGCTCGGTCAACGCACCGGACGCGAGCGCCCGCCCTACGATCCTTACGCCGCGCGCGAGCCGGTGCGGCCCGCGACCGAAAAGGTCGTCGCTCTGCCCAACCGCACGCCCGAGGCCACGGCGCAGACGCCGGTCGCGCCGGCCGATCCGGTGGACCGCTGGAAGGGCGTCGCGCCGGTGGGCTCGCCCGTTGCCACCGGGCTCGATGCCATCCTCGCCGCGGCGCCCGATTTCGACGTCAAGCATTTTCTCACCGGCGCGCGCGCGGCCTACGAGATGATCGTCAACGCCTATGCCGAGGGCGACCGCCGCACGCTGAAAAACCTGCTGTCGCGTGAAGTCTATGACGGCTTTGATTCGGCCATCGCCGAGCGCGAAAAGCGCGGCGATGCGGTGGAGAGCCGGTTCGTGTCGATCGACAGTGCCGAGATCACCGCGGCGGAAGTGCGCGGCCGCAATATCCAGGCGACGGTCCGTTTCCAGTCCAAGCTGATCTCGGTGACGCGCAACAAGGAAGGCGTCGTCATCGACGGCAATGCGGAAAAGGTCACCGACGTCACCGACGTGTGGACCTTTGCCCGTGACGTGTCGTCGCGGGACCCGAACTGGAAGTTGGTCGCCACCGAGGCGGAAACCGAGCCCGGGCATTGAACGCATGCTCGTGGGGGGCTCAGCAAAGACGATCGTCTCTCTCGGCTTGAGCCTCTGCCTGACTGCCGGTGCCAGCGCGGGCGCGACATTGAAACTGCGCGATACGCAGGCCGAAACGCTTACCTTCGCATCGCTCGACGGCTGGCGGGACGACGACCACGCCGCGGCCTTCGACGCATTCTCCAAGAGCTGTAGCGCCATTCTTCAGGCCAACCAGGCGATGCAGAAAGCACGTCCGGTCCTGGGCGCATTGTTCAAGGTTTGCGAGTACGCGCGCGAGGCCGGCAAGCTCGATCGCGCACAGGCGCGCGTCTTCTTCGAGACCAATTTCAGTCCGGTGCGCGTCATGCCGCCCATGCACACCTACGGCTATTACACCGGCGCCGACGGCTTCTACACCGGATATTACGAGCCCGAAGTCGTCGGTTCGCGGATCAGGACCGACGAATATCCGATTCCGCTTTACGGCGTACCGGCAAAGATCGCCGGCAAGAAAAGCAAAGTATTTTCGCAATACGACCGCGTCGATATCGAGAAGGGCGCGCTTACCGGCAAGAATCTGGAGATCTGTTGGGTCAAGAACCCCGTCGACGCTTTCTTCGCGCAAATCCAGGGCTCGACCCGCGTCAAGCTCGATGACGGCGAACTGCTACGACTCAACTACATCGCCAGCAACGGCAAGCCGTATACACCGGTCGGCCGCCTGCTGATCGACCGCGGCGTTTTCACGCCGCAGGAAATGTCGATGGACAAGATTCGGGAATACATGGAAGCCAACCCGGAAGAGGGCCAGGCGCTGCGCGAGAAGAACCGTTCCTTCGTCTTCTTCTCCAAGACCGCGCTCGCGCCGCACGATGAATGTCTCGGCGCGCAAGGCATCCCGCTTACGCCCGGCCGCTCCCTCGCGGTCGATCCCGCCAGTCACGTCTATGGCACGCCGATCTGGATCGACGCCAAGTTTCCGCTCAATAGCGACGTATCGGAAGACACGTTCCAGCACCTGATGGTGGCGCAGGACACCGGCTCCGCTATCCGCGGCCCGGCGCGCGCCGACATCTATTTCGGGCACGGCCCGGACGTTCCGCATATTGCCGGACGCATCAAGCAGTTCGGCAAGTTCGTCATGCTGGTGCCGCGCAGCATCGACGTGAAAGCCACCATCGATATCCCGCTGCCGCGGCCACGGCCTACGGACATCGTCGCCGAGGCGACGCCGGCCACTCCCTCCGTGGAGGCCACGGCTATCGCCAAGCCGAACCCTTAAGGTCGCGATCATGAGCCGTGACGGCAAGCGGCGCCGCGGTCTGTCCTACGAAGACCGCGTGCTGTGGACCCACGTCACCAAGGCGATCAAGCCGTTGCGAACGCAGCCGGCGGCGCCTGACGAGGACGCCGGCGATGGCCCGGAAATTCCCAAGGCGCCGCTGAAGCCGCCGCCGAAATTTTCCAAACCCGCGGCGCCGGCCAAGCCGGTGACGGCAGCGCTTGCGCCGCAAAGGCCGCAAGCGCCGCAGCCGACCGCTCTCGGCCGGCGCATGAAGCAGCGCGTGGCGCGCGGCAAGGAAGCGATCGACGCCAGGCTCGATCTGCACGGCTATACGCAAAACGAGGCGCACTCTGCATTGTTGCGGTTTCTGCGCAGCGCGCATCATCGCGACGCGCGCATGGTGCTGGTGATTACCGGGAAGGGCCGCGGCGGCGAGATCGGCGTCTTGCGCCGCCAGGTGCCGCAATGGCTTGCTTTGCCGGAGTTCCGCGCGCTCGTCGTCGGCTTTGAGGACGCGCACGTCACGCACGGCGGCGAAGGCGCGCTCTATGTGCGCGTGCGGCGGGCGAAAACCGAGTGAGGAGTGGCCATGGCCAGGAAGACGAAGAAGAAGACAAAGGTGAAGAAGAAATCCAAGACCAAATCAAAGACCAAAAAGAAACCGGCGAAGCGCCGGCTTAAAAAGCAGAAAAGCAAACGGCTCGAACGCGAACTCGAAGAGGGGCTGGAAGAGACCTTTCCGGCTTCGGACGCGGTCGCCGTTACCGAGCCGGGCGTCGACGACGCCAAATCGAAATAGCGGACCTGCGCTCAGAGAATAAACCGGCTCAAATCCGCGTTCTTGGCCAGATCGCCGATGTGCTTCTGGACATAGGCGCCGTCGATCTTGACCGTCTCGCCGGACCGGTCGGTGGCGGCGAACGAGATTTCGTCGAGAACGCGTTCCATCACGGTCTGCAGGCGGCGCGCGCCGATGTTTTCGATCGCGGAATTCACCGATACCGCGATATCGGCGATGGCGTCGATCGCGTCCTCGGTGAAGTCGAGGGTGACGCCTTCGGTATTGAGCAGCGCGATATATTGCTTGATCAGGGACGCCTCGGGTTCCGTCAATATGCGGCGGAAATCGTTGCGGGTCAGCGCCTGCAATTCGACGCGGATCGGCAGCCGGCCTTGCAGTTCGGGCAGCAGGTCGGAGGGCTTGGAAATGTGGAATGCGCCCGACGCGATGAAGAGAATGTGGTCGGTCTTCACCGGACCGTGCTTGGTGTTGACGGTGGTGCCCTCGATCAACGGCAGCAGGTCGCGCTGCACGCCCTCGCGCGACACGTCGGCGCCCATGCGGCCCTCGCGGCCGGCGATCTTGTCGATCTCGTCAAGGAACACGATGCCGTTCTGCTCGACGACCCTGATCGATTCCTGAACGAGTTGCTCGCTGTCGAGCAGCTTGTCGGATTCTTCGTTGACCAGGATGTCGTGCGATTCCAGCACTGTGACCTTGCGGGTCTTGGTGCGGCCGCCGCCAAGCTTGCCGAAAATATCGCCGATATTGACGGCGCCCATCTGCGCGCCCGGCATCCCGGGGACCTCGAACATCGGCATGGCGGCACCGCCGCTTTGCACCTCGATTTCGATTTCCTTGTCGTTGAGCTCGCCGGCGCGCAGCTTCTTGCGGAAGCTTTCGCGCGTCGGCGGCCCGGAGCCGGGCCCGACCAGCGCGTCGATGACGCGTTCCTCCGCGGCCTGTTCGGCGCGCGCCTGCACGTCCTTACGCTTGCGTTCGCGCGTGAGCGTGATGGAAATCTCGACCAGGTCGCGGATGATCTGCTCGACGTCGCGGCCGACATAGCCGACCTCGGTGAATTTGGTGGCTTCCACCTTGAGGAACGGCGCGCCGGCCAGCTTCGCCAGGCGGCGTGAAATCTCGGTCTTGCCGACGCCGGTCGGGCCGATCATCAGGATATTCTTCGGCAGCACCTCTTCGCGCAATTTGTCCTCGAGCTGGAGTCTGCGCCAGCGGTTTCTCAAGGCGATGGCGACGGCGCGTTTGGCGTCGTTCTGTCCGACGATGTAGCGGTCGAGTTCGGATACGATTTCGCGTGGGGAGAAGTCGGTCAACTTGCGGTCTCGGTTACGATTTCAGGGATTCGATGGTGACATTGCGGTTGGTGTAGACGCAGATGTCCGCGGCGATATCGAGCGACTTGCGCACGATGGTCTCGGCATCGAGCGCGCCGTCGAGCAGCGCACGCGCCGAGGCGAGCGCGTAATTGCCGCCCGAGCCGATGCCGGCGACGCCGGCTTCCGGCTCCAGCACGTCGCCGGTGCCCGTCAGCACCAGCGAAACATTGGCGTCGGCAACGATCATCATGGCTTCCAGCCTGCGCAGATAGCGGTCGGTGCGCCAGTCCTTGGCGAGTTCGACCGAGGCGCGCAGCAACTGACCGGGGTACTGCTCGAGCTTGCTTTCCAGCCGTTCGAACAAGGTGAAGGCGTCGGCGGTGGCGCCGGCAAAGCCGCCGATCACGTCGCCCAATCCTCCATTAGCTTTGCCGAGCTTGCGGACTTTCTTGGCGTTGGATTTGACGATGGTCTGGCCGATGGACACCTGGCCGTCACCGCCGATGACCACGCTGCCGCCCTTGCGGACGGTGAGGATGGTGGTGCCGTGCCAGACAGGATTTTCGGTGGATGACATACGCTGGAACCCCTGCAATCAGGCTCATCTAGACATGGGCCGGAGCGTTTGCAAACCACGCGCAACGCCGGTGGCGAATCCCGCCGACCCCTGCTAAAAGGCGGCGAATTCAAAGGAATCCGAGATGCGCAAGGCCGCCGTGAAGCGCAAGACCAAGGAAACCGACGTCGAGGTCGCAGTCGATCTCGACGGCGCCGGGCGCAGCGACGTTGCGACCGGCATCGGCTTTCACGATCACATGCTCGACCTTCTGGCGCGGCACTCGCGCATCGACATCACGGTCAAGGCCAAAGGCGATACGCACATCGACGATCACCACACCGCCGAAGACACCGGCATCGCGCTCGGCCAGGCTGTGAAACAGGCGCTCGGCGACATGAAGGGCATCACGCGCTACGCCGACGTGCACGTGCCGATGGACGAGGCGCTGACGCGCGTCGCCATCGACATATCCGGGCGGCCGTTTCTGGTGTTCAAGGCGGAATTCGTGCGCGACAAGGTCGGCACCTTCGACACCGAACTGGTGCAGGAGTGGTTTCAGGCTTTCGCGATGAACGCCGGCATCACGCTGCACGCCGAGACTTTATATGGGACGAACGATCACCATATAGCGGAGTCCTGCTTCAAGGGCCTGGCGCGGGCCTTGCGAACGGCGGTGGCGATCGATCCGCGCGCCAAGGACGAGGTGCCGTCCACCAAGGGTTCGCTGGGCGGGTGAATTAGGCTGTCGTCCCCGCGAAAGCGGGGACCCGGTAATCACGGCGGCATCCGAATTGCTCGCGCAGGGGTTACTGGATGCCCGCCTTCGCGGGCATGACAACAGAGTTGTTGAGAGTAAAATATGCCCACTTACACCGTTCACGAGCCGCCGGCGCGCAAGAACGAAAGCATTCCCGATCCGGAGCGCTTCGCGTTTGTGCGCGACGGATTTTATTTCTGGGCTTTCCTGCTGGCGCCGATCTGGCTGCTGGCGCACCGGCTGTGGCTGGCCTTTTTCGGCTACGTCCTCTTGAGCGGCACGCTCAACGTCGTACTCTTTGTGATCGGCGCGCCGGGGACGGTGAAATTTCTCATCGGTTTCCTGACGGCGCTGCTCGTCGGCTTCGAAGCGGCGACGCTGTGGCGCTGGACGCTTGCCCGCCGCGGCTGGAAAGCCGTCGGCTTCGTCATCGGCGAGGACACCGAAATGGCCGAGCGGCGATTCTACGCCGAATGGGCCAAACGGTCGGTTGCACCCGCGGCGCCCGAGCCGAAATACGCCGCGCCGGTCTGGCGTGGCGCGCCATCGGCGTCGGATGTCATTGGACTTTTTCCCGAGCCCGGGTCGCCACGATGAGCGTCGCCATCGTCGATTACGGCTCCGGCAATCTGCATTCGGCGGCGAAAGCCTTCGAACGTGCGGCACGCGAAAGCGGCCACGACCAGCCGATCAAGGTGACCAGCAATCCCGACGACGTTGCACGCGCCGGCCGCGTGGTGCTGCCGGGGGTCGGCGCCTTCGCCGATTGCCGGCGCGGGCTCGACGACATTCCGGGAATGATCGACGCGCTTGAAACGGCGGTGCGCAAAAACGGCCGGCCCTTCTTCGGCATCTGCGTCGGCATGCAATTGATGGCCGAACGGGGCCGCGAATATCAGGTGACGCCGGGGCTCGGCTGGATTCCCGGCGAGGTCGATCGCATCGAGCCGTCGGATCCGGAATTGAAAATTCCGCACATGGGCTGGAATACGTTGAATCTGAATAAGCCGCATCCCTTGCTCGAAGACATTCCGCTCGGGCCCGACGGACTGCACGCCTATTTCGTGCACTCGTATGAGCTCAAGACCGCGCAGAAAAGCGACCTGGTCGCACAATCCGATTACGGCGGGCCGCTGACGGCCATCGTCGGGCGTGACAACATGGTCGGCACGCAATTTCACCCCGAGAAGAGCCAGCGCCTCGGCCTGGCGCTGATCGCGAATTTTCTGAAGTGGGCGCCGTGATCCTTTTTCCCGCCATCGACCTGAAGGAAGGCTTCGCCGTGCGGCTGGAGCAGGGCGACATGGCGCGTGCCACCGTGTTTCACAAGGATCCCGCGCAACAGGCGCTGGCGTTCGAGACGCAAGGTTTCAAGCATCTGCATGTGGTCGATCTCGACGGCGCTTTCGCCGGCAAGCCGATGAACGTCGCGGCGGTCGAACGCATTCTCAAATCGGTCGGCATGTGCGTGCAGCTCGGCGGCGGCATTCGCGACATGGCGACGGTGGAAGGCTGGCTGGAGAAGGGCGTCAACCGCGTCATCATCGGCACGGCGGCGGTGCGCAATCCCGAGCTGGTCAAGGAGGCTGCGCGCAAGTTTCCGAAAAAGATCGCGGTCGGGCTCGACGCGCGCGACGGCAAGGTGGCGGTGCAGGGCTGGGCGCAGACGTCCGAGCTTTCGGCGCTCGATATCGCGCGCCGCTTCGAGGACGCAGGCGTCGCCGCCATCATCTATACCGATGTCGCGCGTGACGGCATGCTGAAAGGCATCAACTGGGACGCCACCATCGCGCTTGGCGATGCCGTTTCCATCCCGGTGATCGCCTCGGGAGGCCTGGCCTCGATCGACGACATCAAGGCGCTGCTGGCGCCGCGCGCCAGCAAGCTCGAAGGCGCCATCGCCGGCCGTGCGCTTTACGATGGACGGCTGGACGCGACCGAAGCGCTGACGCTCATCCGCGCCGCGCGGACGGCGGCCTGATGTTCAAAGTCCGCGTTATTCCCTGCCTGGACGTCAAGGACGGCCGCGTGGTCAAGGGCGTCAATTTCGTCAATCTGCGCGACGCCGGCGATCCGGTGGAAGCGGCCATTGCCTATGACGCCGCCGGCGCCGACGAATTGTGCTTCCTCGACATCACCGCGAGCCACGAGAACCGCGACACAATCTACGACGTGGTGGCGCGCACGGCGGAGGCCTGCTTCATGCCGCTCACGGTCGGCGGCGGCGTGCGCACGGTCGAGGACATCCGCAAGCTTTTGACCTGCGGCGCCGACAAGGTGTCGATCAACACCGCCGCGGTGAACCGCCGCGCTTTCGTCAAGGAAGCGGCCGAAAAATTCGGCGACCAGTGCATCGTGGTGGCGATCGACGCCAAGAAAGTGTCGAAGCCGGGCGAGCAGGATCGTTGGGAAATCTTCACCGTCGGCGGCCGCAAACCGACCGGCATCGACGCGGTCGAATATGCCGAAGAAGTCACGGCGCTCGGCGCCGGTGAAATCCTGTTGACCTCGATGGATCGCGACGGCACCAAACAGGGCTACGACATCGCGCTGACGCGCGCGATCGCTGACGCGATAACGGTCCCGGTGATCGCTTCCGGCGGCGTCGGCACGCTGGAGCACATGGTGGAGGGCATTCGCGGCGGCCATGCCACCGCGGTGCTGGCGGCCTCGATCTTCCATTTCGGCGAACACAGCGTGCGGGAAGCCAAGGAATACATGGCGAAAGCGGGGCTGCCGGTGCGGCTCGATCCGTGATAAAGGACGCCGCAAAGGACGTCCCATGAGCAAATTCACGCTGGCCGATCTGGCGAACCGTGTGCACGAGCGCGCCCAGGCGAGCCCGAAGGATTCCTACACCGCCATGCTGATCGAGCGTGGCGTCGCCTATTGCGGCAAGAAACTGGGCGAGGAGGCTATCGAAACCGCGATGGCTGCCGTGCAGGAGGATAAGGGGCGGGTCGTTTCGGAAGCCGCCGACCTTCTCTATCATTTGCTCGTGCTGCTGGAGGCGCGTGGCGTCTCGCTCGGCGAGGTCGAGGTCGAGCTGGAAAAGCGCACCGCGCAGACCGGGCACGAAGAAAAAGCGTCCCGGAATTAGGAGAGCGCATGGAGCAGCGCACCGAGCAGGACGTCTCGCCCTACCGCAGCTTCTCGCGCGCGGAATGGGCGGCGTTGCGCGACGACACGCCGATGACCTTGACCTCGGAAGAGGTCACCCGCCTGCGCTCGCTGCACGACAGGCTCGACATCAAGGAAGTCGAGGAAATCTACCTGCCGCTGTCGCGCCTGCTGTCGCTTTACGTGACCGCGACGCAGCGCCTGTTTCGCGCCCAGGAACGCTTCCTCGGCACCGAAGACGTCAAGATGCCGTTCATCATCGGCGTCGCCGGCTCGGTGGCGGTGGGTAAATCCACCACCGCGCGCGTGCTGCAAGCGCTGCTGGCGCGCTGGCCGAACGTGCCGAAGGTCGATCTGATAACCACCGACGGATTCCTTTATCCCAACGTCATCCTCGAGCGTGAAGGCTTGATGGAGAAAAAGGGATTTCCGGAAAGCTACGACCTGCCGGCGCTGCTGCGATTCCTCACCGACGTGAAGGCGGGCCTGCATCCGGTCAAGGCGCCGGTCTATTCGCATTTGACCTACGATGTGACGCCGAATTTGTGGGTGGAAACGGACCGGCCGGAAATCCTCATCGTTGAAGGGCTGAACGTCCTGCAGACCGGACGGCTGCCGAAAGACGGCAAGGCGATCCCCTTCGTGTCGGACTTCTTCGATTTTTCGGTCTATCTCGACGCCGAAGACGACGTGCTCAAGCACTGGTACGTCGATCGCTTTCTAACCCTGCGCGGCACCGCGTTCCGCGATCCGAAATCCTACTTCCATCGCTATTCGCGGCTGTCGGACGAGGACGCGGTCAAGACCGCCGTCTCGATCTGGGAGCGCATCAATCTCGTCAATCTGCATGAAAATATTCTGCCGACGCGCCAGCGCGCCGATCTCATCTTGAAAAAGAACGAGACGCACCTGGTCGAGGATGTGTCGCTCAGAAGGCTGTAAAACTTCTACGCCGCCTTCGTGCTCAGGTCGAAATATTCGACATAGCGCTGCTTGACCGCCGACATCGGCATCACCACCAGCACGTCGGTGGTGCCGAATTCGTGGTCCACCACGGCGCCGTCGCCGACAAATGCGCCGAGCCGCAGATAGCCCTTGAGCAGCGGCGGCAGCGCGCGCAGCGCCTGCTTGGGGTCGATCGCTTCCTTCGACAGCCGGCTCATTTCGACGTAGCGGCTCGGCAGCGCGCGGGCGCGCCAGGCTTCCGGCGCCCGCGCATAATGATGCAAGAACGACAGCGGCAGCGCGAGCTGCTTGGGATCGGTGCCTTCGAGACTGGCGCAGCCGATCATGACGTCGATCCGGTTCTGCAGCACGTAGCCGTGGATGCCGTGCCACAGCAGTTCGACGGTGCGCTTGTTGCGATAGGGCGCCAGCACGCAGGAACGGCCGAGTTCGAGGAACTGCAGCTTGTCGTGGCGCGCCAGCAGGCCGCCGATGTCGAATTCGCTCGCGGTGTAGAAGCCGCCATATTCCTCGGCCAGCGGCTGACGCAGCAGCCGGTAGGTGCCGACGACGGCGGGCTTGCCCTGGCCGTCGCGCGCGGCGTGATCGAGCACCAGCAGATGCTCACAGAAGGCGTCGTAGCTGTCGACGTCGCGGCGCGCGAACAGCCGTCCGGGATTGGGGATGGCGGAGCCTTCCTGGTAGAAAATCCGGTAGCGCAGCTTCTGCGCCTGGCGCACCTCGGCGGCGGTCCGCGCCAGCCGCACTTCGAGCGAGCCCATGCGGCCGAGGCTCTGCGGCGGCCGGTGTGCGCGCGCGGCGAAGGCTTGCAAGCCGCCATAAGCCTGCAGCGTCGAAATCAGATTGGGAGCGCCGGGGCCGGCGGGCACCGGGCGGAAACGTTCGAACAGGCGGCGCGGCGGGTTGAATGCAATGGAGCCATCGCTGCTGGACATGGATTTGCTTGTCCTCGAATCAGTCGTTCACCTTCGGGCAATGCTACAGCACGCGTCCGACACGAATTTATGACAGTGAGGAGAAAGCTTTGTTAAGCCGAAAAATCAAGCCGCAAGTTTATGCGGCCAATGGCGCGCGGCGCGCCACCGTCTCCAGCGCCTCGCGCAACCGCTCGCGGTCCAGCGGCTTGACCAGCAGCGCATCCATGCCGGCGGCGAGGCAGGCCTCGCGGTCTTCGGCATAGGCGTTGGCGGTGAGCGCCAGCATCGGCGTCGGTCTGCCGCCGGCTTCCGCCTCGGCGGCGCGAATGCGGCGGGCGGCTTCCAGGCCGTCCATCACCGGCATCTGCACGTCCATCAAGATCAGATCGTAGGGACTGCCCGCCGCGCGCGAGACCGCCCAGGATTCCACCGCCGCTTCGCCGTCGCCGGCGATGGTCGGACGATGGCCGAGCCGCACCAGCAGTGCGCGCGCCAGCAGCGCGTTGATCTCGTTGTCCTCGGCCACCAGGATCGAGAGGCCCTTTTCATTCGTGGCGGCCTGGCCGCCGGATTCGGCGGCGGTCTCGGCCGGCGCATGTTCGAACGAATCCTGATCGCGCAGCCGCGCCGCCAGCGAGGCTGCGCGCACCGGCTTGATCAGGTAGCCGGTGAAGCCGGCGGCCTTCAACGCCGGCAATTCGTGGCGTTCGGACGGACGGATCAACACGATGCGGCGCGGCACCTTGAGTTGCGCGAGCGCGCCGCTGGCGATCATGCTTTGCGCCAGCGGATAATCGACCAGCAGCGCGTCCCATTGCCGTTCCGGCAGCAGCGCCAAGGCGATCTTGTCGTCGATCACCGCGCAGGTCTTGGCACCCCAGCGGCCGAGCCGCCGCGCCAAAAGCGAAGCCTCGATTTCCGCCGCCGCCACGATCAGCACCGCCTGGCCACGCAGATCGGGCGCGGCGAAGTCGATGGCGTCGTCCCCGGGCGCCGGCAGCAGCGGCACGGTGAAGCTGAAGGTCGCACCCGCGCCGGCCGCGCTTTCAACGTCGATGCGTCCGTCCATGCGTTCGACGATGCGCTTGGAGATGGCGAGCCCCAGGCCGGTGCCGCCGAACTTGCGGGTCGAGGAGCCGTCGGCCTGCTCGAAGTCGCGGAAGATGCGGGACTGATCTTCGGCTTTAAGCCCGATGCCGGAATCGCGCACCTGGAAACGGATTTCGTTGTCGCGTTCGCCCGGCTCGACGATCACGGAGACGCCGCCGGTTTCGGTGAACTTGATGGCGTTGCCGGCCAAGTTGAGCAGAATCTGGCGCAGGCGCGCGGCGTCGCCCACGATATTGGCGGGCAGGCGCTCATCGACGAAAGACGCTATTTCAATACCCTTGGCCTGCGCGCGCGGCGCCAGCAGTTCGACGGCTTCCTCCACCATCGGCTGAAGAGCGAAGACGCGTGCTTCCAGATCGAGCTTGCCGGCCTCGATCTTGGAAAAATCGAGAATCTCCTCGATCAGCGACAACAGCGTTTCGCCCGACGTCTTCGCCGCTTTGGCATAAGTCACCTGCTCGGGCGTCAGCGGCGTGTCGAGCAGCAATTCCGCCATGCCGAGAATGCCGTTGAGCGGCGTGCGAATCTCGTGGCTGACCATGGCGAGAAAGCGCGACTTGGCGCGATTGGCGGTTTCCGACTGGTCGCGGGCCTGGCCGAGCGCGCGCTCGGCTTCGACGCGATCGGTGACGTCGCGGCCGACGCCCTGCACTTCGCTGCCTTGCTCGCCGCGCACCGCGACCTCGCGCCAGGCGATCCAGCGGTCGCCCGCGGCAAATGTGATTTTCTGATCGAACATGCGGGTGCCGTCGGACAGCACGGTCAGGGGGCCGCAATCGAGCACCGGCAAATCCATCGTCTTGCCGATCAAGGTCTCACGCTTCTTTCCGGCAAGCGCGCAGAAAGCGTCGTTGGCGTAAGTGACGCAGCCGGCGGCGTCGCGCCGGACGATCAGATCGCCTTGCGCTTCCAGGAGGCTGCGCGCGCGCTCTTCCGCCTCGCGCAGCTCCCAATTGCGGTCCGACAGGTCCTCGACGCGCGCTTCAAGCAGGCGCAGCTTGATCTTGGTGAAGCGCCTTCGCATCAGCATGAAGGCGATAACCGCGCAGGCGCCGGCAAACAGCGCGCCGGTGCCGATGGCGTAGGAGTGCGGATCGTATGACCCGCTCTCGAAGCGAATTCCGGCGAGAAAGCCGAGCCATGCCGAGACGATCGACAGCGTGACCACGACTGTGCGGCCGAACAGCACGAGCGACCGCGTGTTGCGCGAGGCGGCCCTGATGGCGGCGACGGATTTCTGTGTCGATTTCGGTTGCATGGTTCCGGCGCCAGTGTGGCATCGGGAATCTTGCAATCGCGTTACGGCGCGCGGGAGCAATGCGCGGCAACATGGTGAATGAAGACTTAATGCTAGGCCGCCCGCCGCACTTCGTCGGTCAACGCCCGGTAGGACAAAGCCTCGGCTAGATGCACGCGGCCCACCTGCCTGGCGCCGTCGAGATCGGCCAGCGTGCGGGCGACGCGCAGCACGCGGTGATAGCCGCGCGCCGACAGATGCATCGAGGCGGCTGCGTCGCGCAGCAGCGTCATGCCGCCGCTATCGGCCTGCGCCACCTGTTCGAGCATCGCGCCGCTGACCTGCGAGTTGGTGCGAACGCCCGGCAGCCCCATCCCGCCATAGCGTTCGGCCTGGATGTCGCGGGCGCGCGCCACGCGCGCAGCGACCTCGCGGCTGCCTTCGGACGGCGGCGGCAGGATCAGGTCGGCGGCGGTGACAGCCGGCACCTCGATATGCAGGTCGATGCGGTCGAGCAGCGGGCCCGACAAGCGGCCTTGATAATCGGCGGCGCAGCGCAAATTGCGTCCGCGGTTGCAGGCAAAACCTGGATCGCTGGCGCGCCCGCACCGGCAGGGGTTCATCGCGGCCACCAGCATGAAGCGCGCCGGATAAGTGGTGCGATGGTTGGCGCGCGCGATGGCGACTTCGCCGGTCTCCAGCGGCTGGCGCAGCGAGTCGAGAACCTGGCCGGAGAATTCCGGCATCTCGTCGAGGAACAACACGCCGTTATGCGCGAGCGAGATTTCGCCGGGCCGCGCGCGCAGGCCGCCGCCGACCAGTGCCGGCATCGAAGCGGAATGATGCGGCGAGCGGAACGGCCGCTTGTTGGTGAGCGCGCCACCCTCGATCACGCCGGCGACCGAGGCGATCATCGACACTTCGAGCAATTCGGTGGGCGAAAGCGGCGGCAGGATCGTCGGCAGCCTTGCCGCCAGCATCGATTTGCCGGCGCCGGGCGGGCCGACCATCAGGAGGTTATGCCCGCCGGCGGCCGCGACCTCGAGCGCACGCTTGGCGCTCTCCTGGCCTTTGATGTCGGCAAGGTCGAGCGGCACGTCCTCGATCTCGCGAATTTTCGGCTGCGGCCGCGTCAGCACCTGCGTGCCCTTGAAGTGGTTGGCCAGTTGAATGAGCGACTGCGCGGCGACGATTTCGATTTCGGGGCTGGCCCAGGCCGCTTCCGGTCCGCAGACCGCCGGACAGATCAGGCCTTGCGCCCGCGCATTGGCGCCGATCGCCGCCGGCAGTACGCCGGCCACCGCCGCGATCGAGCCGTCGAGACCAAGCTCGCCGAGCACCGTGTAGCCGGCGATGGCGTCCTGCGGGATAGCCCCGATCGCGGTCATCAGCCCAAGCGCGATCGGCAGGTCGTAATGGCTGCCTTCCTTCGGCAGATCGGCCGGCGCGAGGTTGATGGTGATGCGGCGCGCCGGCAGCGCCAGCCCCGAAGCGATCAGCGCCGCGCGCACGCGCTCCTTGGCTTCCGACACCGCCTTGTCCGGCAGGCCGACGATGTTGAAGGCCGGCAGTCCGGGCGCGACCTGCACCTGCACGTCGACGGCGCGGGCATCGATGCCCTCGAAAGCGACCGTGGCGACCCGCTGGACCATGGGAGATGCCCTAACCCGATACCCGTCATGGTAGCAAAAGGTTGTGGCGTACGGGGATGATGTAGCTGACGTACCGGAATTAGGAGGTAGCCCAGTAGGGGCAAATAGCGTGTCGCGGCTGCAACTGGGTTAGGAAATCTCCTATTTGGGATAGTGGAAAACGGGCCCATAACAGAAGTTCTGATTGCGGCGCAGACCTGCCTTGGGACAAATTGTCCTCTTCGGCGTTTACAATAAAACAACGCCAAGTAGATGATAAGTTGTTGAAATTGCTGGAACCCGTCAGTCACGGGGGAAGGCAAAAACGAGGGGCGGCCCTCCCTTTCAGAAAGACCGCCCCAAGCCCACCCCGCTAAGGGGTGTACGCAGAGCCCGCCAAAGCGGCGGGGTAGTTACGGGGTGGTGAGACACCCCGCAGCGCCGGAGACCCGAACGGGTCGTCCCGGACGCGCCAGCGACGAATGGCAGGGGTAGCAAAGGGCTGCCTCTGCCGATTCGGCACCATTCAATTGAACTACTGGCTTTCGAGTCGCCAAGACAAAAAGATGCTTGCGCACAGGTCTGTACACAGGCGATTTCCGTTGTGGATTAGGACGTTATGTCCGGCAAAGACGACAGCAAACGGGACGATGTGCTGCGGCGGATGCTGAAAACCCCGCCGACGCCTCATAAGTCGTCCGGCAAGCCCGAAAACGGCGTTGACGACATGCCTACCGATCCCGATGCGCTAATCGAATGGGCCAAGCGGAATATCAAAACCGACTAGGAGGAAGGCTCCCAATCAAGTTTTTCGCCGCGTCGTTTTTTGACCGCGCCGGGCAGGCTAAAAAGATAGCGCAATACCATTTCGCTAAAGCTGCGAAGCGCTATCAACTCGTCACGTGTAATCGGGTCTTCTTCGTGTGCGGCTTCATTGCCAACATCGCGAACGGTATCGGACCAGACCGCAATATCGGATGTTAACTTGCCATCCGTGGCAAGGGCTTTGATGCGCGGTCCAAGCATCCCGCTTTTGCTTGGATCAATCTTTTTAAGGCCGATATCCAGTGCTTTTCGGTACATCGTACCAGCGGCCTCTTCATTACCAGCGACTGGAAAATTTCGTTCAGCTTGGAGATAAACCCGCTCCACATCAGGTGGTAGTAATTCTGGGATGAGTGGGCCGGGCGGATTAGGCCAGAATCCTTTTAATTTCCAGCCGTAACTAATCAAATCGCCAGATTGTTGCATTAGGTTTGCAGGCGGCGTCGCGCCTTGTACGCCACCAGAAGTCATGTGGGCGCAAGAAGGCATATTGCACTTTGGACAAGCCAGATATGCCGCACAATTCCATCCCTCCATCGGGCTGGTTTGCACAAGGCGAAGCGCGATGTGTTCCGTCAAGCAGTGCGGGCATTTATGAGTGAAGATGGGCATGTCAGTTGAATCCGATTTAAGAAAAGCAGAGCTAGAAATTCGCGCTTGGACGGCACCTAATACGCCGCGCAACGACGCCATAAATGGGTTATTGGAAGCCTATCAGTATCGGGACGAGGCGCAAAAGGAAGCTTTCGTTGCAGCATTGATAGGGCGTCTTATTATTTGCGATGTTTTTTCCAGCGTAAGAAATGCCTCACCCTCTGCCAATTCGTAACAGGCTCAGTGAGGCCGTCGATAAGTCAGGCGCTTGCCTTTGATGCCTTCCAGCGCCTTGTCGGCGCGCATTGCATCGTTGATGCCAAGGCCGATGCGGTTGTTATAGCGAAAATCAAATTCGCTCAGGTAGCGGTGAAGGTGCTTCTCCGAGCAATGCTGGTAGATGCCCTTCATTCCGCGCTTAAAGATCGAGTAGTAGCCTTCCACGGTGTTGGTGTGGATTTCGCCGCGCACGTATTCCTCATTGCGATGGACGACTGAGCCGCTGCCGGGGGCATACTCTTTGCGCACCGCCTTGTAGTGCTGAGCCTCATCGGTCATCAGCTTGCTTTCGCGGCGCACATTGGTGCGGACGATAGGGACAATATCGGCAATGGTGGTGCTGGCGATGTGGAAGCTGCGGGCGCTGCCGCCGCGCTCAACAAGAGTAAGCACCACGTTTTTGTGAGACCAACCGGCAGCGTTTGAGCCTTCCGGGCCTTCCAGTCGGCCCACAAACGTCTCATCGGACTCGACAACGCCGCCCGTGCCACCCATCGGGGTCAGCTCAGTCGGGCGCATAGCCTCACGGATGCGATGGGTCATGAACCAGGCCGT
Organism: Pseudolabrys sp.; assembly: GCA_036398395.1. Classification (GTDB taxonomy): domain Bacteria; phylum Pseudomonadota; class Alphaproteobacteria; order Rhizobiales; family Xanthobacteraceae; genus Pseudolabrys. The sequence continues at coordinate 158 of DASWPX010000183.1, read as the reverse complement.
CTTGTAGGACACGCCGAGCATACGGCTTAGCTGATGACTGCTGACGCCCTTCTTGGAGGCGGTCAAAAGGTGGGTGGCATAGACCCATTGATTGAGCGGCACCTTGGAACGCTCGAAAACGGTCCCGACCGTCACGGTAAAGGGCTTCTCGCATTCAC
>DASWPX010000182.1:0-3058 GCA_036398395.1 Pseudolabrys sp. | reverse complement strand
GTCGTAAGCGATTGCGCCTTCGTGCGCTCTTGCGCGACGCTCGGCTCATAAAACGCAAATAGAATAGTCGCCGCCAGCAGGCCGGCGCCGAAAAGGCCGGTCCGCTTCAATTTCATTTTATTTTTCGTTTTGTTTTTCATGGCCGGTTCCTGTTGTTGCAACGCATTTACCGCCTTTGGGCGGCGACGATAGAAAAAACACAAAAATTCGGAAGCTCGCCGACAAGCCTGCGCCTATGTGGACCAACAGTACAGGTGAATTATGTCGCGTGGCAGACATAGATAAGCCGGGCGGTACGCGGCTACGCTCAATCGCCCTCGGGTTCCGTGCCGACATAGGCGATGCGTAGCATGTTGGTCGCGCCGGGCGTGCCGAGCGGCACGCCGGCAACCACGATCACGCGTTGGCCGGCCTTGGCGAAACCTTCCTTGAAAGCAATGCGGCAGGCGCGATCGACCATGTCGTCCTGGTCATGGGCGTCCTCGGTTACCACGCAGTGCACGCCCCAGACCACGGCCAGCCGCCGTCCGGTGGACATGTTCGGTGACAGCGCCACGATCGGCGGCCTCGGCCGCTCGCGCGCCATGCGCAAGCTGGTGGAGCCCGACGAGGTCCAGCAGATCACGGCGGCCAGATCGAGCGTATCGGCGATGTGGCGCGCCGCGTCGGCGATGGCGTCGGCGCCGGTCGCTTCCGGTTCGGCGCGCTGCGCGTTGAGGATATTGCGAAACAGCGGGTCGCCTTCGACTTCCTCGGCGATGCGGTTCATGGTCGCGACCGCCTCTACCGGAAACTGCCCGGCCGCCGATTCCGCCGACAGCATCACTGCGTCCGCGCCCTCGAAGATGGCGGTGGCGACGTCGGAGACTTCGGCGCGCGTCGGCACCGGCGAGGTGATCATCGATTCCAGCATCTGCGTCGCCACCACCACCGGCTTGCCGGCGGCGCGTCCCGAACGCGTCATCTGCTTCTGCACGCCGGGAACTTTCTCCAGCGGCATTTCAACGCCGAGATCGCCGCGCGCCACCATCAGCGCGTCGGTCAATTCCAGGATTTCGTCGAGCCGGTGCACCGCTTGCGGCTTCTCGATCTTGGCCATGATGGCGGCGCGGCCGCGCGTGATCTTCTTGGCCTCGGCGATGTCCTCGGGACGCTGGATGAAGGACAGGGCCACCCAGTCGATGCCGGTCTCCAGCGCGGCTTCCAGATCGGAAATATCCTTGGCGGTCAGCGCAGAGAACGGGATTGTCGAGTCGGGCAGGCTGACACCCTTGCGGTCGGACAATTTGCCGCCGACCGCGACCTTCGTGGTGATTTTCTTCGGTTCGGCCTGCGTGACCGTGAGCCGCACCTTGCCGTCGTCGATCAGCAGCGTGTGGCCCACTTCGACGCCGGCGAAAATTTCCGGATGCGGCAAAAAGGCGCGCGTGGCGTCGCCGGCGGCCGGATCCCAGTCGAGCACGAAGCTGTCGCCGTTCTTCACCGTCACCGCGCCGCCGGCGAAAGTACCGAGCCGCAGCTTGGGGCCCTGCAGGTCGCACAGGATGCCGATCGGACGGCCGGTGTCCTGCTCGACGCCGCGGATCATGGCGACCAGTTCGCGCATGCGGTCCTGGCTGGTGTGACTCATATTGATGCGGAACACGTCGGCGCCGGCGGCGAACAGTTTCGCGATCATCTCGGCGCTGGACGAGGCGGGCCCGAGCGTGGCGACGATCTTGGCGCGGCGCAGACGTCTCATTGCTTGCTGCCCCCGGCCGGCGGCGTGGCCGGCGCCGCCGACGGCGCACGCGAGGGGCCGGGCGTACGTTGCGGCAGCGGCCGGTCGGGCGCCTGCTCGGCGCTGTCGGTCAGCTGCACGGTCCAGGAGCGTTGCTCGGTGGTGTCGACCTCGAAGAAGCCGGTGCGGTCATAGCCGCGCGCCAGGCAATTCTCGGTGCCGCGAATCGTGAACTCTTTTTCACGCGAACACATGTAAGCCTTGCCGGACCATTCGCCGCCGCGGTCGTAATCGACGGCGTAGATGTAATAATAGCGCGCAATGAGCGCGCCGCGCAGCAAGGTATCGCACGAGCGTGCCGAGATGTTCCACCAGCCTTCTGTCGTCCAGCCTTCGGCATCTTTGTAGCCGATTGCGACACCCACACGACCGCCGGTGTTATTGCATAGGCGGAAATCGGCCAGCGCCGGATGCCCCGATATGGCGAGCAGGGCCGCCGCTATCGCGACCGTGCCGGCTAGGCAGTGCTGGGTGGAGTTTTGTCTGGGCACGTTGATCGTTCGTTGATTCGATGCGGTTGTGGCGTGCCCCGTCATGGCCTGTCAACGACGATGGCGCGGAAGTCGTTCACGTTGGTGTAGGTCGGGCCGGGGGTGAGCAAATCCTTGAGGGCTTCGAAGAATTCGGTCGAATTATTCTGTGCAAGAAAGAGGGCCGGATCGAGGCCTAATGCCCGGGCGCGCGCCACGGTCTGGCCGTCGACAAGGGCGCCGGCGGGATCGGTGGCGCCGCCCGCGCCGCCATCGGTGCCGTCGGTGTCGGCCGCGAGCGCGGCCACGCCGGCCATGCCGGACAGCGCAATCGCCAGCGCAAGCGCATATTCCTGATTGGGGCCGCCGCGGCCCTTGCCGCTTATGGTGACGGTCAATTCGCCGCCGGACAGGATCACCGCGCGTTTGCCTTGCGCACGCAGTTCGCGCGCGAACTTGCCGTGAGCGGCCGCCACCTCGCGCGCCTCGCCCTCGACATCGGCGCCGAGCGAGATGCATTCGTAACCGACCTTGCGCACCGCGGCCTCCGCCGCGCGCAGCGCATCCGCCGGCCGTGCGGCCAGCGCGAACCGGCTGCCGGCGAAGACCGTATCGCCGGGCTTGGGCGATTCATTTTTTGCATCGTTCAGTCCGGCGGTCACGCTCTGCGGAAGTTCAAGCCGGTACTTCACGATGATCCCGCGCGCGTCGCCGAGCGTGCTCGGGTCCGGCACCGTCGGGCCCGAACCGATCACCGCCGGATCGTCGCCCGGCACGTCCGAGATCGCGATGGTGACGAGCTGCGCCG
>DASWPX010000181.1:0-8733 GCA_036398395.1 Pseudolabrys sp. | reverse complement strand
ATCGTAAGGCAGCGCCTGAAAGCCGCCGCCGGCAAGCTCGGTCAAATGCAGCTGCTGGCCGCGTTTGAGGTCGAACCGCTCCATCGCCTCGCGTGGCAGGATGAACCCATCGGAATTGCCGATTTTTTTGACTTCGATTTTCATTGTCATGGCTGGACCAAGTTTGGTTATACGCGTGTATAACATTTGTTATACGAACGTTCAACGTTATTATAAACTACTGATTTAACTGGTATTACCTCGCCTTATCCCAACCCCTCCAGCTCCTCGATCAACCCCGCGATCACGCTCAGGCCGCCATCCCAGAACTTGGGGTCGCGGGCGTCGAGGCCGAAGGGCGCCAGCAGTTCGGCGTGATGCTTGGTGCCCCCGGCCGAGAGCATCGCCAGATACCGTTCGGCAAAACCGGAGGCGGATTTCTCGTAGACCGCGTAGAGCGAATTCACCAGGCAATCTCCGAAGGCGTAGGCGTAGACGTAGAATGGCGAATGGATGAAGTGCGGGATGTAGGTCCAGAAGGTCTCGTAGCCTTCCTTGAGTTCGATCGCGGGGCCGAGGCTCTCGGCCTGCACCGACATCCAGAGCTCGCAAATTTTGTCCGAAGTCAGCTCGCCGTTGCGGCGTTCCAGATGCACCTTGCGTTCGAACGAGTAGAACGCGATCTGGCGCACCACGGTGTTGATCATGTCCTCGACCTTGGCGGCGAGCATGGCCTTGCGCTGCTTCCTGTCGGTGGTCGCGGCGAGCAGCTTGCGGAAGGTCAGCATCTCGCCGAAAACCGACGCGGTCTCGGCGAGCGTCAGCGGCGTCGGCGCCATCAACGGGCCGTTGGGGGCGGCGAGCACTTGGTGCACGCCGTGGCCCAATTCATGAGCCAGCGTCATAACGTCGCGCGGTTTGCCCTGATAGTTGAGCAGCACGTACGGATGCGCCGAAGGCACGGTCGGATGCGCGAAGGCGCCCGGCTGCTTGCCGGCGCGCACCGGCGCGTCGATCCAGTTGTTGACGAAGAAGCGGTCGGCGACTTCCGCCATTTTCGGCGAGAACGCGCCATAGGCTTCGAGCACGGTCGAGCGGGCGTCGGTCCAGGGAATGGTGCGTTGCGCGACCTTGGGCAGCGGCGCATTGCGGTCCCAATAGGCCAGCGTCTTCTTGCCGAACCATTTCGCCTTCAGCGCATAATAGCGATGCGACAGTTTCGGATAGGCGGCGCGCACCGCCGTCACCAGCGCGTCCACGACTTCCGGCTCGACCCGGTTCGACAGATGGCGCGCATCGGCGACGTCCTTGAAGCCGCGCCAGCGGTCGGAAATTTCCTTGTCCTTGGCGAGCGTATTGGTGATCAGCGTGAAAGGCCGCAAGTTTTCCTTGAAGGTCTTGGCCAGGGCCTGGGCCGCTTCCTTGCGCTTCTTGCCGTCGGGGTCCTGCAACAGATTGAGCGCCGGCTCGATAGACAAGGGCTTGCCGCCGATCTTGAAGCGCAAGGCGGCGACGGTGTCGTCATATTGCCGATTCCAGGCCGAGTAGCCGGTCACTGACTTCTCGTGGAAAAGCTCCTCGACCCGATCCTCGAGCTGATAGGGCTTCTCCATGCGCACGTCCTCGATCCACGGCCGGTAATGGCCGAGCGCGGGATCGGTCATGGCGGCGTCGAGCGCGGCGTCGTCGATGCGGTTGAGTTCGAGCGTGAAGAACAGCAGGTGGATGGACGCGGCGGTGACGCGCTCCTGCATATCGCCGTAGAATTTCGCGATGCGTGAGTCGGTGCTGTCGCCGGCATTGACCAGCGAGGCGTAGGAGATCAGCCGGCCGAGCCGGTCGTCGATCGCCTCGTAGCGCTTGACCGCCTCGGCCAGCGCCTGCCCTGCCCCGGATCCCGAGGCCATCGCCTGCAAGCGGCCCTTGAAGTCTCGCTCGAAGGCGGCGCATTCGGCATCGGCGGCGTCGAGATCGCGTTTGACCTCGGAACTGTCGATGCTCGGATAAAGGTCCTTGAGATTCCACTCGGGCAGCGCGCCGAGCTTGGGACCGGACCTATTGGATTTGGCAGGCGTCTTGCGGGTCGCGGTTTTGGCCATGGGAGAGTTTCAACCTGGAGGGAAATTGGCGGGGCCGGAACATGATCTATGTGCCCGACCGTGTCGATGCGATGGCAAATGTCGATTTTTCAGCATCCAGGCGCCCGTTTTCCGACCTTTCATGGGATACGGGCCATTTAAGAGCCTATTAAGCCAAAACGGAGACATTGCGCCAAATCGGCACACTCGCCGGTGCGGAGGTCTAATGGCTGAAGTCGTTCTCATCGTCGATGACGATCCGGTGCAGCGCCGGCTGCTCGAAGCCATGGTCCAGCGCTTCGGCTACCAGGCGATGCTGGCCGAGGGCGGCGACGCCGCGCTCAAACTGCTGACCGGCGACGACGCGCCGCGCGTCGACTGCCTGGTACTCGACCTGGTAATGCCGGACCTCGACGGATTGGGCGTCCTGGCGCGCATGCGCGAGGCCGGCATCGATATTCCGGTCATCGTGCAGACCGCGCATGGCGGCATCGACAATGTCGTGTCGGTGATGCGCGCGGGCGCGACCGACTTCGTGGTCAAGCCGGCGAGTCCGGAGCGGCTACAGGTCTCGCTGCGCAACGCGCTGACCACCAAGGCGCTGACCGGCGAATTGCAGCGCATCAAGCGCAGGCGCGACGGCACGCTGTCGATTTCCGACATTATCACCCGTTCGCCCGCCATGCGTCCCGTGCTGCACGCTGCGGAAAAGGCGGCAGGCTCCGCCATTCCGGTGCTGATCGAAGGCGAATCCGGAGTCGGCAAGGAGCTGATCGCGCGCGCCATTCACGGCAGCAGCGCGCGCAGCGCTAAACCTTTCATCGCGGTCAATTGCGGCGCCATGCCGGAAAACCTGGTGGAGTCGATTCTGTTCGGCCACGAGAAGGGCTCGTTCACCGGCGCCACCGAGAAACACAACGGAAAATTCGTCGAAGCCGACGGCGGCACGCTGTTCCTCGACGAAGTCGGCGAACTGCCCATGCCAGCGCAAGTCAAGCTGCTGCGCGCCTTGCAGGAAGGCGAAGTCGAGCCGGTCGGCGGCCGCCGCAGCATCAAGGTTGACGTGCGCATCGTCTCGGCCACCCACCGCGACCTGATCGCCGACGTGAAGGCCGGGCGTTTCCGCGAAGACCTGTTCTACCGTCTGCACGTGTTCCCGATTCTGATTCCGCCGCTGCGCCAGCGGCTGGAGGACATCCCCGAACTCACTAGGCATTTCCTCACGCGAATCGCGGCTGAAGAAGGCAAGCGCATGCGTGGCATCAGCGCGGAGGCTTTGGCGCTGCTCGCGGGCTTCAAGTGGCCGGGCAATGTGCGGCAACTCGAAAACGCGATCTTCCGTGCCGTCGTGCTGGCCGAGGGCGAGCAGATCGGCGTCAATGAGTTTCCGCAGATCGCCGCGCATCTCGATACCGGGACCGCGCACCAGTGGGTCGAGCCGTCGCCTGCCATGGCGGCAACCTGGCCGGATGCCGGCGTGTCGGCACGCAACACCGCTGCGTTAACCACGGCCTCGCCGACGCTGCGGCTGACCGACCCGCATGGCGACGTGCGGCCGCTTGAAGACATCGAACGCGAAGTCATCCGCTTCGCCATCATGCATTACGAAGAGCAAATGTCGGAAGTCGCGCGCAAACTCAAGATCGGACGCTCGACGCTCTATCGCAAGCTGGAAGGCTTAGGGTTAACCGAGCCGGCGCAGCCGCCGGCGGATGCGGAACGCGTCTGACGCGATCGTTAAAATTTTAACGATTCGATTTGCCGCGTTATCCTTATTGGCAAGGAAACGCGCATGTCATCTCAAATTCATTCGGCGCCGCGCGCATTCGGCCGCATAATAGCGTTGCAGTCTTGCTCATGGCGCGCTCGTGCGCACTGTGGGTTAAAGGCGAAAGAACAATTTGATCCATCTCGGTAACGACGAGTACGCGGAGTTGAGCGACATGCGCAAAATCGGAGTCGATCGTCTGCTGGCCGGCACCATGCTGGCACTGATTGCCACCACGCCGACGATGTCGATCGCCGCGCCGGATCGTCTCGAAACGGTCATGCCGCCGCCTCTGCTCAACGGCCAGACGATTCGCCATCGCGACGCCGCGCCATTGCCGCCGCCGCCCGCGGGCTACACGCCGCCCTCGGCTGTCGCGCCCGAGCCGCGCGCGGAAGCTCCCGCTGCCGCGCCCGAGCCCGAGAAAAGTTTCGCATCGAGCGACGTGCAGATCGCAGCCAGCGACGCGCAAATCGCCGCGAGCCTGCGCAGCATCATCTCCGGTAGGCAGCTCGAGCAGCGCGTCGAGCGTGCGCCCGAGCGCAAGGCAATCGAGACGTATTACGCCGCGCACGGCAATGCGCCGATCTGGATCCGCGACGGAAGGCTGACGCAGCAGGCGCAAGGCGTCATCGCCCGCTTCAAGAATGCCGCCGCTGACGGTCTCGACAGCGCCGATTACGCGGTGCCGGACTTCGGCGCGCTGTCCAGCGCCGAGGCTTTGGCTGACGGCGACATCAAGCTGACCAATTCCGTGCTCACGTACGCCCGCCACCTCGCCATCGGCCGTATCGCGCCGACGCGCGTGTCGGCGGAAGTCGACTACGGCAATCATACGCCGGAGCCTTCCGACATCCTGCGCAAGGTCGCCGACGCCCGCGATGCCGACGCCGCGCTGGACAGTTTCAACCCGCCGGCCGACGGCTTCCGCGCCTTGAAGGCAAAGCTCGCCGAGCTGCGCGCCGACGCCAGCGCGCCGCGCGCAGAAGTCGACAACCGCATTCCCGATGGCCGCCGCATCAATCCGACCGAGAAGGACGCGCGCGTGCCAGCGTTGCGCCAGCGTCTCGGCGTCAAGGGCAAGGCCGACGATCTGGTCTATGACCGCGCCTTGTTCGAGGCGATCAAGAACGTACAGGCCCGCGCCGACATCAAGGTGACCGGCGTCATCGACAACAAGACCATCGCCGCCATCAACGGCCCCAAGCCGCTGGCGCCTTCAGCGCAGATCGACCACGTCACCGCCAATATGGAACGCTGGCGCTGGCTGCCGCGCGACCTCGGCAAGACCTACGTGATGGTCAACATCCCGGACTACACGCTCAAGGTCGTACGCGACAACGGCGTCGTGTGGCGCACCAAGATCGTCGCCGGCAAGCCGCAGACGCCGACGCCGCTGCTGACCGCGCCGATGCAGGAAATCATCGTCAATCCGTCCTGGTACGTGCCGCAGTCGATCATTCAGAACGAATTGCTGCCGCAATATGCCAGCGATCCGCAGATTTTCGACCGCATGGGTCTCGAAGTGAAGCGCGGGCCGGACGGCAACATCAATGTGGTGCAGCCGCCGGGTGCGGCCAACGCGCTCGGCCGCATCAAGTTCGCCTTCCCGAACAAGTTCCAGGTCTATCTGCACGACACGCCGGAAAAGAAATTATTTGCCCCGGAAAAGCGCGCCTTCAGCCACGGCTGCATGCGCGTCGAGGACCCGACCAAATTCGGCGAAGTCATGCTGCATCTGGCGATGGCAGGCCCGACGCCGGATTCGCGGCAGATCAACCAGATGTTCGGCCACGACGAACACAACTATAAACTCGTCAACCGGCCGATCGTGCATCTGACCTATCAGACCGCTTTCGTCGACGACGGCGGCAAGTTGGTGCTGCGCGACGATGTCTACGGCTTCGACGCCCGCATCAACGCCATCCTGCACAGCGACGAACGCCGCGTCGCAGACGTGGCGCCGCCGCAGGATCCCAAGCGCGACACGGCGACCGCCAAGAGCAACCAGGAAATCCTGAGCCGGGTCGAACGGCGCGAGGCGCAGAACCCGTTCTCGTTCTTCGAACGGCTGTTCCGGTAATCGAAGCTCGATAAAAGAATGCGAAAGGTCGGGCCATAAGCCCGGCCTTTTTCGTTTAAGCCTCAAAGTTCCATCGGCCAGCCCCACCCGCGCCGCGGCCACGGCCATATTCGGCCATTTTCTCCCGATAGTTCCTCGCTGTACGGACCGTACGGGGGCACGCCGCTAAGGGCGCGTTAACCGATCCCGATAACACTGCGTGGTCGTCGCTGCGGCGGCCAGTAGGGGCGTAGCGACGTGGGACGGCTAATTTCACGGAAGTGGTCATCAGTGGCGGCAGGTTCGGCGCGCGAACGATCTATGTTCACGGGTTTGGTGCGCGCCGGAACCCGGCTCGGCATTGCCGGGCTGTTTTTGTTCGGCACCAACAGCGCGCTGCAAACGGCCGGCGCCGAGGGCGACACCCGCAGCATTTCGTTCCACCACCTCCACACCGACGAAAACATCACCATCACCTACAAGCTCAACGGCCGTTACGACGACGCGGCGCTCAAGAAACTCGACTGGTTCATGCGCGACTGGCGGCGTTCGGAATCCACGGCGATGGATCCGCATCTGTTCGATCTGTTGTGGGAGACCAACCGCGAGGTCGGCGGCACCGGGCCGATCCAGGTAGTATGCGGCTTCCGCTCGCCCGAGACAAACGCCATGTTGCACGCGCGCTCGAGCGGCGTCGCGCAATTCAGCCAGCATACGCAGGGCCACGCCATTGATTTTTATATCCCCGACGTGCCGCTGGAAAAAATCCGCGCCGTCGGCTTGCGCCTGCAACGCGGCGGCGTCGGCTTTTATCCGACCTCAGGCTCGCCCTTTGTCCATATGGACACCGGCACCATCCGGCATTGGCCGCGCATGACGCATGACGAACTGGCCAAGGTTTTCCCGGACGGCAAGACCGTGCATATCCCCGCCGATGGACATCCGCTGCCCGGCTATGCCTTGGCGCTGGCCGAGGTCGAGCGCCGGGGCGACGAGCCCTCCACGACATCGCTTGAAGCTGCGCGCGACGCCGGCGTGATCACCGCCAGCATCGAGCGCGATGCGGCAAAGCCGAAACGCAGCCTGCTCGCCAGACTGTTTGGCACGGCGAAGGATAAGGACGAGGACGAGCAGAACGAGCAGCCCGCGCCGAAACGCGCGCGCGCGCCTGTCGCCGTTGCCAGCCTGACACCGCCGACGCGCGTCGTCACCGAAACGATCGTGCCGATGCCGACGTCGCGGCCAAACCCGCGCCCGGCGGCGGTTGCGAGCGTTACGCCGAAGCAGCCGGCGCGGCCGTTCACGACGGCGTCGCTGCCGAGCAACGAACTCGACAATCGCATTTATGGCCATGGCCCGGTCGAGAGCGCGGCGCTGCCGCCGCCGATGCAATCGCAGACGCCGTTTGACGTGGCCAGCGCTGAGCCGGCCGACGGGCATTCCGCTCTGGCCTATGCCGCCGATAACGACGCCGCGCAGGCCGCCCCGCTCGCGCAGGCCCGTCCGATGGGCGCTTCGGTGCCGAAGCTGGCCCCGACAACGGCTTTGCTGCCGGCGCCCATTAACACAACCGTAGTGGTCAAGCCGCCTCTGGCCCCCGCGATAAGCGGCGGCAGCCAGCGTTCCGACAGCCCATGGCTGCGCGCGGCGATCGTGACGCCCAGCATGAGCGGATTCATGACGACGCTATATCTGACGCCACTTGACGGGCGGCAGTTGGCCGGTCTCCTGGCCGCGCCCTCGCAGTCGCTGCTGATGACCTTCTCGGCCGATCCGCATCTCGGCATGACCGCCGACAGCTTCACCGGCAGCGCGGTGGTGTTCCTGGCCACGGCCACCTTCACAAGGCAGACGACGGCGTCGTTGCGCTAGTTCCTACTGAAGCATTCCCAAAGCGTGCATATAGGTTTCGAGCACTTCCTGCTGCTCGCGGCGCTCGTCGGAATCGAGCTTGCGCATGCGCACGATGGAGCGCAGCGCCTTGGCGTCGAAACCGTTGCCTTTGGCCTCGGCATAGACATCGCGGATGTCGTCGGAGGTCGCCTTCTTTTCCTCTTCGAGCTTCTCGATGCGCTCGACGATCGCCTTGAGCTGATCCTTGGCGAAGCGGGTCGCGGGTTGTTCTTTTTCGGCCGCTGCGGTGGATGCCATCGGTAAGTCTCCTTGAAGTCGGCTTTGACTCAAGGAGCTTTCGGAATTTCATGTGTTCAGGTCAAGACAATGCGGCCGTCATCCACGCTGTTCACAGCGCTAATGTTTAGGACTGGACTTCTCGAAGGCCGCCTTTTGGTCGGGCGAAGCCTCTTTCTGGAACTTCTTGCGCCATTCGTCATAGGGCATGCCGTAGACCATCTCGCGGCTCTCGTCCTTGCTCATGGGCACGCTGTTGGCGTCGGCGGCATCTTTCATCCAGTTCGACAGACAATTGCGGCAGAAGCCGGCAAGATTCATCAGATCGATGTTCTGCACGTCGGTGCGGGTGCGCAGATGCTCGACCAGGCGCCGGTAGACGGCGGCTTCCAATTCGACGCGGGTCCGGTCGTCCAAGGTCTTGTCGTTCATCGGCGTTGTCCTTAGCCTTTTATTCCAGAAAGATAAGCCTGCGGACCCTCAAATTCCATAGGCCATAAAAAGCAATACTGGGGAGGCGGTCATGAAGTTCGCCCATTTTTCGCACGTCTGGGCCAAGCCCGGGATGACACCGCACCAGCGTTATGAAGAACTATGGCGCGAGCTTGAGCTCTGCGACGCGCTCGGCTTCGACTACAGCTTTTGCGTCGAACACCACTTCCGCCCCGACGAGAGCTGGATGTCGTCGCCGAGCCTGTACGCGGTCGGCGCCGGCG
>DASWPX010000180.1:0-6506 GCA_036398395.1 Pseudolabrys sp. | reverse complement strand
ACATTGAGCCGGCACATCGCCATCATCATGCCGGGCTGCGACTTGTCGCAGCCCGCGATGCCGATCAGCGCGTCATAGGCGTGGCCGCGCATGGTGAGTTCGACGCTGTCGGCGATGACTTCGCGCGACGGCAGCGAGGCGCGCATGCCGGCATGCCCCATGGCGATGCCGTCGGTGACGGTGATGGTGCAGAATTCGCGCGGCGTGCCGCCGACCGCGGCGACGCCCTTCTTGGCGGCCTGGGCCTGGCGCATCAGCGCGATGTTGCAGGGCGCGGCCTCGTTCCAGCAGGTGGCGACGCCGACGAAGGGCTGATGGATCTGCTCGGCCGACAGCCCCATGGCGTAATAAAAGGCGCGGTGCGGCGCGCGTTCCGGGCCTTCGGTGGCGTGCCGGCTCGGAAGTTTCGCCTTCAAATTCGATTTTGCGTCCATAAGACCTTGTCGACCCCCGCCCCTGATTGCCGCAGCCGGAACTGCCCGGCGGCTGGCGTTACACGAGGGACGTTAACCGGGCTTAAAACCCGCCGGCCGGCAGGCATTCAGCGCCACGCCGGACTGCCCTCGATGTGGTGAAATGGTATGGCCAAATCGCGGCGCAGCGGGGTTCTTGCCGGGGCAAGTTTTAAATGTTCCTAAGGTGTGGCAAGCGGGACACAGAAAGCGGCATGCCCCTACCCCCCAAAATCCGGCGCGCCTTCTTCGACCGCTCGGTCCACAAAGTGGCGCCGGAGCTGATCGGGGCAACGCTCCTGGTCGGCGGCACCGGCGGCATCATCGTCGAGGTCGAGGCCTATCACCACACCGACCCCGCTTCGCACAGCTTCCGGGGATCGACGCCACGCAACACAGTCATGTTCGGGCCGCCGGGCTTTGTCTATGTCTACCGGTCCTACGGCATTCACTGGTGCCTCAACTTCGTCTGCGAGGCCGAAGGCTCCGCCAGCGCGGTGCTGATCCGGGCTTTGGAGCCTGTGGCCGGGATTGCTGCGATGCGGCGGCGGCGCGGGGTGCCGGACGAGCGCGCGCTGTGCTCAGGGCCGGGCAAATTGTGTCAGGCTCTGGGCGTGACCGACCGCCACAACGGGCTGGCGCTCGACCGGCCGCCTTTCGAGCTGCGGGCACGCGCCGGCAAACCGGAGATCGTGGCGGGGCCGCGGATCGGCATCACCAAGGCGGTAGACGAGCCGTGGCGCTACGGGCTGGCGGGGTCGAAGTTTTTGAGCAGGCCGTTCAGGGCGTGAGGCGGAACGCGGCGTCGAAGCCGAGTTCGCGTTCGGCCTTGTCGCTTGAGGCGTAGCCGTCGTCGTCGGCGATATTGTAGATGCCGGGTTTGGCCCTGGTCACGGCGAGAAGCGCGGCGTGTGCCGCGGCATCGACATGGACCGATGGCGGCCGGATCGGCTTGTCAGCCGACCAAGTCCCTTCGCCGTAGAGCAGGCCGTAGCGCAGCACGATGCCTTCTGGCATCGACAGCGCCGCCTCTTCCAGAGCCTTCACACCGTCCACCGTCGCCGCAAGCGCCGGATCGCCATTGAGCGGATCGGCCTCGACCCGCAATCCTGGACCGGGCGCGTAGACGAAGGCGATGCTTTGCGCGACCAGCCGCCTGACGCCGGCGGCCCGCGCCGCGGCGACAAGATTGCGCGTGCCTTCGACGCGAAGGCGCGAATTGCGGGCAAGGCCTTCGGCGTATTGCGGCGTACCGGGCGCGAAGGGCAGATCGGTGAGCTGATGCACGACGAGATCGGGCGCGGCCGCCTTCACCGCGCGCATCACCGCATCGGCATCGAAGGCGTCGACCACCGCCGGCGCGGCGCCGAGCGCAGCGATTGCGTCAGCCTTGTCGACCGAACGCGTCGTGCCGATGACGGTGTGGCCGGCATCGTGCAGCATCGGCGTCAGCCGCCGTCCGATCACGCCGCCCGCGCCTGCGAGAAAAATTCTCATCGGACGCCCTACTTTGCTGCCTTGAGCGCATCCAAGGCGGCGGCAATTTTGACCTTGCGGCCGGACGCCTCCTCGCGTTTTTCCTTTTCTTCTTCGACCACCTCTTCCGGCGCGCGGGCGACGAAATTCGCGTTATTGAGCTTGGCATCGACGCGGGCGATGTCGGATTCGGCTTTTGCCAATTCCTTGGCGAGCCGCGCGCGCTCGGCGTCGAGATCGATGACGCCGATCAGCGGCAAGGCCGCCACCTCGCCGCGCACGATGAGTTGCACGGACCCCTGCGGCGCCGACACGGCGGACGATATTTCGGAGACGCGCGCGAGGCGCTTGATGAACTCGGCCCAGCGTTCGGCGCGGCTTTCTATTTCCTTGGACGCCCCGGCCAGCACCAGCGGGATGTTGACGCTGATATTCATCTCGGCGCGGATCGAACGGACGGCGGTGATAAGTTCGATCACCCAACCGATCTCGGCCTCGGCCTTGTCGTCGGTGAGACCGTCGAGCTTCGGCCAATCGCTGAGCGCCAGCAGACCGGAGCGCTTCGGTCCCTGCTCCGCCGTGACCGCCCATAGTTCTTCCGTGATGAAAGGCATGAAGGGATGCAGCAGCTTAATGATTTCATCGAGCGCCCAGGCTGCCGTGGCGCGCGTCTCGTCCTTGGCCGCGCCGTCGGGACCGGTCAGCAGCGGCTTCGACAGTTCGACATACCAGTCGCAGTAAACATTCCAGACGAAGCGATAGGCGGCGGCGGCAGCCTCGTTGAATGCGTAGGCTTCGATGGCTTTCGTGATCTCGGCCGCCGCTTTCGCGGTTTCGTGCGCGATCCAGCGGTTGAGCGCTACCTTGGCAGATTTCGGATCGAAGCCTTCGACCCGTGCCGCGCCGTTGAATTCGACAAAGCGCGCGGCGTTCCACAGCTTGGTCGCGAAGTTGCGGTTGTTCTCGACGTCCTGCGGGCCGAGCCTGATGTCGTGGCCTTGCGCGGCGCCGCGCGCCAGCGTGAAGCGCAACGCGTCGGCGCCGAAGTCGTCGATGACGCCCAGCGGATCGACGACGTTGCCCTTCGACTTCGACATCTTGGCGCCGGTGGCGTCGCGCACCAGGCGATGGATATAGACATCACGGAACGGCACTTCCTTTTGGAAGTGCAGCCCCATCATCATCATGCGCGCAACCCAGAAGAAGATGATATCGAAACCGGTGACCAGCGTATCGGTCGGATAATAGCGTTTCACCTCCGGCGTCTCGTCCGGCCAGCCCAGCGTCGAGAACGGCCACAGCGCGGACGAGAACCAGGTGTCGAGCACGTCCTCGTCGCGCCAGATTCCAACAAAATCTTCACCTTGTGAAGCAGCCGCTCGGAAAATATTACGCATCTGTTCGTTTGGGCCGGAAACAATCCGGACCGTTCGGCCGTAGCGTTCTATTGCTTGTCGAATTGCGTCCTCTTCCGAAGGAGCAACGAACATTTCAACGTCGCTTGTTCTCGCGCCGGAGACAGGATCACCAGGATAGATACGTAGATTTTTCCCCTCGTCAGTAATCTGCGGCCCGTACCAAGCCGGAATCTGGTGTCCCCACCAAAGCTGGCGCGAAATGCACCACGGCTGGATGTTTTCCATCCAGCTGAAATAGGTCGCTTCCCAGTTCTTCGGGACAAAGTTTGTTTTGCCCTCGCGCACCGCGGCGATGGCGGGCTCCGCCATTTTCTTGGCGTTGACATACCATTGGTCGGTCAGGAATGGCTCGATAACCACATTAGAGCGATCACCATGTGGCACTGACAGACCATGCGGCTCGATTTTCTCGACCAGCCCTTTTTCTTCCAGGCGCGCGACGATGGCCTTGCGCGCGGCGAAGCGATCCATGCCGTGCATCGCCAGCGTTGCTTCGAGGTCAGATGACGGTGCAAGCCCCGCGGCGAACTCCGCGTTGTCTTTGAGCGCGATCTTGGCCTCGACCGACAGAATATTGATCTGCGGCAGATTGTGCCGCTTGCCGACTTCGAAATCGTTGAAGTCATGCGCCGGCGTGATCTTGACCGCGCCCGAGCCTTTCTCGGGATCGGAGTATTCGTCGGCGATGATCGGAATCTTGCGTCCGACCAACGGCAGGATCACGTTCTTGCCGACCAGCGCCTTGTAGCGTTCGTCATCCGGATGAACCGCGACCGCGGTGTCGCCCAGCATCGTTTCCGGCCGCGTCGTCGCCACGACAATAAATGTCGACGGATCTTCCGGGTTGAAGGTCTTGCCCTCGAGCGGGTAGCGCAGATGCCAGAGATGGCCCTTGGTTTCGACCTGCACGACTTCGAGATCGGAGATCGCGGTCAGGAGCTTCGGGTCCCAATTGACCAGCCGCTTGTCCTTGTAGATGAGCCCGTCGCGATACAACTCGACGAAGACCTTGCGCACCGCGCGCGATAGCCCCTCGTCCATGGTGAAGCGCTCGCGCGACCAATCGCAGGACGCGCCGAGCCGCTTCAGCTGATTGACGATGGTGCCGCCGCTCTCCGCCTTCCATTCCCAGACGCGCTTGAGGAACGCCTCGCGGCCCATTTCGCGGCGGCCAGGTTCCTTGCGTTCGGCCAGCTGCCGCTCGACCACCATCTGCGTGGCGATGCCGGCGTGGTCCGTGCCCGGCTGCCACAGCACGTCCCTGCCGCGCATGCGCTCGAAGCGGCAGAGGATGTCCTGCAGTGTGTTGTTGAGCGCATGGCCCATATGCAATGAGCCGGTGACGTTGGGCGGCGGAATGACGATAGTGTAGGGCTTGGCCTGCGCGCGCTCGGGCCGGCCGGCGCGGAAAGCGCCCGCCTGCTCCCAGATTTTGTAGATGCGGCCCTCGACCTCGGAGGGCTGGTAGGTTTTGTCGATCATTGTCGTATGTCTTCAACGAATGGTGGGGTAGAAAGCCCGCCACGCCACCGTGAGTCAACTTTGACTGTCATCCCACCACAATCGAGCGGCAGCGCCACCAGCGCGATCACGCTTCTGGCCATCGCTGCCTTTGCCGCCCAGGCGATGGTGCGGGTGACCGATTCGCTTCTTCCCCAGATCGCCGCCGATCTGCACACCACGGTAGGCGCGGCCTCGATCGTGGTGACGGTCTATCTGCTGGCGCATGGTTCCGTGCAACTGGTGATCGGCCCGATCGGCGACCGCTTCGGCAAATATCTCTGCGTGTCGCTGGCCGCCGCCGTCTCGACGCTGATGGTGCTGGGTTGCGCGCTGGCGCCATCGCTGCCGCTTCTGATCGCGGCGCGGCTCGGCTCGGGGCTCGCCACCGGCTGGATCATTCCTTTCGCGCTCGCCTTTGTCGGCGACGTCATCCCCTACCAGCGGCGCCAGCAGGTCATCGGCCGCTTTCTGTCGGGGCAGATTCTGGGGCAATTGTTCGGCCAAGCCGCCGGCGGCGTGCTCGGCGATTATTTCGGCTGGCGCAATGTGTTCTTTCTGCTCGCCGCCCTGCTTTGCGCAGCGACCTGCGGGCTGTTCTTTGAATTGTGGCGCAACCCGATCACGCACGCGCGCAACGCGCCGCCGCAACCCGGCCACGGTTTCGTTTCCGATTACACCGCCGTACTGCGCTCGCCCTGGGCGCGCGCCATGATCGCGCTCGCCTTCATCGAAAGCGCCGCGATGTTCGGTGCGTTTACTTATGTCGGCGCCGACCTGCATCTGCGCTTCGGTGTCAGCTTCACGCTGGTCGGCCTGTTCGTCGGCGCCTTTGCCATCGGCGGCCTGCTCTACAGCCTGTCGGTGCATGTGTTGTTCAACCGGCTGGGACCCGCCGGTCTTGCCGCCGGCGGCGGCATATTGCTCGCCTTCGCCTTTGTAACGCTCGCCGTCGAGCCTTCCGCGTTTATCGCGCCGGTCGCCATCACCGGCATCGGGCTCGGCTTCTATATGCTGCACAACACATTGCAGACCAACGCCACGCAGATGACGCCGGAAGCGCGCGGCACCGCGGTGGCGATCTTCTCCTCGGCGCTTTATCTCGGGCAGACCGCCGGCGTCGCGATCAATGGCGCGATCTTCGACCGCTTCACCGCAGTGCCGGTGTTCCTGCTGGCGGCGGTCGTCCTGCTGGCGCTGGGATTGTGGTTTTCGCGCCAACTCAGGCGGCGCGTTACTTAAGACCGCCCGCGCGAGACGCGTTCGATCTCGGCGCGCACGATGCGCTCCACCAGCCCCGGCAGATTGTCGTCGAGCCAGGACTTGAGCATCGGCCGCAGCATTTCCTTCACTAGGTCCTCAAGCGTGCGCGCGTTGTTGCCGAGCACGGTCATGGCCAGCGAATTGAATGCACTGTCCACCGCAGAGACGGTGTTGCTCGAAATCAGCCCGTGGTCGGGCGGCGGCGCGGCGAAATGCTGGCGCGGTTCCGCACGCGGCGCTGCGGCGGCCGCGGGCGGCTGCTCCGCCGGATCGGTGAACACCACGTCGGAGGCGCCATCGATCGTGCGGAAGCTCGGCGCGGGCCCCGGCGGCGGGGTCGCGGCCATGGCTTCGGTCAGATCGAGCACGTCGGGCAATGGTGCCGGCTTTGGCGCGG
>DASWPX010000179.1:0-4732 GCA_036398395.1 Pseudolabrys sp. | reverse complement strand
GTGACCGTCATCTTGCCCTTGCCGGGCATCATGACGCCTTCGATCGTCAGCAACTCGCCGCCGACATCGGTCCAGGCCAGACCCGTGACGATACCGATCTGGTCCTCCTCGTCGATCTCGCCGTAGCGGTACTTCGGAACGCCGAGGAACTCCTCGATGTTCGTCTCGGTGACCTTGACCGACTTCTTCTTGGAGATCATCAGGTCCTTCACCGCCTTGCGGGCCAGGTTGGCGATTTCGCGCTCCAGGTTCCGCACGCCGGCTTCGCGCGTGTAGTAGCGGATCAGGTCGTGCACCGCGTCGTTCGACAGTGACCACTCCTCCGGCTTCAGGCCGTGCGCCTCGGACTGCTTGGTGATCAGGTGGCGCTTGGCGATCTCCACCTTCTCGTCCTCGGTGTAGCCGGGGATGCGGATGATCTCCATGCGGTCCATCAGCGGCTGCGGCATGTGCAGCGTGTTGGCCGTGGTGATGAACATCACGTCGGAAAGGTCGAAATCGACTTCCAGATAGTGGTCGTTGAAGCTCGAATTCTGCTCGGGGTCGAGGACCTCCAGCAGGGCCGAGGACGGATCGCCGCGCCAGTCCGCGCCCAGCTTGTCGATCTCGTCGAGCAGGAACAGCGGATTGGCGGTCTTGGCCTTCTTCATCGACTGAATGATTTTACCGGGCATCGAGCCGATATAGGTGCGCCGGTGGCCGCGGATCTCGGCCTCGTCGCGCACGCCGCCCAGCGACATGCGCACGAAGTTCCGACCGGTCGCCTTGGCGATCGACTTGCCGAGCGAGGTCTTGCCGACGCCGGGCGGCCCGACCAGGCACAGGATCGGTCCCTTGACCTTCTTCATGCGCTGCTGGACCGCGAGATATTCGAGGATGCGCTCCTTGACCTTCTCCAGGCCGTAATGGTCATTCTGCAGGATGTCCTCGGCGTGCTGGATGTCCTTCTTGACCTTGGACTTCTTGCCCCAGGGCAGCGACAGCATCCAGTCGAGATAGTTGCGCACCACCGTCGCCTCGGCCGACATCGGGCTCATCGAGCGCAGCTTCTTCACCTCGGCGGTGGCCTTCTCGCGCGCTTCCTTCGACAGCTTGGTCTTGCGGATGCGCACTTCGATCTCGTTGAGCTCGTCGCGGCCTTCCTCGCCCTCGCCCAGCTCCTTCTGGATCGCCTTGAGCTGTTCGTTGAGGTAGTACTCGCGCTGCGTCTTCTCCATCTGGCGCTTGACGCGCGAGCGGATCTTGCGCTCGACCTGCAGCACACCGATCTCGGCCTCGATCAGCGCCAGAACGCGCTCCAGCCGCTCGCCGGTGTTGAGCGTTTCGAGAAGCTGCTGGCGATCGGAAATCTTGACCGAGAGATGCGAGGCCACGGTGTCGGCCAGCTTGGCCGGCTCGTCGATCTGCGCGACCGACGCCAGCGTCTCCGCCGGGACCTTCTTGTTGAGCTTGATGTACTGCTCGAAATTGGTCTTGACCGTGCGGATCAGCGCCTCGGTCTCCTTGGTCTCGCCGACATTCTCCGGAATGCGCTCGATGGTCGCCTGGAAGAAATCGCTGCGCGGCAGAAAGCCAGTGACGCGGGCGCGCGACTTGCCTTCGACCAGCACGCGCACGGTCTGGTCGGGCAGCTTCAAAAGCTGCAGGACCGTCGCCAGCGTGCCGACCGTGTGCAGGCCATCGGCCGACGGGTCGTCGTCCGAAGCGTTCTTCTGGGTCAGCAGGAGAATCTGCTTCTCCTCGCTCATCACCTCTTCCAGCGCGCGCACGGACTTTTCGCGGCCGACGAAGAGGGGCACGATCATGTGGGGGAACACGACGATGTCGCGAAGCGGCAGGACCGACGCCACATGGCCGCCGATGTCGCCTTTCTGGATACTCAGGGAATCCGTCATTCTTTGCTCCTGTCCGGCCGCCCGAGCGGTCCGGTTGAAAGGTACCATACCCCGAATGGGCGAACGGAACCTTGATTTGTGTCGCCCCAATGGGCCGACTCTGATCGCTTAAATTGGGCGTGCCGGGCGACAGTTTCAAGGTATGGTGCCGGGCGCCCCGAAATTTCGCCATATTTTGGGTCCGCGGCCGACAAGGGACATATCGTCCTATGCCGCCCTTCACGGTCGCGCACCCTGCCCGTGTCGAATCCGCGCCGGTTGGGATTGCGTGGCACAGGTTTTTTTGGCTGTGTTCCCGGATCGTGGGACGCAGGAACTTGCCGAACCGAATAGCCTTCGTGCGGCAGGGACCCATTAGCCAAGGAAATGTTGCATGGCCTTTCAAATCTCGCGGAATTTTGTCGGTGTCGTTTGTCTGGGGCTGGTCCTTTGCGGCGCGGCCGTCGCGGCGTCACCGGGTGCGCCGCAGACGGACAAGCCGCTCTCGCCCGCGTTCCTGGCGCAGATGCGCGCCATGCAGGCCCGCCTCAATGCCATGCCCGACACGCCGGGGACGGGGCCCTACCCCGCGATCAAGGAGCAGGTCGCCTCGCTGCCGGATCATGTGGTGTACCGCCCGGCCGATCTCGCCAAGGTCGGACCCGGCAAGCTCGGCATCCTCGTCTGGGGAAACGGCGGGTGTTCCGGCGACGGCGCGAGCGCGCGCCTGCATCTGCTGCAGATCGCCTCGCACGGCTATCTGGCGATCGCGCCCGGTGACATCGAAAACGGTCCAGGCGCGCCGCCCCCGCCGCCGCCCGCGAAGGCGGATGGACCGGCCGGGCTATGGCCGACCACCACGACCGCCAGGCAGGTCGCCGAGGGCATCGACTGGGCGATCGCGCAGAACAGCCGCGCCGATAGTCCGCTGAAGGGCAAGATCGATACCACCGAGGTCGCGGTCTCCGGCTGGAGCTGCGGCGGCCTTCAGGCGCTCACCATCGCCACCACCGATCCCAGGGTCCGCGCCGTGATCATCCACAACAGCGGAATCTTCTTCGGCCCGACCGGGATGAAGGAAATGGATATCGGCAAGGCCACGCTGGACAGGCTGCGCACGCCGGTCCTCTACATCCTGGGCGGTGCCAGCGATCCCGCCTATGACCACGCCATGGACGATTTTCAGCGCATCACCAAGGTGCCCGTCATGGTGGCCAATCTGGGCGATGTCGGCCATGTCGGCACCTTCGCCGAACCCGATGGCGGCAAGGCGGCGCTGGTCGACGTGGCGTGGCTCGACTGGCAGCTGAAAGGCGACGCCGACGCCGCGCGCTGGTTCACCGGCACGGCCTGCCGGCTGTGCACCGACCCCAACTGGAAGGTCGAAAAGAAAGGCCTGTGACGGGCGCCTAGGACGCCGTCTGCTCGCGCGCCTGGCCCTTGTCGGAATAGGTGTAGAGCGGCCGGGCGCGGCCGTCGACCACGTCGGCGGTGATCACCACTTCCTGCACGCCGTTCAGCGTCGGCAGCTCGAACATGGTCTCGAGCAGGATGTTCTCCATGATCGAGCGCAGGCCGCGCGCCCCGGTGCGCCGCGCGATGGCGCGCCGCGCGATGGAATGCAGCGCCTCTTCCTGGAAGCGCAGCTTGACGTTCTCCATCTCGAACATGCGCTGGTACTGCTTGGCCAGCGCGTTCTTGGGGCGCGTCAGGATTTCGATCAGCGCCGGCTCGGACAGATCGCCCAGCGTCGCCAGCACCGGCAACCGGCCGATGAATTCCGGGATCAGGCCGAATTTCAGCAGATCCTCGGGCTCGACCTCGCGCAGGATTTCGCCCGTGCCGCGCTCGTCCGGCGCGCGCACGGTGGCGCCGAAGCCCATCGAGGTGCCCTGCGTGCGCGCCGAGATGATCTTGTCGAGGCCGGCAAACGCGCCGCCGACGATGAAGAGGATGTTTGTCGTATCGACCTGCAGGAATTCCTGCTGCGGATGCTTGCGGCCGCCCTGCGGCGGAACCGACGCGACCGTGCCTTCCATGATTTTCAGCAAGGCCTGCTGCACGCCCTCGCCCGAGACGTCGCGGGTGATGGACGGGTTGTCGGACTTGCGGCTGATCTTGTCGACCTCGTCGATATAGACGATGCCGCGCTGGGCGCGCTCGACATTGTAGTCGGCGTTCTGCAGCAGCTTGAGGATGATGTTCTCGACGTCCTCGCCGACATAGCCGGCTTCGGTCAGCGTCGTGGCGTCCGCCATCGTGAACGGCACGTCGAGGATGCGGGCCAGCGTCTGCGCCAGCAGCGTCTTGCCGCAGCCGGTGGGGCCGATCAGCATGATGTTGGACTTGGCGAGCTCGACGTCCTGGTTCTTGCCGCTCGAATTGATGCGCTTGTAGTGATTGTGGACCGCGACCGAGAGCACCTTCTTGGCGTGCTGCTGGCCGACCACGTAATCGTCGAGCACCTTGAAGATCTCGGACGGTGTGGGCACGCCTTCCTTCGACTTCATGAAGGAGGTCTTGTTCTCCTCGCGGATGATCTCCATGCAGAGTTCGATGCACTCGTCGCAGATGAAGACCGTCGGTCCCGCGATGAGCTTTCGAACCTCGTGCTGGCTCTTGCCGCAAAAGGAGCAATAGAGGGTATTCTTGGACTCGCCGCCGCCAGCCTTACTCATAGGCTCTCCCGGGCTCGATGCCCGCCTTTAAACACCGCATTGACCCACCTGGCTTTCGATACTGCATGAACCGCGCCAGCAAACCGGTTTCATCCGATACATTCGGCCACGTTAGACACGCCCGGATCACGATTTGTTAAATCAGCGGAATTCTGGCATATTTTGGATGATGCGATATGA
>DASWPX010000178.1:0-8337 GCA_036398395.1 Pseudolabrys sp. | reverse complement strand
CGACAGCCTCACGGGCAACGCCCGCGCCGATGAAATTCTTGGCTCGCTTTCGCCCCAGTTGGCCCTCGGTCTCACCCGCATTCCGATGCGGCGGCAGCCGCACCTTGGCGACATCGCGGCGGTGTGGCAGGTGGCGCGGCGGATCGGGCAGAGCGGCGCGCAGATCGTCCACGGCCATGGCGCCAAAGGCGGTGCGCTGGCGCGGCTGGCGCCCGCGCCGCGCGGCATCGTTCGCGGCTATACGCCGCACGGCGGCAGCCTGCATGATGCCGTGGGCGGCAGGCTCCACATCCTGCTCGAACGTCTGCTGATGCGCCGGGGCAATCTCTATTTGTTCGAGAGTGCATTCAGCCACGACTCTTTCCGGCGCAAAGTCGGCGACCCGCCCGGCACCGTGCGGGTGGTTCACAACGGCGTCGCCAGGCAAGAATTCGAGCCCGTCGCGCTCGCCGCTGGTGCCGCCGACATCGTCTATCTGGGCGAATTGCGGACCTTGAAGGGCACCGATGTTCTGATCGACGCCATCGCTAATCTGCGCCGCCAAGGTCACGCGCTGACCGCAACCATCATTGGCGACGGCGACGGCGCGCCGGAATTCAAGGCCCAGGCCGCCCGATTGGGGTTAGGCGAGGCCGTGCGTTTCGAAGCGCCGATGCCGGCGCGGGCCGCGCTGGCGCTTGGCCGAATTCTCGTCATGCCGTCTCGCGCGGAATCGCTGCCTTATGTCGCGCTCGAGGCCGCCGCGGCGGGCAAGCCGATAATCGCAACCAGGGTCGGCGGCTTTCCCGAGATATTCGGCCCACTGTCGCAAGCGCTGGTGCCTCCCGACGACGCCTTCGCCCTGGCGCAAGCCATCGCGAAAGCGATCGGCGACCCGGTGGCCGCCGAACGCGCGGCACAAGTGTTGCGGCAGCGCGTCGCGGCGTTCTTCTCGCTCGATTCGATGGTCGACGCGGTGCTGGCGTCCTACGAGCAGGCGCTCGAGCCACGCATGCGTCCGGCGCCGGCGCAAAATTGGATGGGATCGGGCCTGGAACGGGATAGGTCTACGACTTCGCTGCCGTAAGCTGGCGTGCCGGCTCTCTGGCATCCGAACGGCGGAAGGCGTGACGGAATGCACCCATCAGCCAAAGCGCGATAAACTTGGCCCAGCGTTGCGCGGCCCAGGTGAGACCGGGGTCGATCGAAAGCGAGCGCAGCGTATAGGCCTTCCTGGCGCAGGCGGCGTCGTAGGCGCATTTGACCGGGTCGTCGTAGAACGTTTCGATTTTTTCGAGGCTCATGCCGGGCGTGGCGAACCATTGCGGGATGTGGACGTTGCACAGCCGCTCCACGTCCATGAGGGCTCGTCCCGCTCCGGTACCGGCGGCGGGGCACGACGTCGCAAAGGCGTCGCCGACCAGGACGAAACCTGGCTGGCGATGTCCTTCCGTGATGCAGAGATCGACGGGCCGTATCTTGACCGTGCCCTCGACCTCGAACGGCCCGGTGATCCGCTCAAGATGAGGCATCGCCTCCAGCAAAGTTTGCCTGGGCTTGTCGCGAAATTGCCTGAACCAAAGATCGTGCGGGTCGCGATAGACGAAGAGATTGGCTCGCGTCACCGATCCGATGGGGAAAAACGCCACATAGGCCAAGCGCTTTGCCGGTTGCTCGGTAAAGCAGGTCAAGGCTGAGAAATCGAAAGCGGCGCGGCCGAGCGGCTTTATATTGAAGCCGATGGAAACGGAATGGTTTGCGCTGCGCACCTTGCGTTCGATGCCGAGTTGATGGCGCAGGCCGATATTGAGCCCGTTGGCGAGCACGAACAGCCGTGCCGAGATTTGCTCACCGGTCGACAGCGTCACGATCTGGCGGTCGGCGCCCGTCGTCACCGCCGTAACTTTGGCGGCGACGAAGGCCGCAGCCGGAACTTCTGCGCGAATCGCGTTCACCAGCCGTTCGTAGAAAATGCCGCATTGCGCGCCGGCGCGCTTGTCGACCAGACGGCCGAAGCGCGCCACCGAGAGCGAACGATCGGGCGTCGCAACTTTCAGCACCGCGTCGGCAAGCCCAGTCCGCTTGAGAATTTCGATCTGGCCGATGTCGAGCTTTTCGCAACGAAAGTCGGGCGGATAGACCGGATGCGGGTCGATCAGGACGACGCCATAGCCCGCGCGCGCCAGCATGGCGGCGGCGGTCGAGCCGGCGAGCCCGGCTCCGGCTATGGCAATATCGGCTTCGCGCATGCGCGATTTTCTAGGCAGGATTGTTTCACAATGCGTTACATGGAACCCGAAAAACCGCGGTTAGGAAAAATTTAAGGCTGGAAAACCTTGCACGCCGCCGATTCCGTGGACGATGCGGTTAACGCTTTTTCTACCCAACGTGGCGATTTGTCACGGCTTTACGGCGCTGTTTATTGTTCCTGTGCCGCCGCCGCGTATGGTCCCCGGCACCGAAGCCCGAACCGGCAGGCGATCATGTTACAGACGGCGCGCGCGGCATTCGAGGCGCATACCGATGCCGAGTTTGTAAACCGCGACGACGCAGGACCTTCGCCAGCCGCGGCGCGGGCGGATATTGCCCTGTCGCTGCATGACGACCTCGCCGACATCGAGCACGATTGGCGCGCCTTCGAAGAGCGCGCCGACTGCACAGCCTTCCAGACATTCGACTGGCTTTCGACCTGGCAGCGGCACATCGGCGCCCGCGAGGGCGTAACGCCGGCGATCGTGGTCGGGCGTCAGCAAGGGCAAATCGCTTTCATTTTTCCCTTTGCCACGCGAGCCGGCACGCGATTGCGCCGTATTACCTGGCTCGGCGCCGATCTGTGCAATTACAACGCGCCGCTTTTGGCGACGGACTTTTCCCGGCACGTCGGCCCGGCGCAATTCGCGGCGCTGTGGCAACAAATTCACGCGCTGTTGCGCAGCCGGCTTCGACACGACGTGCTCGACCTGAGCAAGATTCCGGCAACCATCGGCGCGCAGGCCAATCCAATGACCGCGCTGCGCCTGACCCCGCATGCCGACGACGCCTACCTGACGCATCTCACCGGCACCTGGGACGAATTCTATCAGGCGCGGCGTTCGGCATCCTGGCGCAAGACCGACGGCAAGAAACGCCGCCGGCTCGCCAAATACGGCGACATCGTCTTCGCAACCGCCGTCGACCGCGCGGATATAGAACAAACCCTCGACGCGCTCATCGAACAGAAGAAGATTTCCTACGCCGCGCTCGGCGTCGCCAATATGTTCGAACGGCCGGGTTACCGCGATTTCTTCATGGACGTGGCGAGCGATCCGCGCCGCCACGGCCTCGTCCATGTCAGCAGCATCAAGGTCGGCTCGGCCGTCGCCGCCGCCAGCTTCGGCCTGACAAACCACGGCAATTACGATTACGTGCTGGCCGGCTACGCCAGCGGCGAAATGGAAGCCTGCAGCCCCGGCACCGTCCACCTGCAGGAACTGATGCGCCACTTCATCGAGCGCGGCTTCAAGACATTCGACTTCAACATCGGCGACGAACCCTACAAGCACGAATGGTGCGACACCGAATTGAAGCTCTACGACTACCTGTCGCCGGCGACGGTCTTGGGCTGGGCGGACGCAACCGCCATGACAATGGCGCGCAGGCTCAAGCGCTTCGTCAAGCGCAACCCGTCGATCTGGCCGCTGGTCCGCAAGGCACGGGCGGCGATCGGATCGCTGCGCCGCTGACCGGCCGCTACAACACCGCGCTGGTCGCCGGGTCGATCAGATGCATGTGGTCGAGGTTGGCGCGCAGCTGCATGGTCTCGCCCGATCCCTTGGCGGCGGTAGGCTCGACCCGGCCGCAGACTTCGGTGCCGTCGATCTTGAAGAACACCATGGTCTCCATGCCCATCGGTTCGACCACGTCGAGCGTGACGGCAAATTCCTGGCCGACGCCGTTTTCCGCGCCGCGCGTCTCGGTGAGATGCTCCGGACGCAGACCGAACAGCAGGTCGCGGCCCACATGGCCGCGATAGCGCGCGGTGCGGCTTTCCGGCACGTGGAACGCCAGCTTGTCCGAAAGCCGGATATTCAATCCGCTTCCATTGGCCTCAAGTTTGCCCGGAATGAAATTCATCGCCGGCGAGCCTATGAAGCCCGCGACGAAGCGCGTCTTGGGATGATGGTAGAGGTCGTTGGGCGTGCCGATCTGCTCGATCTTGCCGCCGTTCATGACCACCACGCGGTCGGCCAGCGTCATGGCTTCGACCTGGTCGTGGGTCACGTAAACGGTCGTGGTCTTGACCTTCTGATGCACGCGCTTGATCTCGGTGCGCATCTGCACGCGCAGCTTGGCGTCGAGATTGGACAGAGGCTCGTCGAACAGAAACACCTTGGGATTGCGCACGATGGCACGGCCCATGGCGACGCGCTGGCGCTGGCCGCCGGACAACTGCTTGGGCCGGCGCGCGAGCAATTCGGTGATGTCAAGAATGCGGGCGGCGTTGTCGACCCGCAGCTTGATCTCGGACTTCGGAAATTTCCGCAGCTTGAGGCCGAACGACATATTCTCGGCCACCGTCATATGCGGATAGAGCGCGTAGTTCTGGAACACCATGGCTATGTCGCGGTCCTTCGGCGGCAGGTCGTTGACCACCTCGCCGCCGATCGAGATTTCGCCGCCGCTGATTTCCTCCAAGCCTGCGATCATGCGCAGGGTCGTGCTCTTGCCGCAGCCCGACGGACCGACCAGCACGACGAACTCGTGATTGGGAATGTCGAGGCTGACATTGCTGACGGCGAGAACGTCGTCGTAGCGCTTCACGACGTTGCGTAATGTGACTTCGGCCATTTGGTAATCCTTATTGGTGCATGATCTTTTCCGAAAACCGGTTCACACTTTTCGGGATCATGCACTACCCCTTGGTCGCGCCGGCGGTGAGGCCCGCGATGTAATAGTCCATGAGGAAGGCGTAGATCACCAGCGGCGGCGCGGCCGCGACCAGCGCGCCCGCCATCAGCATGCCCCACTTGTAGACGTCGGCCTTGATCAGGCTGGTCACGGTGCCGACGGTGAGCACCTGCTGGTCGGCCGAATAGAGAAACGTCATCGGATAGACGAAGGCTGCCCATGACACCGTGAAGGCAAAAATTGTCGCGGCGATGATGCCGGGCAGCGCCACCGGGATGAAGATCTTGAACAGCATCTGCATGTGGCCGGCGCCGTCGATCAGCGCCGCCTCGTCGAGTTCCTTGGGAATCGACTGGAAATAGCCGATCATGATCCAGGTGCAGAACGGCACCGTCAGAGTCGGATAGACCAGCACCATGCCCCAATAGGAGTTGAGCAGCCCGACCGATTTGACGATCTGGAACAGCGGAATGAACAGCAGCGTGTCGGGCACCAGGTAGGTCAGGAAGATTCCGGTCGCGAGAATCCCCGAGCCCCAGAACTTCATGCGGCCGAGCGAGAACGCCGCCAGGATACTCACCACCATCGTGATGACGACGACGCAGACCGTCACGATGACGGTGTTCTTGAAGAAGATCAGGAAGTCGGTCTCGGTGAACAATATC
The DNA here is from genome assembly GCA_036398395.1 of Pseudolabrys sp. Lineage (GTDB taxonomy): Bacteria > Pseudomonadota > Alphaproteobacteria > Rhizobiales > Xanthobacteraceae > Pseudolabrys. The sequence continues at coordinate 2,806 of DASWPX010000178.1, read as the reverse complement.
CTGAACTGATCGAAGGTGATGCCGTTGGCGACGATCCAGGGATTGGTCACCATATGCGCCACTTCGGCGTCGCTCTTGAGCGCGGTGACCACCATGTAATAAGGCGGCAGCAGAAAGAAGATCGCGAACAGGATCAGGAAGAAATAGGACGTAAACAGCGCCCAGCGCCGGTTGCGGCTGAGACTGGCGCGCAGTCCGATCCGGGCGGCGGGCGGTGCCGCAAGCGTGGCGGTGCTCATCCGATTTCCCTTCCGCGCTTGGCCACGCCGCGCAGAATGAAGACCGCGGCGATCGCCAGGATCGGCAGCATGAACAGCGACGACGCGGAGCCCAGCGGCAGGTCGCCGGAGCGTATGCCGAGCAGGAACGAATAGGTCGCGAACACATGCGTCATGTTGCGCGGCCCGCCCGCGGTCATGATCTGCACGATGTCGAAATTGGCGAAGGTGATGATCAGCGAGAACAGCACCGTGATCGCCATGATGTTGCGCATCATCGGCAGCGTGATGTGGATGAATTTCTGCCAAGCGCTGGCGCCGTCGATGGAAGCGGCCTCGTAAAGCTGCTCGGGCACCGATTTGAGCGCCGCCAGATACATGATCAGAAAGAACGGCGCGCCGTACCAGACATTGACCAGGATCACCGAAAAGCGCGCCCAATAGGGATTGCTCAGCCAGGCAATTTCCCCAAAGCCCATCGACTGCAGGAGCCAGTTAAAGGCCGAATGAGTGGGGTCGAACAGCCACCACCATCCGAGCGAGGACAAGGCGAGCGGGATCACCCAGGGCACCAGCAACATGCCGCGCCATTTGCGCTGGCCCTTGGTGGGGAGGTTGTTGATGAGATGCGCAGTGATCAGCCCGATCAGCGCTTTGAAGAACACGGCCGACAGCGCGAAGATCGCCGATTGCTCGACCACCATCCAGAATGCGTCACGCGACAACAGATAGGTGAAATTCGACAGGCCGACGAAGCGCGTCTGCGCCTTGTTGAGCATCGATAGATAGATCGAATAGAACGCCGGATAGACGATCAGGCCGAGCACGATGGCGATCAGCGGCGCGCACATCGCCAGCGCGATGGTGGAACGGCGGCGCAAGAGCTGCAAGCCGTGCCGTCTGACCGGCGCGCGCGCGTTGTCCGCAGCCGCCGGCATCCACGATTGAACGATATCGGCCATGGCTCACGATCCCGCGTGGTTCGCGTCTAACCCGCATGCCGGCCAATGAGGGCCGGCATGCTCATGTGCGAAAACGAGGACGCCTAGACGCGCAAGGTGCCTTCGAGTTCCTTCTCGGCCCACTTGATGACGTCGTCGAGCTTCTCGTTGCCCTGCGTGAACTTCGCCACCATCACGGTGTTGATCGCCTGGTTGTAGATCTGGGCGCCGACGTCCGCGCGGGCCGGCGCGCCGGCCATCGAGGTCTGCTCGTCGCCGCGCGGCGGATAGCTGTAGACGGTGCCGACCGGGGGACCGACCTTTTTCCAGGTATCGAAGTCGTACATGCTCTTGAACGACGGCAGGTCGTAGCCGACCGAGGCTTCGACCAGTTGCGCCATCGATTCCTTCTGCGACATGTGCAGCAGGAGATCCTTGGCGGCGGACTTGTTCTGCGAGAAGGCCCACAGGCCGTAGTTCTGCGGCAACTGACCGACGAAACGGCCGTTCGGTCCCTTCGGCATGGCGTGCGTCCAGCACTGCTCGGCGATCTTCGGGTTGTCGCGTTTGGCGACCGCCCAGGCGCTCGGCGGGTTCATGATGCTCGAGCCCTTGCCTGAAATGAGCCAGCGGTTGTTGCCGGCGTCGTCCCAGGCGTAGACCTCGGGCGGATTCACCGCCATCAGCTTCTTGAGGTATTCGAGCGCCGTGCGGGTCTCGTCCGAATTGACCTTGATGTTGTCCTTGGCATCGACCAGGACCGCGCCGAACGAGTTGAACAGCGCGCCGACCCAGTCGACCGCGTCGCTGGTCTGGCCCATCGGCAGACCGACCGGGAAACCCGCCTTGTGCAGCTTCTCCGCGCTGGTGAGATAGGTGTCCCAAGTCCAGGTGTCGGTCTTGGCCTTATCGTATTTCCCCTCGTCGGCCGGGAAAATATCCGTCAGATCGATGCCCGCATGTTCCTTGTAGAGGTCGATGCGCGAGCAGCAGGGTTTCACCTGGCTTCCGACCGCGGTCGGCACGCCGCGCCAAACGCCTTTGATCTTTGCGAGATATTCGGCGACCGGGCTGATCGGACCGTATTGCTGGATGAGCTGGCCGACCACATCGTCGAGCGGTTCGAGGTTGCGCTGGTGAACCTGAATGTTCCAATCGCGGTGCGACATGATGTCGTGGCCGGTGCCGGCCTGCGCCTCGGCGGCCGCGGTGAGTTTGTCTTTCTCGCCCTGCGACGTGATGTAGTCGATGTGGACCTCGACCTTGTTCTTCTCGCCCCACTCGTTGCAGAGCCTGGTCAGCGTCGCGTTAGCGCCGGGCACCCAGTGATCCCAGCAGCCGAGCGTGAGCTTGCCTGCGGCATAGGCGCCGCGCACGTAGGGCGCGGCGAGCACGGCGGTCGAAGCCAGCGCCGCGGTCTTGAGCACAGAACGTCGCGTATAGCGGGAATTTGCCATCATTTGTCCTCCCTGGGGCGCCCGATCGGGCAATGTTTTATTGTTGTTATAAGGCCTGGATACACCAATACGGAGCATCGGCCTAGCACGACAACGAATGTTGCCATGGATTTTGGGGGTCGGAAAGCTCAACAATTAGGCGAACAACCGCGCGTCAGCCGACTGCCCCCGACGTAAAAGTGACTCAACC
>DASWPX010000177.1:0-16889 GCA_036398395.1 Pseudolabrys sp. | reverse complement strand
TTTCCAACCGCGCCAGCCCGCTGATGGAAACGCTGGGCGGCTGCGCCATCGCGATCGCCATCACCTATGGCGGCTACCGCGTGATCGACACCGGCGCGACGCCGGGACAGTTCTTCTCCTTCATCACCGCGTTCCTGTTGGCTTACGAACCGGCCAAGCGGCTGGCGCGACTCAACATCGAGCTCAACAGCGCGCTGGTGGGCGTGCGCGTCATGTTCGAGGTGATCGACGCGCCGCCGAGCGAGCCGAGCGACCTCGACATGCCGGCCTTGCGGGTGACGGCGTCGCGGCTGGAATTCGACGACGTCGGCTTCCGCTACCGCAGCGATGAGCAGGTTTTGCGCGGCATGTCCTTCGTCGCCGAGCCGGGCAAGCTGACCGCGCTGGTCGGCCCTTCGGGCGGCGGCAAGTCCACGATCTTCAACCTGATCATGCGATTCTACGACACCGAACGCGGCAAGGTCGTCATCGACGGCCAGGACGTCAGCCAGGTGTCGCGCCGCTCGCTGCGCCAGTATATCGCCTATGTCGGGCAGGACGTGTTCCTGTTCCGCGGCACGGTGCGCGAGAACATCGCCTTCGGCAAACCCGGCGCCAGCGAGGACGAGATCGTGGCCGCCGCCAAGGCCGCCTATGCGCACGATTTCATCCAGAGCTTCCCGCGCGGCTACGACACCCCGGTCGGCGAGCACGGCTTGCAGCTATCCGGCGGCCAGCGCCAGCGCGTCGCCATCGCCCGCGCACTGATCAAGAATGCGCCGATCATCTTGCTCGACGAGGCCACCGCCGCGCTCGATTCGGAATCCGAATTGCAGGTGCGCGAGGCCATGGAGCGGCTCTGCGAAGGCCGAACAACTTTGGCGATCGCACACCGCCTGCACACGGTCTCGCATGCCGACCGCATCTACGTGATCGAGGACGGACATGCGACCGAATCCGGACGGCACGACGATCTGCTGCGCAAGAACGGGCGCTATGCCGCGTTCTACCGGCTCCAGCTCAAGGAGCAGGAGGCGCGGCCGCAGGCCGAGGCGATTGCCTCGCTGGCTTGATCTTGGGCTTAATCCGGGCGTGATGCGTTGACGGGCGGGGCGAGATGAAAGTCGACACGATGCGCCGCATTGACCGCCGGGTCGGCGTGCCGTTGTGCGCGCTCGGCACGGCCCTGCTGCGGCTGTGGTGGTCGATCTGGCCGATCAAGCCGCGCCCGGTGCGCGCCGTGCTGTTCGTCGAGCTTTCCGAAATGGGCAGTACGGTGCTGGCGACGCCGGCGATGCGCAAGGCGCAAAAGATATTGAACGCCGAGCTTTACTTCGTCAGCTTCCGGCGCGTCGGCGGCTCGCTCGACCTGCTCGGCACCGTGCCGCGCGCCAATGTCTTCACGCTGCGAGACGATTCGCTCTGGCATCTGGCGATCGACACCTTTGCCTTCCTGATCTGGACGCGGCGCAAGAAAATCGACACCGTCATCGACCTCGAACTGTTCTCACGCTTCACGGCCTTGTTGACCGGTTTTTCCGGCGCCGACCGCCGTGTCGGCTTTCACCGCATCTACAACGAGGGACTCTATCGCGGCTCCATGTTGAGCCACCGTGTCGCCTACAATCCGCACATCCACATCGCCAAGAACTTCGTCGCCATGGTCGACGCGCTGCTCGTGGCCGAGCCGACGCAATATTACGCCAAGACGATGATCGGCGACGACCAGATCGCGCTGGCGCCGATGCGCGCCACCGACGCCGCCTGCGACGCCATCGCCGCGCGCATCCGCGAGCGCGTGCCGGGCTACGCGCGCGATGCCCAACGCGTCGTGCTGATCAATCCGAACGCCAGCGAGATGCTGCCGCACCGGCGCTGGATGCCAGACCGCTACGCCGAACTCATCCGCCGCATTCTCAAGGCCCATGACGACGTGCTGGTGGTGATCACCGGCGCGCCCAACGAGCGCGAGGAGGCCCTTGCTCTGGCGACGCAATGCGACGGCGCGCGCTGTCTGGCGTTCGCCGGCGAAACGACGCTCACAGAGCTGCCACCGCTCTATACGCTTGCCGCGGCGATGGTAACGAACGATTCCGGACCGGCGCATTTCGCCGCGGCGACCGGACTGTCGACCATCGTCCTGTTCGGACCCGAGACGCCGAACCTTTATCGTCCGCTGGGAAACTCGCGCGCGATCTATGCCGGACTTGCCTGCTCGCCCTGCGTCAGCGCCCACAATCACCGCAAGACCGGCTGCACCAACAATGTCTGCATGCAGGCGATCACGGTCGATGAAGTGTTCGAAGCCGTCGAGGACGTGCTCGGCCGCTAGATCGCGCTTTGCGGCTCGGCCTTGCGCAGGATGACGAAGCCCAGAAACGGCAGCAGCGCGAGCGCGCTGATCACCAGAAAATTATGGGCGTAGGACCACTCGGTCAGGACATGACCGGCCAGATCGTTCGAGGTGGCCGTGCCCAAGACAAAGCTCACGATCAAGGTGACGATGGCGGCCGGACGCAAGGCGCGGTCGCGCATGGCGATGCCGGTAATCGTCATATAGGGCAGGATAAAGAGGATGTAGTGATAACGGCTTGTCATGGGCGACAGCATCAGCATGCTGACCAACAGGATCGAGGCGTCGACCGCCGGAAACCGCTCGCGCCGCGCCGAGCGCAGCAGCAGCAACCCGACAACCGCGATCAGCGCCAGGCTCGCCACGTGATAGATGGTTTCGCCGTACCGTGCGTAGGACGTGTCGACGACCAGCCGCGCCACCATACCCCGCATCGATTGATTGAGCAGGTTGACGCCCATCCAGGCGTCCCAGAACATTGTGCCGACATCCGCTTTGCCCGACAGCGCCGGCGCCGCGATCTGCCCGAGCCAGATATTGAGATAATGCGGTTGCGCGCCATGAAGCGCGGAATAGATGTCCGGCGCGCAGGAGAAGACGACCAGGGCGATCGCAAACACCGCCGCCGCGACGAAGCGCCGCTTGACCACGAGATAAGGCAGAAACACCAGTGGCGTCGCCTTGATCGCGGTGACGAAGCCCAACGCCACCCCGCCGAGTAGCGCGCGGTTTTCAACGACCGCCCAGAGCCCGGCCAGTACGAAAAAATACGCCAGCGTGTCGTAGGCTTGGTACTCGAAGACCGCGAGCACGAATTTGATGCTGAGAACGACCGTGATGGTGCGCAGCACCGCCAGCTCGATCTCGCTCCAGCGTCCCGGCAGCAGCTTGAACACCAGTTTTTCCGAAATCATGTAGCAGCCGACGGTCGCCGCGACCGAGATCGCATACCAGACCGCGATGCGCAGTCCCATCGGCATGGCCGCGAAGGGCGCCATCAGGAAAGCGAAGGACGGCGGGTAGCTGAACATCTTGGAGCATTCGCCCAGCGGCGCGCTTTGCAGCACGCAGTCGCCGGCTTGCGGGTAGACCACCATGCCGACCGGGTCTTTTGCGAAGCGGCGAAAATAGGCGGCCGCAGCCACGACCAGCACCGCCCAGGGGCCGTAGCGGCGCAGCGCGCTATCGCCCGCCAGCCAGCCTTCGATTGCATCACGCCACATCAGTTTCAGCCTTGTTCTACGCGTTCAAATGCGATACGCGGTGCGCACGAAAGACCCGCTATACCTTCCCCCTCCATAATTTCAAAGGCAAACTCGTCATGAGCGCGGACTACGTCATTCCGCCCGCCCCGCAAGCGGCCATTGCCGTCGCAGGCACAAGCAAAGTTTTCCCGGTCCGCCGGATCTGGTGCGTCGGCCGAAATTACATCGAGCACATCCGCGAGATGGGCCAGGACGAGCGCCTGCCGCCGTTCTATTTCGCCAAGCCCGCCGACGCGATCGTGCCGGACGGCGGCACGGTGCCCTACCCGTCACTGACCAAGGACATGCACCACGAGGTCGAACTGGTGGTCGCGCTCAAGAGCGGCGGCCGCAACATCCCGGTCGCCAAGGCCAATGACTGCATCTACGGCTACGCCGTCGGCATCGACCTCACCCGCCGCGATTTGCAGATCGCGTCGCGCGACCTCAAGCGGCCGTGGGAAATCGGCAAGGCTTTCGATCACTCCGCGCCCTGCGGCCCAATCAAGCCGGCGTCCGAAACCGGCCATCCCAAGAAGGGCAAGATCACCCTCAAGTGCAACGGCACGCTGCGCCAGGACGGCGATCTCGAACAACTGATCTGGAACGTGCCCGAAATCATCTCCAATCTGTCGGAGATGGTCGCGCTCGAAGCCGGCGATATCATCATGACCGGCACGCCCTCGGGCGTCGCCGCCACGGTGGCCGGCGACAAGCTGGAATGCGAGGTGGAAGGCATCGGCAAGTTGACCGTGACCATTGGCCAGCCGCTGAAGTAGCCGGCAACCTCTGGTTTCGGCGCCCCCGTGTTAATAAGCCGTCCGGCGATGGAACCGCCGGGCGGCTTATTCGTTAAGGATTTCGTGCTGATAATAGCCGAGCCGGATGACTTACGGGACGAGCCAATGGGCCAAGCCTTCCGTTTCCAGCGATTTTCATTTGAGCCAGTCGACGCGATTTCCATGGCCGAGCGGGTCATGCAATTTGCGCCCGCCAGCGACGCCGAGGCGCTCAAGCTGCTGCGCTCCAGCTTCCCCGATCATCCGCTCAGCATGCGCGTCGCCGCGCTCGATTTTCTGCTGCGGCAGACGCGGCGGAAGCAGCACGCCGCCTAAGTCCCCAACAATTGTTCGACTGACGCCGCGATCCGCAGCAGGCGATGATCATGGCCGTTGCGGGCGACCAGCATCAGCCCCGCGGGCAAGCCGCCGGCGCGCGGTAGCGGCAGCGAGATGGCGCAGAGATCGAAGAAATTGGCCAAGGTCGGATTGCGCAGCAAAAGCGCGTTGCGGGCCATGAAGGCTTTGATATCGGCCACCTCGTCCAGCCGGGGCGCCACGATCGCGGTGGCCGGCATCGCCAGCACGTCGAGTTCGGCGAGCCGTGCATCCATGATGCTGATGAGCCGCCCCCGCAGCCGCGTCAGATCGACGTAATCCGCGGCCGGGATGCCGCCACCCTTGTCGAGGCGTCCGCGCACGACCGGATCGATTTCGGCGCCACGCCGCGCCAGCCGGTCGCGATGAATGGCATAGGCCTCGGCCACCAGCAGGCTGCTGCGCGACAGCGCCTTCACCATGTCGTCGATCGGCGGCAAGGTTTCATTCGACAGGCGCGCGCCGGCCTTTTCCAAAAGATCGAGACCTTCGGGGAAGCGCCTGGCCACGGTGTCGTCGAGATTTTCCAGCGGCATGCCCTGGACGACGCCGATGCGCAGGCCGGAGAGCGAAACCGGCTCCGGCGCGGCAGGCGTCTCGCCCGCCATTACCGCATCGGCAACGGCGCAGCCCGCGACCGTTTTCGACAGCGAACCGATGGAATCGAGCGAGTACGACAGCGGAAACGCGCCCTCGGTCGAAATGCGCCGCCGGCTCGGCTTGAAACCGACGACGCCGCACAGCGCCGCCGGAATCCGGCACGAACCGCCGGTATCGCTGCCGATGGCAATCTCACACAAGCCGTCTGCCGCAGCGACCGCCGCGCCCGACGACGAACCGCCCGGCACACGTGCGCGGTCGGCGGGATTGCCGGGCGTGCCGTAATGCGGATTGATGCCGATGCCGGTGAAGGCGAATTCCGACATGTTGGTCTTGGCGACGATCACGGCGCCCGCCGCCCGTAAGCGCCGTACCACCACCGCGTCGCGCAAGGCGGGGCTGCCCTCTTCGGCCAGCACCTTGGAGCTGGCGCGCGTGACTTCGCCGGCGACGTCGAACAGATCCTTGATGCTGACGATCGCGCCATCGAGCGCGCCGAGCGATATGCCGTCGCGGGCACGCGCGTCGGCGGCCTCCGCCGCGGCCAAAGCCTGCGCGCGATAGACCGTGAGACAGGCCCGCGCGCCCTCGCCGCCCGCATCGTCGATGCGCGCCAGTGCGGCGTCGAGGCGCTCGCGGGCCGATGCGCGGCTCACGACGAAAGCCCGCCTTTCTGCTCGATGAACCTGGCGATCTCGTCGACGCCATTGCCGGCGCGCAAATTCGTGAACACGAAGGGCCGCTGCCCCCGCATCTTCCTGGCGTCGCGGTCCATCACTTCGAGCGAGGCGCCGACGTAAGGCGCCAGATCGATCTTGTTGATCACCAAAAGGTCCGAACGCGTGATGCCGGGACCGCCTTTGGACGGAATTTTGTCGCCGGCCGCGACGTCGATCACATAGATCGTCAGATCGGCAAGCTCGGGCGAAAAAGTCGCCGCCAGATTGTCGCCGCCGGATTCGATCAGCACCAGGTCGAGATCGGGGAATTTCGCCCGCATGTCGGCGACGGCGGCGAGATTGATCGAGGCGTCCTCGCGGATCGCGGTGTGGGGACAGCCGCCGGTTTCCACGCCGGCGATGCGGTCGGCCGACAGCGCGCCCGAACGCACCAGATATTCGGCGTCCCACTTGGTGTAGATGTCGTTGGTGATGGCGGCAATTTCGAAACGGTCGCGCAATTTCTTGCACAACAGGTCCATCAGCGCGGTCTTGCCGGAGCCGACCGGACCGCCGACGCCGACGCGCAAGGGGCCGTGGGGATTATTCATTCGCACCTCTCAGCCGTCATGCCCGGCTTCATGCCGGGCATCCACGCCTTTCTGGATTGACATAAGCAAGACGTGGATGGCCGGGACAAGCCCGGCCATGACGAAAAATGCTCACGACCTGAACAGCCGCGTGTACTGCGTCTCGTGCCGGGCGCTGGCCAGATCCGCGCGGAAGGCCGACGAGCCGATGTCGTCGAGCCCGGCCGAGAGCGCGCGCCGCGCGGTCGCAGCCACGGCGGGCTCCAAAGCGGCAAGGACCCGCTGGCCGTCGCTCTGGCCGAGCGGGATCAGCCGTACGCCCGCCGACACCCAGTTTGCCGCCAGCGCTTGCAGGTAAGCGGCGAGAGCCGGTTCCAGCGCGATGCCGTGACCGCTGGCGGCCACCGCAACCGCCACCGGATAGGCCACAGGCCCGTCCCAGATCGTTTTGAGACGCTCGATGGCCGCACAGCCCCAGGCCGCGCGGGTGGCCTCGACGAAGGCGTTGCCCTGCGCGGTGGTCTCCAGATGGCGCTCCTTCGACGGCGCGAAAGCCGCGGCGAGTTCCGCGACTGCGCGCAAGGCTTTGTCGTCGCCGACGGCCCGATGCGCATGGGCAAACAGCACGGCGTCGCAATAGCCGCCGCCGGCCGACAGCATGACGCCAAGCCAGCCCTTCAGCGTTTCGACGTTCCTGATATCGCCGGCTTCCACCGCCCATTCGATGCCGCTCGAATACGAAAATGCGCCGACCGGAAACGCCGGCGACAGCCAGGCCATCAAGCGGTAGAGGGCGGCGGGTTGCAGGTCGCCTTCAGTCATGATGGTGCGCGTGGCCATGCTCATGCGCGGGCGACGCCGGCTCGGGATCGAAAGCCGCGTCGAGCGGAGAGAGCTTCGCGCCCAGGCCGCGCAGCATATCCTCCAGCACATGATCGCGGCGGATACGAATTTTGTCGCCGACGATCTGAACGTCGGTGTGGCGGTTGCCGAGATGCCAGGCCAGCCGCACGGCATCGAGCGCGGAGCCGGCGGAGATTTCAATCAGCGGCTCCGGCTGACCGGTCACGAGGACAACTGAACCGTCGTCGAGTACGAGCCCATCGCCGTCGCGCAGGCTCACCGGCTTTTCGACATCGAGCAGAAATTCCGTGCCCTTCTCCCCGCGCATGACGATGCGCCGCCGGTTGCGGTCGCCGGCGTCGAGGATAACGCGGTCGTTGGCTGCCGCCGCCGGCCATTCGCCGGCGGGCTTGATCTGCGCGACACGTCTCATTTCCTCACATTAGAAGAGGAAATACCTTTGCGCCATCGGCAGCACGTCGGCCGGCGCACAGGTGAGCAACTCACCGTCGGCGCGCACTTCGTAGGTTTCGGCATCGACCTCGATATTGGGCGTGGCGTCGTTGTGGATCATGCTTTTCTTGTTGATCGAACGCGTTTTCTCGACCGCGACGAACTGCTTGTCGACGCCGAGCTTGTTGCGCAGATTGCTCTTGGCCGCGGCCTTGGAGACGAAGACCAGCGACGAGGCCGTGAGCGCCTTGCCGAAAGCGCCGAACATCGGCCGGTAATGCACCGGCTGCGGCGTCGGGATCGAAGCGTTCGGGTCGCCCATCTGCGCGGCGACGATGGTACCGCCTTTGATCACCATGTCCGGCTTGACGCCGAAAAACGCCGGCGTCCAGATCACCAGATCGGCGAGCTTGCCCTTCTCGACCGAGCCGATGTGCTTCGACACGCCATGCGCGATGGCGGGGTTGATGGTGTATTTGGCGACGTAGCGCTTGACGCGTTTGTTGTCGTTGTCGCCCTTTTCGCCGGGCAACGAGCCGCGCTGCTTCTTCATCTTGTCCGCCGTCTGCCATGTACGAATGATGACTTCGCCGAGCCGGCCCATGGCCTGCGAGTCCGACGACATCATCGACAGCGCACCGAGATCGTGAAGAATATCCTCGGCGGCGATGGTTTCCTTGCGGATGCGGCTTTCGGCGAACGATAAATCCTCCGCGATGGACGGATCGAGATGGTGGCACACCATCAGCATGTCGAGATGTTCGTCGAGCGTGTTCTTGGTGTAGGGCCGCGTCGGATTGGTCGAGGACGGCAGCACGTTCTTGAGGCCCGCCACCTTGATGATGTCGGGCGCGTGGCCGCCGCCGGCGCCTTCGGTGTGGAAGGCGTGGATGGTGCGGCCCTTGAAGGCCTTGATGGTGTCCTCGACGAAGCCGCTTTCGTTGAGCGTGTCGGAGTGGATCATCACCTGCACGTCGTATTTTTCTGCCACCGACAGGCAGCAGTCGATCGCCGCCGGCGTGGTGCCCCAGTCCTCGTGCAGCTTGAGCGAACAGGCGCCGGCCTTGACCATCTCCTCCAGCGCCGCGGGACGCGAGGCATTGCCCTTGCCGGCGAAACCGAGATTGACGGGGAAGGCATCGGCGGCCTGGATCATGCGCGCGAGATGCCACGGCCCGGGCGTGCACGTGGTGGCGTTGGTGCCGGCGGCGGGACCGGTGCCGCCGCCGAGCATCGAGGTGACGCCGGACATCAGCGCCTCGTCAACCTGCTGCGGACAGATGAAATGGATGTGGGTGTCGAAGCCACCGGCGGTGAGAATTTTTCCTTCGCCGGCGATGATCTCGGTGCCGGGGCCGATGACGATCGTGACGCCGGGTTGGATGTCGGGATTGCCCGCTTTGCCGATGGCCGAAATCATGCCGTTCTTGATGCCGACGTCGGCTTTGACGATGCCCCAGTGATCGAGGATCAGCGCGTTGGTGATCACCGTGTCGGCGGCCCCCTGCGCGTTGGTGATCTGCGACTGCCCCATGCCGTCGCGGATGACCTTGCCGCCGCCGAACTTCACCTCCTCGCCGTAGACGGTGAAATCCTTTTCGACCTCGACGATGAGGTCGGTGTCGGCCAGCCGCACCCGGTCGCCGGTGGTCGGACCGAACATGTCGGCGTAGGCGGCGCGCTTCATTGAGATCGCCATGACTTATCCTCGCAATTAACAACAGCGTTTCGGACGCCCTTGCGCGGGCGGTTCAGGTGCGTAGGCTCAACCTCAGGTCAGCCATCTCTGGCTCTGCCGGACACGGATGGCCGCCATGACCGGAGCGGGCATGGGACGTGGGTGCTGCTTGCAGTATTCGTGGTCCATGTTTGCCGGTCCTGGCTCTCAGTAACTGGGTACCGTGTTGCGCGCTCACGCGCGCGCCCGGAAATGGATCCGAGAGCTTGTGACGGGCAGACGACGGTCTGCCCGTTATGGCTTTAAAAGCCCGCAGCGCCCCGATCACAACTTCCCCATCACATCGCCGCGAAAGCCATAGATCGTGCGCTTTCCCGCAAGCGCGACCAGCGTGACCTCGCGCGTCTGTCCGGGCTCGAAGCGCACGGCGGTGCCCGCGGCGATGTCGAGCCGCATGCCGCGCGCCTTCTTGCGGTCGAACTTGAGCGCGGGATTGGTTTCGAAGAAATGATAATGCGAGCCGACCTGGATCGGCCGGTCGCCCGAATTCGCCACCGTGACGGTCGCGGTCTTGCGGCCGGCGTTGAGTGCGATATCGCCGTCCTTGATGAAGAGTTCGCCAGGGATCATTAGATCGCTCCAAGCGCGAGGCCGCCGCCGATCAGAACGCAAACCGCGCCGGCGACGCGGATGGCAGGGCGCAGGTGCGCGCGCGTCATCATTTGCGCAAAGCCGATGCCGACAAGGTGCAGGGTCGCGGTGGCGAGCGCGAACCCCGCCATGTATTCAATGCCGCCGACATTCTCGGCAACTTCGCTACCGTGGGCATGGCCATGCAGCAGCGCGAACACCGCGACGACAACCGCGCCGAGCCAGACGGGCAGATCGACCGCCAGCGCCACCAGCAATCCGAGCGCGACGACCGAAGCGAGAATGCCCGGCTCGACGAAAGGCACCGGCACATGCGCCATTCCAAGCGCGCCACCGACCAGCATCACGCCGACAAAGGCCGCCGGCCATATCCATAAGGCGCGGCCGCCTTTGAGCGCGGCCCACAGGCCGACCGCGATCATCACCGTCATATGGTCGAGGCCGCTGAGCGGATGCTCGACGCCGGCGGTGAACGACGCGGTCGAGCCGACGCCGACATGGGCGAATGCGGCGCTACTGCCGAGCGCGAGAACCAGCAGCGTGAGGGCGAGGCGTTTCATTTTGGACTTCCTTTCATCGAATCGGGTCGTGCACGGTCACCAGCTTGGTGCCGTCGGGAAACGTCGCTTCAACCTGGATGTCGTGGATCATTTCGGCAATGCCTTCCATCACCTGGGCGCGCGTGACCACATGCGCGCCCTTCTGCATCAGTTCGGCAACGCTTTTACCGTCGCGCGCGCCTTCCATGATGAAATCGGAAATCAGCGCCACCGCTTCCGGATGGTTGAGCTTGACGCCGCGTTCCAGGCGCTTGCGCGCGACAATCGCGGCCATGGCGATCAGCAGTTTGTCTTTTTCCCGCGGCGTGAGATTCATCGTATCCTCAGTGTAGTTTCCTTGCGCATGATCCCAAGAACCGGTTCCCGCTTTTCGGGATCATGCGCAGTCCTCAATTCAGCCAAAGCCGCGGCACCGGCTGGCCGAGCGCCGCCAGCACCGCGATCAGATCGTGGCGCAGCGCGGCGCCGTCCTTGGCGCAGAGCCGCGCCAGCGCAAATCCGTTCCAGGCCGAGACGCCGACCTCGCCGACGAAAGTTTCGTTGAGCGCGCGCACTTGTTCAAGCTCGGCGTTGCCGCCCGGCGCAATCAGCACGGTGGCTATGGCGATGCCGCCGGCGGCGACGGCCGGCTCGATCAGCCGCGCGGCGATGGCGCCCTCGAGCCAGGCGGTGTCGGCAAAGACCAGCCTGCCCCCGCGGCGCACGCGCCAACGGTCGGCAAAGAAGCCGTGGTTCATCGCCTCGCCCATGGCGGCGCGGCCGAGTACGACGGCTTCCGCCATCAGCAGCGAGGCGCCTTCCGCAAGGTCGATGTCGATACGGCGCGACAGGCGCGCCCGATCGAACAGAATGGTTTCCTGCGGCAGCCAGACCAGCCGCGCGGCCTTGGCCAGATCCAATCGCACCGTCATGTCGGCGTCGGGGCCATTGGAGCGATAAACCTTCTCCGCCGCCGCCGTACCGGCGATCAGGCTTGCGCCCTCGCCCACCTCAAGCTCGATGGCGAAGCGGTCGCCGCCGGTCATGCCGCCGCCGGTATTGACGATCACCGCTTCCAGCGCTTCAGGCGCGCCGTTGGGAAACCGCACGCGCAGCGAACCGTCCTCGTGGACGCGGGCGCGCCGGGTGACGCCCCCTTGCGCGGCCACGCTGAGCGCAATGTGGCCGGTCGCGCGATTGGTGGCGAAAATGTCGTCAGTGGGTTTTGCTGCTGCAAGCACTCACATTCCCCCGACCGTCATGGCCGGGGTTGTCCCGGCCATCCACGCCTCAGCGCGTTGCGCCATTGTGAAGACGTGGATGCCCGGCACAAGGCCGGGCATGACGAATTCCCATCAAATCGCCAGCGCGCGCTTGATCGCGGCCTCGTCCATGTTGGCCTTGTCGCTGGAATAGACGATCGATCCCCGGTCCATGACAACCAACTGGTCGCCCAGCTCCTGCGCGAAATCGAGATATTGCTCGACCAGGATGATCGCCATTTCCTTGAGCGACCGCAGATAGGTGATGGCGCGGCCGATATCCTTGATGATCGAAGGCTGAATGCCTTCGGTCGGCTCGTCGAGCAGCAGCAGCCGCGGGCGCATCACCAGCGCGCGGCCGATCGCCAATTGCTGCTGCTGGCCGCCGGACAGGTCGCCGCCGCGCCGGCCCAGCATGCTCTTGAGCACGGGAAACAGCGAAAACACGTCGTCCGGCACCGTGCGCTGGTCGCGCTTCAGCGGGGCAAAGCCGGTTTCCAGATTTTCCTCGACAGTGAGCAGCGGAAAGATTTCACGGCCTTGCGGCACGAAGGCCACCCCGCTGCGTGCGCGTTCGACCGTCGGCAGCTTGGTGATGTCGGTGCCGCCCAATGTAATGCTGCCGGCGCTGACCGCCTTCTGGCCGACGATGGCGCGCAGCAGGCTGGTCTTGCCGACGCCGTTGCGGCCGAGCACGCAGGTAACCTTGCCGACCTCGGCCTTGATCGAGATACCGCGCAACGCCTGCGCCGCGCCGTAATGGAGGTCGATGTTGTTCACTTCGAGCATGGTCACCGCCCCAAATACACTTCGACCACGAGGTCGTTCGTCGAAACCTGATCGATGGTGCCTTCGGCCAGCACGGAGACTTCGTGCAAGCAGGTCACTTTGACGCCGAGTTCGCGCACGAAGGCCATATCGTGCTCGACAACGACCACGGTCTTGGTCCTGTTGATTTCCTTGAGCAGTTCCGCGGTCTGCTGGGTTTCGGCGTCGGTCATGCCAGCGACCGGCTCATCGACCAGCAGTAATTTCGGCTCCTGCGCGAGCAGCATGCCGATCTCCAGCCACTGCTTCTGGCCATGCGACAGGCTGCCGGCCACGCGCGAGCGCAACGCCTTCAGCCGCACGATGTCGAGCACCTCGTCGATGCGCTTTTCCTGCGGCGCCGAGGACTGCCACATCAGCGTGGCGCGCACGCTGCGGTCGTTCTTGAGCGCCAGATTCAGGTTGTCCTCGACCGTGTGCATGTCGAACACGGTCGGCTTCTGGAATTTGCGGCCGATGCCGAGCATGGCGATCTCGGTTTCGTCGAGCTGGGAGAGATCGTGGGTGCCGGCTTCGAAAAACACTTCGCCGCTGTCCGGCCGTGTCTTGCCCGTGACGACGTCCATCATCGTGGTCTTGCCGGCGCCATTGGGACCGATAATCGCGCGCATTTCGCCGGGCTCGATGATGAAGGACAACTCGTTGAGCGCCTTGAAGCCGTCAAACGATACGCTGATGCCGTCGAGATAGAGCAGCGCCGACGTGGTTTGCTTGTCGATCTTGGCTGGCTTCGGTTTGGCGGTTGTGGTGTCGGTCATGCGCCCTACTCCGCCGCGTGCGGCGATGTGATGGCGCCATCTTCCTTGGCGGCGCTCTTCTTGGCTTCGGTCGCCTCGCTGCGGCCGCTGCGCCAGTTATTGTAGGTGCCGATGATGCCGCGCGGCATCAGCAGCGTGGTGCCGATGAACAATCCGCCCAGCATGAAAAGCCAATAGGGCGCGAGGAACCCCGAGGTGAAGAAGGTCTTGGCGTAATTGACCACGAAGGCGCCGAGCACCGCGCCGGTGAGCGTGCCGCGGCCGCCGACCGCCACCCAGATCACCGCCTCGATCGAATTGGCCGGGGCGAATTCGCCCGGATTGATGATGCCGACCTGCGGCACGTAGAGCGCCCCGGCAATGCCTGCCATGCAGGCCGACACCGTGAACACGAACAACTTGTAGGCTTCGACCCGGTAGCCGAGGAAGCGCGTGCGCGATTCCGCGTCGCGGATCGCGATCAGGACCTTGCCGAATTTGGACGTGACGATGGCGCGGCAGATCAGAAAGCAGACCGCCAGCATGATGCAGGAAATCACCAGGAGCGAATTGCGCGTCGCCTCCGACTGCACGTTGAAGCCGAGGATGTCCTTGAAATCGGTCAGGCCATTATTGCCGCCGAAGCCGAAATTGTTGCGGAAGAAGCCGAGCAGCAGCGCGTAGGTCATCGCCTGCGTGATGATCGACAGATAGACGCCGGTGACGCGGCTTCTGAAGGCGAACCAGCCGAACACGAAGGCCAGGAGGCCCGGCACCAGCAGCACCATCAACATCGCGTAGGCGAAATGATTGAAGCCGTACCAATAGACCGGCAGTTCCGGCCAATTCAGGAACACCATGAAGTCAGGCAAAATCGGGTTGGCGTAGACGCCGCGGGTGCCGATCTGGCGCATCAGATACATGCCCATGGCGTAACCGCCGAGCGCGAAGAAGGCGCCATGGCCGAGCGACAGAATGCCGACATAGCCCCAGATCAGGTCGATCGAGAGCGCCAGCAAGCCGTAACAGATATATTTGCCGAACAGCGCGACGAAATAGGTCGGCAGATGCAGCGCCGAACTTTCCGGCGTCAGCAGATTGAGCACGGGAATGACGACGGCGAAGGCGGCCAGCACCACCGGAAACAGCACGGCGCCGCGGTCGAGCAGGCGGATGAGCGGATGCGACGTCATCATGCTTCGATCGCCCTGCCCTTGAGCGCGAACATGCCGCGCGGACGCTTCTGGATGAACAGGATGATGAAGACCAGGATCGCGATCTTGGCCAGAACAGCGCCGGCAAAGGGCTCGAGGAACTTATTGGCGATGCCGAGCGTCAGCGCGCCGACCAGCGTGCCCCACAGGTTTCCGACGCCGCCGAACACCACCACCATGAAACTGTCGATGATATAGCCCTGGCCCAGATTGGGCGACACGCTGTCGATCTGCGACAGCGCCACGCCGGCGATACCGGCAATGCCGGACCCGAGCCCGAAGGTCAGCGCGTCGATGCGCGCGGTGCGGATGCCGACCGCCGCCGCCATCGAGCGGTTCTGCGTGACCGCCCGCATTTCGAGTCCGAGCCGGGTGAAGCGCAGCATGCCGAGCAAGGCCACGAACACCAGACCGGTGAAGACGATGATCCACATGCGGTTATAGGTGATGCTGATGCCGCCGAGATCGAAGGCGCCCGACATCCAGGACGGGTTGCCGACTTCCTTGTTGGTCGGACCGAACGCAACGCGCACCGCCTGCTGGATGACGAGCGAAATGCCCCAGGTGGCGAGCAGGGTTTCCAGCGGCCTGCCGTAAAGGAAGCGAATTACCGTACGCTCGATCAGAATGCCGACCGCGCCGGCAACGATAAAGGCGAGCGGCAAGGCGATGGCGAGCGAGTAGTCAAACAATCCCGGGAATTTCTGCCGGATGATCTCCTGCACCACGAAGGTGGTGTAGGCGCCCAGCATGACCATTTCGCCATGCGCCATGTTGATGACGCCCATCACACCGAAGGTGATGGCGAGCCCGATGGCGGCGAGCAACAATACGGAACCGAGCGAGAGCCCGTACCAGAGGTTTTGCACCGTGTTCCAGATCGCCAGCGTACGCTGGATCTTGGCGCTGGCGGCAACGGCCGCGGCGTGGACCTCGGCGGGCTGATCCGCCGGCAGGCTGTCGATCAAGCCCAGCGCGTCCTGGTCGCCGCGGTCACGGATCACTGCGATGGCGGCAACCTTGTCGGCCGGGCTGCTGGTATCGGAGGACAGGACAATGGCGGCGCGCGCTTCGGTCATCGCGCGCTTCACCGACGGATTGGTTTCGCCGGCCAGTGCCTTATCGACCGCCGGCAGCACCGTCGGGTCGCGCGATTTGAACACGGCCTGGGCCGCGTCATAACGCTTGGCCGGATCGGGCGCCATCAGCGTCAGGGCGCCTTGGGCCGCGTCGATGACCCCGCGCAGCCTGTTATTGACGCGCACGACATCGACATCGTCGGGACCGGCGCCGTCGACCGGCTTGCCGGTCGCGGCGTCGATCAGCTTGTCGTCCTTGGTCTTGATGAAAACCTTTTTGTCCTTGGCGCTGAACATCAACCGCGAGTCTTGCAGCGCCTCGATCAACGGCGCGGCCAGCGGGCTGCCGGTGGTGGCGACCGCGGTGATGGCGTCGGCGGTATCGCCGTAATCGTCTGTCGTGAATTTTTGGAGGGCGTCCTCGTAAGGGCCGGCATGGGCAAAGCCAGCGCCGGCGACGAGGAGTCCGAGGATGAATACGAACGCTATAACGCGGTCGCAAATAATACGCATTGCCATTCGATCCCGGCACCACTGTTTAGAGAAGGTTGGAGGCGGCGGCATGCCGCCGCCTCCGAGGGTCGTTCAGATCAGTCGCGCTATCCGCGCAGGCTTGGCGTCAGGACGCCCCGCCGCACTTCTTCGTGACGGTGTTGTAGTTGCCGCACTTGAGCTTGACCCAGTCGGACTCGAGGTCCTTCGAACCGGGCAGGTAATCCGACCAGGCATCGCCCGGGACCAGACCCTTGCTCTTCCACACCACGTCGAACATGCCGTCAGCGCGGATTTCGCCGACGAACACGGGCTTAGTGATGTGATGGTTGGGCAACAAGGTCGAGACGCCGCCGGTCAAATTGGCCTGCTTGATGCCGGGCAACGCGTTGATGACCTTATCCGCATCGGTAGACTTCACCTTCTCGACCGCCTTCACCCACATATTGAAGCCGATGTAATGAGCTTCCATCGGATCGTTGGTGGTGCGCTTCGGATTCTTGGTGAACTCGTGCCACTGCTTGATGAAAG
>DASWPX010000176.1:0-4184 GCA_036398395.1 Pseudolabrys sp. | reverse complement strand
TACGCCGGAGCCGGAGAAGCTCTACACCTGGTGGAGCTACCGGGCGATGGACAACTGGAAAAACGCCGACCGCGGCCGCCGGCTCGACCACGTCTGGACCTCGGACGCGCTGGCCGGCCAGGTATCGAAGATCAAAATCTCGAAGGACTATCGCGGCGCCGAGAGACCTTCCGACCACGTGCCGGTGACGGCGACGGTGGAAATCTAACCTTGCTCATCCATCGCGCGCTTCACCGTCGTGAGTTCGCGCTCCCAGGCGTTCAGCCGTTCGGCCATGATGTCGCGCAGTCTCTCGGCGGCGGCCGGGTAGCCTTCCAGCATTTTCTTGAACAGGCTGCGCGAAATACGGATCACCACGGTCGGCTCGTTCGCGATCGCCGTCGCCTGACTCACCATATCGGTGAGCAGCGCCAGTTCGCCCACCAGCGCGCCGCGGCCGACGACGAACTCCTTGCCTTCCACCGGCGTGCCGGGCTCCAGCAGCAGCGAGCCTTCCTGCACGACGTAGCCGCCGTCGGCGAGTTCGCCGGCGTAGAACAGCACCGCGCCGCTTTGCAGCCGCCTGGTCTCCGCGCCGATCGCCAGAATGCGCAACGCCTGCTTGCCGAGCACCGCGAAGGTCGGCACCTTTTCGAAAAACGCGATGTCGTCTTCGAGGGACATGCCGGCGCTCACGGCACCAGCTTGTAGCCGCCGGCTTCCGTCACCAGGATCGACGGCGCGGCGGCGTCCTTTTCGACCTTTTGCCGCAACCGGTAGATGTGCGTCTCCAGCGTGTGCGTGGTGACGCCGGAATTATAGCCCCACACTTCCTGCAGCAGCGTCTCGCGCGACACCGGCTTCTGTCCGGCGCGGTAAAGGTAACGCAGGATGGCGGTTTCCTTTTCGGTCAGCCGTACTTTGGTGCCCTTGGGGCTGAGCAGCAATTTCGAGCTCGGCCGAAATGTGTAGGGCCCGATGGCAAAGACCGCGTCCTCGCTCGCCTCGTGCTGGCGCAGCTGCGCGCGGATGCGCGCCAGCAGCACGGCAAAGCGGAACGGCTTGGTGACGTAATCGTTGGCGCCTGATTCCAGACCGAGAATGGTGTCGGAGTCGGTGTCGTGGCCGGTCAGCATGATGACCGGCGCCTTGAAGCCGTTCTTGCGCAGAATCCGGACCGCCTCGCGACCGTCCACATCCGGCAGGCCCACGTCCATGATGACGAGGTCGATCTGCCCACCCTTGACCGCTTGCACCGCCTTGGTGCCGCTGTCGACCGAGGTCGCCTCGAACTCCTCGTGCAACGCCAATTGCTCGACCAGCGCCTCGCGCAGTTCGTCATCGTCGTCCACAATCAGGATGGTCCGCCGATTGGCCATCGCGAAAAGGCCCCCTGCAGGCGAAAATCGCCCCGCGCCATGCCTCGCGAAGTAAAACATTCAGGGCTAAAAGAGCAAGCTTGATCTGGTATTTAGGGCGTTTGACGTTCCGGGGAACGGGCGCGGATGCAGAAAAACTCGCTTTCCAGCATCAGGGTGCGGCACAGGCCGGGCTTTGCGACCCGCGGCTGGCTGATCGCCGGACCGCTTGCGCTGCCGGTGGCGCTCGGCCGCGGCGGCATCAAGGCCAACAAGCGCGAGGGCGATGGCGCGACGCCGCGCGGTACGTTCCGGCTGAAGCGGCTGTGGTGGCGCGCCGGACGCCATCCGCGTCCCGTGACGTCGTTGCCGGTGCAACGCATCTTGCCGGACGATGGCTGGTGCGAGGATCCGTCCGACCGCCGTTACAATCGCCGCATCAAAGTGCCGCCCAACTCCAAAGCCGACCGGCTGGCGCGCAAGGACAATCTGTACGACTTCATCGTCGAACTCGACCACAACACCAGGCCGCGCATCGCCGGACGGGGCAGCGCGGTGTTCATGCATGTGGCGCGGCCGGGCTTTGCGCCGACCGCGGGCTGTGTCGCGCTCGACATCAATTCGTTGCGCCGTTTGCTCGCGCGCCTCGGCCCGCGAACGAAAATCGTGGTTGAATAATCGTTACGCGCGGAACCGCGCGGCGAAAGAACCCGGGTGCGGCCCTCTCTGCACGCATTCTTAAGCATAGGCCCTGCCATATCCGGCGCATTAATAATGCTTGAAATACCCCATGCTATTTTCGCCAATGGCGCGAAGCCCATCGTAAACGGGACGCGCGGGGGCGTACATGGATACTTCAATCGCGCGCGACGCGCACACTTCGCCAGCCAGGCTTGAGCCGATCGGCCGCATCGCGACCGTGACCGGCTCGCAATCCACCGTCGAACTCGCTGCGCGCATCGTCGGCGGCGAAACGCCGACGGTCGGCAAATTCATGGGCCTGACTTCCGGCAAGACCGTCATCATCGGTCTGATCACCGAAGTCGGCGAACAATTGTTTCCGGCGGCCGCCGGCAGCCCGGTCTTCCGCAAGGTGGCGCGGCTCGATCTGATCGGCGAACTCCGCAGTGATGCCGCCGGCGCCCCGCGCTTCCTGCGCGGCGTCACGGAATACCCGAACATCGGCGACGGCGCCTTCATGCTCACGGAAGCCGAGCTTCGCCTGGTCTACGGCAAGGCCGACATCGACCGCGCCCACATCGGCGACCTGCAGCAGAATCCGAACATCCACGTCCATATCGACATCGACAATCTGGTGAGCCGGCATTTCGCCATCCTCGGCGCCACCGGCGTCGGCAAGTCGAGCGGCGTCGCCATCATCCTGAACAAGATTCTCGAAGCGCGGCCGAACCTGCGCATCTTCCTGGTCGATCCGCATAATGAGTACAGCCGCTGCTTCGGCGACAAGGCCAACGTGCTCAACCCGCGCAATTTGCGGCTGCCGTTCTGGCTGTTCAATTTCGAAGAGACCGTCGATGCCTTTTTCGGCGGACGGCCCGGCGTCGAAGAGGAAGTCGAAATCCTTTCCGAGGTCATCCCGCTGGCGAAGGCCGCCTATCTGCAATACCGCAACAACAGCAACGACCGCCTGATCACCAAGAAGCGCGATCCGCGCGACGTCGGCTTCACCGCCGATACGCCGGTGCCCTACCGCATCGAGGATCTGATCAACCTGCTCGACGAGCGCATGGGCAAGCTGGAAAACCGCTCCCGCGCCACGATCTACCACAAGCTGATCGGCCGCATTCAGACCTTCCGCAATCACCCGCGCTACGCCTTTATGTTCGAGAATGCCAATATCGGCGGCGACACGATGGCGGAAATTCTCGGCCATCTGTTCCGGCTGCCGCCGGACGGCAAACCGATGACCATCATGCAGCTCGCCGGTTTCCCGGCCGAGGTGGTCGATTCGGTGGTGTCGGTGCTCTGCCGCATGGCCTTCGACTTCGGCCTGTGGAGCGACGGCGTGGCGCCGCTGCTGTTCGTCTGCGAGGAAGCGCACCGCTACGCACCCGCCGACAAGAGCATCGGCTTCGGCCCGACCAAGCGCGCGCTGTCGCGCATCGCCAAGGAAGGCCGCAAATACGGCGTGTTCCTGGGCCTGGTGACGCAGCGGCCGGCCGAAATCGATCCGACCATCATCTCGCAGTGTTCGACGCTGTTCGTAATGCGGCTGTCGAACGACCGCGACCAGACGCTGATCCGCTCCGCCGTGTCGGACGCGGCGGCCAATCTTTTGTCGTTTATCCCGTCGCTCGGCGTTCGGGAGGTCTTCACCTTCGGCTCCGGCGTGGCGCTGCCGACCCGCATGCGCTTCCAGGAACTGGCCGCCGACAAGCGGCCGAACAGCGAGGCCTCGGGCAATACCCGCTCGGACGCCGGCACCAATATGAACCGCGATCTGCTGACCACGGTGATCGAGCGCTGGCGCTCGGCCACCATGAGCCATCGCATGAGCGAAGACGAAATGGATTACGGCGAGTCGCCGTCATTGCAGCCCGCCGCGCCGCAGGCGCCGGTCCCTGTGCCGCCGTCGCCGCGCGGCGAGGCGCTGCGTTCAAGTCTGCTGAAGAAGCCGCTCGACGCCGGCGCGTTCAGCAACCCGCAGCCGAGCAACCCGCCGGGCTTTCCGCCGAAGTACCGATAGCCGTCATCCCCGCGAAGGCGGGGATGACAAGCGTCATTTCCGCGCGACCAGATCGACCAGCGCCGACATGCCGACGTGGTGGTCGCCTTCCTGAATGACGCTGTCGTGCTCGGCGATTTCGAGCGATGAGAAATCGCCGA
>DASWPX010000175.1:0-23318 GCA_036398395.1 Pseudolabrys sp. | reverse complement strand
GGGCTCGGCCTGGGCGTCGGTCGGCGTACTGCCCAATCTCGCGACGATCGACGCGCGCGTCGATCCGAGCAACGACCAGGGCAAGGTCGGCACGACCTTCAAGCACTCGGTGCCGCTCGGCAACAAATTCGCGGTGACCGTGCAGAACACGTTATCGGTGACCGAGATGTACGGCGCCGCCCCCGCCGGCCCGACATCCGCGCCGTCGGCACCGCAAACTTTGACCCAGGTCTGGGGCAACGAGAAGGCCGCCCAATTCGACGTGCTGCCGACCGGCACATCGTTCGGTGCCGGGCTGGTGACGGCCAGCAACGACCCGGTCACGCACAACAAATTCAGCGCCGATCAGAAACTTTACGGCCCGCTGCACGTCACCACCGCGGTCACCGACGTCGGTCAGACCACCGCCAGCAAAAGCATCACCGCCGGCCTCAAGCTGAATTGGTGATAGCCTGCTCTCCGGCCTTGATTGGCTGCAAAGTTCCATCAAGCCGCCCACAGCCCGCCGCACCTCCGCCCCTTTCACATGCGGAAATCGCAACCACTGGGGGGCGTCAGCGCAATGTTTTGCGCCTGTGCAGGAGTAGCCCATGACGGCCATTAGACCGCTTGATATGGACAGACTTGGCAAGGAGCCGCTGGAGAAAGCCGGTCCGGAGAAGTTCGCTCCGGCACGGCACGCGCCGGAAAAACTGAGCGAAGTCGATCAAGCGGCGGCAACCGCTTTCGAGGGTGAGATCCGCGAATTCGTCCGGCGCGACGTTTCGTTCCTGCGTCGGCCGCGCAACGAAGCGGAGCCCGCACCGGATCCGGTCGCAGACAATCTGAACGCGCTGATCCGGCGCGTCTCCGGCGCCTCAATGGAGGAAATCGACCGGGTCATTCTGGAGCTGCAAAGCGTGCGCGACATGCTGCGCAAGGAAGGCGAACGCGTCAGCCGCGAAATCGCCAGTTACGCCAGCCTGAGCCACGCGGCGATGACCGCGATGACGGTGATTGCCGACAGCCTGACCCATTGGAAGGGCGCTCCGGGCAAACCAAACCAGCGCACGGTGGGCTAGTCTTCAAAACGCAAAAACGCCATCGCCGGGGGTTCTTCGGCGATGGCGTTCCAATTGGGTTGGATTTCAGGAGACGAAAAGTCAGCGCGCCGCTACAGACTGACTGACGGCGCCCTCGATCTGCAGCCGGCCGGTCAGGTGGTCGGTCACAACGACTGCGCCGACCATCATGACCGCCATGGTTGCCGCGCCCAGCATCATTCCGATTCGTCCGAGGGCGTTTCTGTCGGCCATGGCTAATTCCGATAACTTCGCGGTGGTCGCGTGAATGTGACGGGCCAACGCGGCAAAGCCGAACCGGTTCCCACGGCTGCGGGAAATCGCCGCGGGTCCTCGATCAACGGTTGCGGTCAGGTCAGTTGGCGGCGACTTTGGCGGGCTTGACGGTCTTGCGCGGCAGCGGGTAATCGGCGCTCTCGTAGAGCTGGCGGATGCCGTTGCCGTCGAAGCGTTTCTCTTCGACTTCGAGATAGGCGCCGAGCAGCAATTCCGGCGGCAATTCCTCGATCGCAAAGCGGATCGCCTCGGCCGCGGTCGGAAACCGCTTGTAACCGATGGGACGGCGGGATTTGCGGCTGCGGCTGGGAAACAATTCCGAAGGTGCGCGGTAGTTGATCATCGACATAACTCAAAGCTCCTGGGCGCCTAATATGGCCCCTGAAGCGCAGAAAATCCAGCGTTACCAGCACGCGCATGCCAGCCCGGCTGGGCCAAGGTAAACACTATACAGATAAAACTTTTGGGGGCAGCCGCGCCGTACGTGCCGGTCGGCAGCCCCGCCATTCACCATCGGTCATCTGTGGGAGCGTGCGGGAACTTCAGCCGCGATGCACGACGCGTGTCGCGCTCACAGCGTGTGCGGCGGCCCGTCCTGCAATTTGAGTTTGGCGTTAAGGCTATCGATCCGCCGCCTGGCTTCGCCGCGCGTCAATTGCGGGCTGAAGGCCTCAAGTTCGAAAGCATCGCGGGCGAGCGCTTTGAGCAACGCCGTCTGCTCGGCACTCATGGGGCCGGCATCTTGCTCTGTTGTCGTTTTTTTCGGCATGGCGGATCGTCAACGGGCCAGCCCCGTCGCGGTTCCGTCCACGCGTGAAAACTTGCACGTTCTGAATCCCTTAGCGGCTTCCGGACTCGTTTCGTTCCGCGCGATTAAAAAAGTTAACGGCAGCCGCCGTCGCTCGCGGAGGATTCAAGAATTACGGTCCGCGTGATACCAGCGTTGCAGACTCTGATTCGCGGGGCTCAAGGGATGATTCTCGAAACGCTGTTCGGAATGTCGCTTGTGTTGAATGTTTCTCTCGATAGTCAAATGTCTCTTTCGCCCGACTCCACCGGCTGGCTGCAGATGTCGGTGCGTCAGAAAGATGCCTCGCTGTTGCCGCTGGTGCGGCAAGCGACCGATTGCGTGGTGCGCAAGGTCGTGACCGACCGGCGTTACAATGGCGAGATGCGGCCGGGCGACATCAACGACCTGATCGTCGACTCGATCTCGGCTTGCGCCCGCCCGGTCCGCGCGATGATCGACGCGCATGACCGCATGTACGGCATCGGATCGGGCGAAGCCTTCCTGCTCGGGCCCTATCTCGACGTGCTGCCGTCGGCCGTCGTGAGGCAGGTCAAGATCAGGACGCCGTTGCGTTAGCAAGGGCCGGCCGCAAGGCCAGGGTAATGGGCAGCGTCAGCAACACACCGGCGGCGACGACCGTCAGCGCAGTCGGCACGCCGACCGCGTCGCCGAGCAGGCCATAAATCGCGGGCGATACCGCGCCGGCGCCAATTGTGCCGGTATAGAAGATGCCGAAGGCGCGCTGGCGTTTCGCCGGCGTCACCAGTTCGGGCACCGAGCCGTAGAGCACCGAAGAAGTGCCGTTGAGCGCGATGCCGACGATAGGCAACAGCACCAGCGCGCCTTCGAGCGACAGCGGCAACAGTGCGACGATGCTGAGCGCGGTTACCGTTTCGGTAAGCCAGACCGTCGCCACCGCGCCGACGCGCGCGCCGATCCAGGCGCAAACCAGTTTACCGGCCGCGCCGCCGGCGAACACCAGCGTCAGCGCGAAGCCGACGGTCTGCAGGCTGGCGCCCTTGGCCGTCAACACGAAAGGCAGGAAGGTCAGAAAGGCCATGCGCGTGGCGCTGTCGATTACACCGACCGACAGCAGCAGCGGAAATCCATAAGCACCGGTGCCGCGACGGCTGGCCGTTTGCGTTTTGGCTGTCGTCTCGACATGCCCGCGCAAACGCGGCATCGCCAGGAAGATAACGATCGCCGCAACAGTGCCGATGCCGCCCAACAGCGCCACGGCCTCGCGCCAGGGCAGCACGATAAACAAGAGCGACGCCGTAGCCGGCAGCGTCATCTTGCCGATGTCGCCGGCGAAATTATAGGTGCCGAGCGCGCGCAGCGACCGCGCCCCGGCGAAGGCATTGGCGATCAGCGACGACGCCAGCGGATGTTGCGTGCTGGCGCCAAGCCCGGCGACGAACAGCGAGGCCACCAGCAGCGGGAAGCCGTGGCTCAGCCCGGCCAGGCAATAGCCGAAACCGGCGAGCGCCGTCCCTAATGCCAGCACGATCGGCGCTCCGAAGCGTTCGGCAACAAACCCCGCCGGAATCTGGAAACCGGCCAGCGTGCCGGAAAACACCGTCTTCATCAGTCCGAGCGCGGCAAAGCCGAGGCCGAACTCGTTCTGCCAGATCGGCAGCATCACATAAATGAGGTCGGTGTAACCGTCGTGCAGCGCATGCGCGCCGCAGGCGACGCTGAGCGCGCGGCGCTCGTCACTTTTATGCAGCTCGGCGGTGACTGCGGTCATGGGTTTTCCGGGCGGCGTTCCACGAAGGTCGTGCTGACGAAGGTTATCACCGGTTCACCCTTCTGGTTGGTGCCGGTCGAGCGAAGGGTCATCAATCCGGAACCCGGCCGGCTGTTGGAGACGCGCGCCTCGATCACTTCGGTCTTATAAACAATGGTGTCGCCGACATAAACCGGCTTGAGCCATTTCAAATCGCGAAAGCCCAACGCGGGGCCAATGCCGGCCACCGGTTCGCCGCGGGCGCGCGCCGCCTCGGCCATGCCGCGGCGATGATCGACCATCAGCCGCATCCAAACCACCGCGGTGTGCCAGCCGGAGGCGCAGAGAGCGCCGAAATGCGAGCGCGCCGCAGCCTCCTCGTCGACATGGAACAATTGGGGATCGAAGCGGCGCGCGAAGCTCTTGATCTCTTCGGCGTTGAAGGTGTGGCGGCCGACCTCGTAGGTATCGCCGACCCGGACATCCTCGAAATATTTCATGACGCCGCTCCGGACTTGCGGCGGCCGAACATCAGCGACGTCACCAGATCGGTCAGCACGGTGTCGGCGTCGTCGATCACCTCGCATTTGAACTTCACCAGACCCATGTCCGGCCGGCTCTTGGAGGCGCGCGTATCGAGCACGGTCGAGCGGACGCGGATCGTGGTTCCGGGCCGCAACGGCGCCAGCCAGCGCACCTCGTCGATGCCCGGCGAACCCATCGAGGTCGAATTGAGGATGAAGCCATCCACGATCATGCGCATCAGGAGACAGCAGGAATGCCAGCCCGAAGCGCCCAGCCCGCCGAGCAGCGTCGCGCTCGCCGCCGTCTCGTCGAGATGCATCGGCTGCGGATCGAATTCGGCGGCGAAGGCGACGATCTCCTCACGTGTCACCAGCCGCGGGCCGCTGATGGTCACCGCGCCGGGCTGGAAATCTTCCCAATGGAGCTTCGGCATGGCCGGCTTTTAACGCGTCACGACCGGCTTTGTCACTGCAAGCCGGTTATAGCCGACTTGCAGCAAACTATTTTGCGCAACTCGGGCGTGCCCGAGTTGCGATGCCATCGATGCTAATTCGCAAAGCGGAAATGCATCACGTCGCCGTCGGCGACCACATATTCCTTGCCTTCCAGGCGCATCCTGCCGGCTTCCTTGGCGCCGACTTCGCCGCCGGTCTTGATGTAATCGTCGTAGCCGATGGTCTCGGCGCGGATGAAGCCGTACTCGAAATCGGTGTGGATCACACCGGCGGCCTGCGGCGCCTTGGTGCCCTTAGTGATGGTCCAGGCCCGCGTCTCTTTCGGCCCGACGGTGAAATAGGTCACCAGATGCAGCAGCGCGTAACCGGCGCGCACCAGGCGATCGAGCCCGGTTTCCTTGAGGCCCACGGCTTGCAGAAACTCCTCGCGCTCGGCCGGCGGCAGCGTCGCGATCTCCGATTCGATCTTGGCCGAGATCACCACGGCGACCGCGCCTTCTTCCTTGGCCCGCGCTTCGACCTTGGCGGAGAAAGCATTGCCGGTCGCGGCCGAAGCCTCCTCGACGTTGCAGGCATAGAGCACCGGCGCCGAGGTGAGCAGACCGAGCGAGTGGAACAGCTTTTCCTCCTCCGGCTTACGCTCGACCAGACGCGCCGGCTTGCCCGCGCGCAGCAGTTCAAGCGCGCGGTTGACCAGGGCCAGCATTTCCTTGGCAAGCTTGGCGTCCTCGCCGGTGCCCTTGGCCTTTTTCTCAAGATTGTCGACGCGCTTTTCCAGGCTATCGAGATCCGACAGCATCAGTTCGGTGTCGATCGTATCGATGTCGGCGACCGGATCGATCTTGCCCTCGACATGGGTGATATCGGTGTCCTCGAAGCAGCGCACCACATGCACGATGGCGTCGACTTCGCGAATAGTGGCGAGGAACTGGTTGCCGAGGCCCTCGCCTTTCGACGCGCCGCGCACCAGGCCGGCGATATCCACAAAGGTGATGCGGGTCGGAATGATCTGCTCGGACTTCGCCAGCGCCGCGAGCTTCTCCAGACGCGGGTCGGGCACCGCGATCTCGCCGACATTCGGCTCGATGGTGCAGAACGGATAATTCGCCGCCTGCGCCGCCGCCGTCTGCGTGAGCGCGTTGAAGAGCGTCGACTTGCCGACATTGGGCAAGCCGACGATGCCGCATTTGAATCCCATTTACGAAGTCCCTTCGTCCGCCCCGCCAAAGCCTTTGGCGTCCATGGCGAGATGCACTTTGTTCTGAAACGTCGAATCCTTGCCTTCGATCAGCAGGCCGGCATTGTCCGCGATCACGTCGCACATCGTTTCCACCCAGGGGCCTTCGTCCTTGGCGAAATCCTGCAGCACATAAGCCGCGCCAAGCTTCTTGTCACCCGGATGCCCGATGCCGATGCGCACACGGCGATAGTCGTTGCCGACATGCGCCGAGATCGAACGCAAGCCGTTGTGGCCCGCGTTGCCGCCGCCGGCTTTCACACGCAATTTGGCGGGCGGCAGATCGAGCTCGTCGTGAAACACCACGATGTCGCCGAGCGTGAGTTTGTAGAAATGCGCGGCTTCCGCCACCGCGCGGCCGGATTCGTTCATGAAGGTGCCGGGCAACAGCAACAGAAGCTTTTCGCCGCCAAGTTCGCCTTCCACCGCCACGCCCTGGAATTTCCGGCGCCACGGCGCGATGTCGTGGCGCTTGGCGATCGCCTCTACCGCCATAAAACCGATATTGTGACGATTGCCCGCATAGCGCTCGCCGGGATTGCCGAGGCCGACGAAAAGCAGCATGGCATCACCGGCTTTGCCGTCATTGGGTGAGGCGAAACCCGCCCCGGAAAAATCCGGGACGGGCTTTTGTCGAGTCATCCGCAGCGGGCGAACGCCTACTTCTTGGCGGGCGCACCACCGGCAGCAGGCGCGGCGCCGGCCGCAGGTGCGGCTCCGGCAGCGGGTGCGGCACCCGGAGCACCTTCGGCGCCCGGAGCAGTACCGGCCGCGGCAGCAGCGGCAGCGGCAGCTTCCGCGGCAGCCTTGGCCTCGGCGGCGGCCTTGAGTTCTTCCGCGTAGCCGGATGGCGGCACCACCGTGACCAGGGTGATGTTGCCCTGGGCGATCACGCGCACGTTCGGCGGCAGCGTCACGTCGCTGAGATGCTTGGAGTGGTTGATGTCGAGATCGCCGATATCGACGTCGATCGATTCTGGGATCGACTCGGCCAGGCACGACACTTCCACGGTGTGGGTGACGATGTTCACCGCGCCGCCGCGCTTCACGCCGGGCGAAGCGTCGGCATTGAGCACGTGCACCGCAACGTTGACGCGGATGGTGGCGCCTTCCGAGACGCGGAGGAAATCCACGTGCATCGGCAAGTCCTTCACCGGATCGAGCTGGAAGTCGCGCGGGATCACGCGGTGCTTCG
The DNA here is from genome assembly GCA_036398395.1 of Pseudolabrys sp. GTDB lineage: Bacteria > Pseudomonadota > Alphaproteobacteria > Rhizobiales > Xanthobacteraceae > Pseudolabrys. The sequence continues at coordinate 16,050 of DASWPX010000175.1, read as the reverse complement.
TGCCCTCGACATCGAGGTGATAGAGCGTCGTGAGGAAGCGCCCGGCGTAAATACGCTTGCGCAGTTCGGCATGGTCCATCAGGACCATCAGCGGGGGCTTGTTCTCACCGTAAATTACACCGGGCACATTGCCGGTGCGACGTGCTGCCCGAGCGGCCCCCTTGCCGCCTTTCGGACGCACCGTCGCTTTCAGTTCTTGGACGGACGCCATTTTCAGATCCTTATCTAAGCCAATGGAAAAGGCGGCTTTTCGGCCGCCTGCGAACGCGGCAAGCCTCCAGGGGTGCCGGGGGCCGCGTTTCGGGCGGGGTTATAGCGGGGGGTGTCTGAAAGGGCAACTCAGCCGATTTTCCCGCTGTCACCGGCTTTAGCCTTCGTCCATGCCGACGCGCAGCCGGCCCCCCTCGATCCACACCCGCAAATGCCGGTACTTCACGAGAAATCGCAGTCCGACGAATGCCGCGGCAAAGCCGGAAGCTGCACCGACGCCGAGCGACCAGCGCGGGCCGAACATATCTGCCACCCAGCCGACGACGGGCGCGCCGATCGGCGTACCGCCCAAGGCAATGGCAATCAGGATCGCCATCACGCGCCCGCGCATGGCCGGTTCGGTCGACAGTTGCACCAGGCTGTTGGTCGAGGTGATGAAAGTTTGTGCCGATACGCCGACGACGATAAGCACGAGACCAAACGTCCACGTGCCAGGCGCAATTGCGGAGACGGCAAGGCCGAGCCCGAAAAACGCCGCGCCCACGAACAAAAGCATAAAATGGGGCTTTGACCGCCGCGCAGCGAGCAACGCTCCCGCAACCGAGCCGATCGCCATCGTCGACGTCAGCAGACCGTAATCACCGGCGCCGGCGTGGAATACGCTGGCCGACATTGTCGAGATGAATATCTGAAAATTCAGTCCGAACGTACCGATCAAGAACAACATGAGCAGCAAGGTTTTCAGGTCCGGCCGATTCCAGACATAGCGAAAACCCTCGGCAAGACTGCCGCGGGTTCGCGGCGCCCTCATGCTCGAATGAAGTTCATTCGCGCGAAGCAGAGCGAGCGAACCGAGCACGGCGACGAACGAAGCGGCGTTGATCAGGAAAACCCAGCCGGTCCCCACCGCAGCAATGAGGATACCGGCGGCGGCAGGGCCGATCATCTGCGCGGCGTTGAAGGAGGTGGAGTTCAGCGCGACTGCCTTCGACAGATCGGCTTCGACGACCAGTTCCGAAACAAACATCTGGCGCGCGGGCATGTCGAACGCCGCCACGCAGCCGAGCAGGAACGCAAATACATAGACGTGCCACAACTGCACAAGCCCGGTGACGGTGAGAACGCCCAATCCAAGCGCCAGCAGGGCCATCGCCACCTGTGTGCCAATCAACAGCAACCGCCGTTCAAGGTGATCGGCCGCAAAACCGGTGATGGGCAGCAACAACAGCAACGGCGCGAATTGCAGCGCCATGACGATACCGACCGCCGTCGCACTGTTGTGGGTCAATTGGGTCAGCACCAGCCAATCCTGGGCGGTGCGCTGCATCCATGTTCCTACATTGGATACGATCGCGCCGCCGGCCCAGACGCGGTAATTAAAGCCGTTCAGGGAGCGGAAGGTGCCGTGCATCGGACCCGTTCACAAATCTGCAGGCGAGTCGCCGCGTGGAGAATTGATCGTCGACGAATTGCCGCCGTTGAACCGTCCGAACATGCGGGCCGTCAGCAGACCCGTGACCACGATGCCCAAGCCGAAAACAACAGCTTGATCCGTGGCGCGCAGATCGAAGTTTCCGACGCGCAGGAGAAGAACATAGCCAATCGCCAGGTTAAAAACTCCCCACAGCAGGTTTACGGTCGACGAGGAAAAGCCCTGGCCGGACGGCGTGGCAAACGGGCTTTGGAACGGCCGCCCCATCACGCCGCTGACGAAGTGCGGCACCGCGTTGGTGAGAAAGGCGCCGCCGAAAAAATAAGAAAGATAATGACCCCATTCCATCGTCAGGCGCTCCTTGCGTAGATGAGATCGAGGATCTCCTGCGTCGTGCCGGTTTCGCCCAGTTTCGGGAATATCCGGGTGACGCTGTTGATGTGAGTATCGGGGTTCAGGTCGGTCATGGCATCGATAGCGAGCGTGACGTTGAAGCCGGCCTCATAAGCCTGCCGCGCCGTCGACTCGACGCCGAAGCTGGTGGCGACGCCGGCGATCACGACATGCGTGACGCCGAGCTTTTTCAGTTGCGCTTCTATGCCGGTGCTGGCGAAGGCGCCCCAAGTCCGTTTGGTAAAGACGTGATCTTGCGGCTGACGGTTGAGTTCCGGGACGAAATCGGTCCAGCCGGCGGGCACGTCTCCGATGCGGCGCGCCTGTTCGGCGCGGCCGGGCGCGCCGCCGGCGACATTGACCAGCACCACAGGCAAACCGCGACGCCGGAACGCGTCGGCCAAGCTAGCCGCCAGTTTCACTACGCCGGCGGTAGGATGTGCGGTGGGAAGCGCGACGATGCCGTTCTGCAAATCAATGACGACAAGCGCGGTGTTGGAGTCGAGCGCGGTGACGGGCATGAGGTTTCCTTCAATTGACGTGGAATGCGGCAGGCTCTGCCGCGGCGAAAAGACGCGAGACCGTGCCGGTCAGGTATCGACGAGGCGCTTGAGCAGCGCGACGCCAACGGCAAGTTGCTCCTGCTCCGCCGGGGCGAGCTTGGTTCGAATGGCTTGGTACAACCAGTCCTCGCGCGCCGCCCGTCCCGCCTTGATGCGTTCCTGGCAGGCAATGGTCAGCGACAAGAGGGTCTGCCGGCCGTCGGCCGGGTCCGGCGAACCGCGCACGAGCCCAGCCGCCTCAAGGACGGCAACGGTCGCGCCCATGGATTGCGGCCGCACGCCCTCCGCTTTGGCGAGGGCTGTCACGGTTGCGGGTCCGTCACGGTCAAGACGGCCTATGACGGCAAGCTGGGATCCGGTGAACTCGTCGCCATTGGCCTGTTCACGGAGCCGCCGCTTCAGACGGCCGAGCAAAGTGCGAAGCTCCGCCGCCAGAGCTGCCGTGCGGGGGTTCTGCGGCGGCATTTCTTTATGTCTTGCCATGGCCTGTCATATGCAAAGGCAAACTACTAAGGCAACCTTCATATATGGATGGCAGCCAGCCGTCGGCGGCATGGCCGGCGCGGGGCTTTGTGTTGTTCGTGAACTGGCGGCGCGAGGCTCTAGTCGAGCGTGGGCGGCTTCTTGGCGGGCTTGGCCGCGACCTTGGCCTCCAGCGCCTCGATCCGTGCCTTCAGCGCCTCGTTTTCCTCGCGCGCCAGACGCGCCATTTCCTTGACGGCCTCGAAGTCCTCGCGCTGGACCACGTCAAGATCGCGCAGGATGCGCTCGGCCTGGGCCTTGAACAGCGTGTCGAATTCGCGCCGTACCCCTTGTGCGACGCCGGCGGCGTCATTCATCAGGCGCGCCATCTCGTCGAATATGCGGTTGCTGGTCTGGGTCATGCTATCGCCTCCGGCGCGTTTCGCATTTTCTGTTGCAAGCTAATATAGCATCTCCGGGCCAAATTGGGATTCGCAATGCACCTGCTCGTCATCCCGTTTCCAGCGTTCGATCCCGTGCTGGTGCATCTGGGGCCCCTCGCGGTGCGCTGGTATGCGCTGGCCTATATCGCAGGCATCCTGCTGGGCTGGGCCTATGCCCGCGTGCTGGTGCGCTCGGAGCGGCTATGGGGCGGCAAGGCGCCGCTGACGGTGCTCGACTTCGACGATTTCCTGCTTTGGGTGACTCTCGGCATCATCCTCGGCGGCCGTATCGGCTACGTGCTGTTCTACAATCCGTGGCATTTCGCTGCCCATCCGCTGGAGATATTTCAACTCTGGAACGGCGGCATGTCGTTCCATGGCGGCTTCACCGGCTGCGTCGTGGCGGTGGTGTCGTTCGCGCGCAAGCGCGGGCTTCCGATCCTGTCGCTCGGTGACATCACCTGCGCGGTCGGGCCGATCGGCATTTTTCTCGGCCGCATCGCCAATTTCATCAACGGCGAATTGTGGGGCCGCACCGCCGACGTGCCCTGGGCCATGGTGTTTCCCAATGGCGGACCGATCCCGCGCCATCCGAGCCAACTTTATGAAGCGGCCCTGGAAGGCCTGCTGCTGCTGACCGTGCTGGCGCTGCTGATGCGCGCCGGCGCGCTGAAGCGGCCGGGCATGATCATCGGCGCCTTCGCGGCGGTCTACGCCGTGGCGCGCACCGCCGGCGAATTCTTCCGCGAACCCGATGCACAACTCGGCTTTTTATGGGGCGGCGCGACCATGGGCCAATTGCTGTCGCTGCCGCTGTTCATCGGCGGTGTCTGTCTTATTCTCTATGCTCTGAAACACCCGTTGATCCGGACAAAAAAATGAACGACGCGCTGCCGCTGGAATCGGAAATCCGCCGGCGCATTGCGGCGGCGGGTCCGATGCCGGTTGGCGAATACATGGCGCTCTGTCTCGGCGATCCGGACCACGGCTATTACACCACGCGCGATCCATTCGGCGCACGCGGCGATTTCATCACCGCGCCGGAAGTCAGCCAGATGTTTGGCGAATTGATCGGGCTCTGGATGGCAGCGGTCTGGAAACAGATGGGCGAGCCGAAAAGAATTCGCATCATCGAGCTCGGCCCCGGCCGCGGCACTTTGATGAATGACGCCTTGCGGGCGGTGCAAGTCATGCCGGGATTCCACGACGCCCTAGCGCTGCATCTGGTCGAGATCAGCCCGGCGCTGGAGGCGCAACAGGAGCGCAAGCTCGAGCATCTGCGAACGCCGATGTCATGGCATCCCGCGCTCGCCGACGTGCCGAAAGGCCCCGCCATCGTGGTCGCCAACGAATTTTTCGACGCGCTGCCTATCAACCAGGCGGTCAAGACATCACAAGGCTGGCACGAACGTCAGATCGAAATCGACTCCGTCGGCAATCTCGCTTTCACTTTCGCGCGCGATCCGATCGCGCATTTCGACATGCTGCTGCCGGCGGCGGTGCGCGAGGCGCCCGACCGCTCGATCTTTGAATGGCGCGACGACAAAATCGCGATGGATCTGGGCCGCCGCATCGCCGACGATGGCGGCGCCGCGCTGGTGATCGACTACGGCCACGCCGAGACCGCGGTTGGGGAAACCTTGCAGGCGGTCGGCCGTCACGCCTACGCCGACCCGCTGACTGCGCCGGGCAATATCGATCTCACTGCGCATGTAGATTTCGAGGCGCTCGGGCGCGCGGTCGAGTCGATGGGCGCGACCGGATTCGGGCCGATCGAGCAGCAGCAATTCCTGCGCCGGCTTGGGATCGAGACCCGCGCCGCAAAACTGAAGGCTGCGAGCGCATCGCGCGCCATGGCTTCGGAAATCGACGCGGCCCTAGTTCGCCTGATCGGGCATGGCCGCACTGCCATGGGCGCGCTGTTCAAAGCCGCAAGCTACGCGCACCCTTCACTGGGCGCACCACCGGCCTTCGAAACTTGATTATTCGAAACAGCTATGGCGGCGGCCGTCGCGGCCCTTGTAGGTCTTCGAAAGGGAATCGAAACTTGGATATTTCCGCGCGCATTCATTGATGTCGTTCTGACGACGCGCCGTCGTGGGATCCGTGCCGAATTGGCCGGCATGGCCTCCCATGGGCATCGCAGCATTGGCCGGCGCTCCGGCCAGCAGCGCGAAAGCGAGAAGTGCGAGGGGTAATAGAATACGCATTGCTTAAGCTCCAATTGCCCTTGGCCGCCGGACCAACGCCACACTATGTTGGCGGTTCCGCGGTTTGCATTCAATGGGCTAGATCGGGATACACCGTCAATGCTGCAAGCCCCTTCGCTCGCCAGGCTGGCGCGCATCCGCCACGGGTTTTTCACGCGCGCGGGCGGCGTGTCACAAGGTATTTACGCCTCGCTCAACGGCGGCATTGGATCGAACGATAATCCCGCCAAGGTCGCGGAGAACCGTGCCCGCATGGCCGCCGCCTTGGGCGTCGCCCCGGACCGCCTGCTCAGTCTCTATCAAATTCATTCGCCCGAGGTTGTCGTGGCTGAGGCACCGTGGCGTAGCGACGACCGTCCCCGCGCCGACGCGATCGTAACCCGGACCCCCGCGCTGGCGATCGGCGTCTCCACCGCCGACTGCGGACCGCTGCTGTTCGCCGATAGCGAGGCTGGCGTGATCGGCGCCGCCCATGCCGGCTGGCGCGGCGCCTTCACCGGCGTCATCGACGCCACCGTTGCCGCCATGGAAAAACTCGGCGCAGCCCGCGCCCGCATCGCGGTCGCGCTCGGCCCCACCATTAGTCAGCCGAACTACGAGGTGGGACCGGAATTCGTCGAACGATTCGCATCGGCCGACGCCGCCAATGCCCGCTTCTTCAAGGATGCGAGCCGCGCCGGTCACGCCCTGTTCGATCTCAACGGTTATATTGCCGTACGGGTTGAACAGGCCGGCATTGTGGAATTTGAAGACCTCGGCCTCTGCACCTACGCCGAAGCGGATCGTTTCTACAGTTTTCGCCGTTCGACCCACCGCAATGAGCCCGATTACGGCCGGCACGTTAACGCCATCGCGCTTTCGGGTTGATTCCGCCTATTAACACATTGCCAACAGCAAGCGGTTTCCCCGTACCGCCGGTCTGGACTTGAGGGCGGGCTTGCCGCTACGGTTTGCCCCGGCCAGGGGAACCAAGACTAAAAAAGGCCGCAGGGGTGTCGATGAAGTTGTGTCACAGTGCGTCGCGCACTGCGGTGTCGCCAATCTCACGTCTGATGCTGGCCGGCGCATGCGCCGCCATGCTCGCTGGCTGCAATCTTGAGGACACGTCAAGCCTATCGGCCGCGCAACCGCGCGGCGCTACCGTTGCATTCGACTCCATCGAAGGCCCACCGCCCGCGCAATTCAAAACGCTGGTGCGCAACCTGAACGACGAGGCGCAAAGCCGGCGGCTCGCGGTGATCTCGCGGGAAACGCCATCGGCCTATCGGGTGCGCGGTTATCTCGCCGCCAAGGTAATGAAGGGCCAGACCACGATCGCCTGGGTCTGGGACGTGTTCGACGCCGACGAGCGCCGCGCCTTGCGCATCAACGGCGAGGAGACCGCCAAAGGTCCTTATCGCGACGCCTGGACCGCCGCCGACGACGCCATGTTGCGTCGGATCGCGCGCTCGAGCATGGACCAGCTCGCGGCATTTCTGACCTCGCCCGAGATCGCGCCGACTGGACTCGCGGCTTCGGCACCGGCCGATCCGCCACCAATCGCTACCATCGGCCTGCGCGACCCTTCGCCCGAAGCCGCCGGTATCTTCCGTATTTTTAGGGCCAACGCCGATCCGGTGCCCGCCAGAAGCGGGGATACACCCGCCGCATCGGACAAAGACGGCGACGCAGTGCCAATGCCGCGCCGCAGGCCTTCGCCTGAGGATGCCGTATCGGCGCTCGAAAAGGTCACGGTCGCGGCGGCCAGCCGCTAGAAAACCGGTTAAGGCTGCCGGCAAAAGCTTCGGGACAACGATTCCGACTCATATTGCCGCGCCCGCGCCGCCTTGTTATGACCACGCCGAAAACGCCCGGTAGTACGAGGATTTTGGAATGTCGAAGAACGGAGCGATCAAGCTCGTTGCCGGCAATTCCAATCCAGCGCTGGCCCAGCAAATCGCCGACTACCTCAAGCTCCCGCTGACCAAGGCGGTGGTCAAGCGCTTCGCCGACATGGAAGTGTTCGTCGAGATTCAGGAAAACGTGCGTGGCGCCGACGTTTTCGTGATCCAGTCCACGTCCTATCCCGCCAACGACCATCTGATGGAATTGCTGATCATCATGGATGCGCTGCGCCGCTCGTCGGCGCGCCGCATCACCGCGGTGATCCCCTATTTCGGTTATGCCCGCCAGGACCGCAAACCCGGTCCGCGCACGCCGATCTCCGCCAAGCTGGTGGCCAATCTGATCACCCGCGCCGGCGCCGACCGCGTGATGACCCTCGACCTGCACGCCGGACAGATCCAAGGCTTCTTCGATATTCCAACCGACAATCTTTATGCCTCACCGTTGATGGTGCGCGACGTTCGCGAACACTTCCAGCTTGAGAACGTCGCGGTGGTGTCGCCCGATGTCGGCGGCGTGACTCGCGCCCGCGGACTGGCCAAGCGCATCAACGCCCCGCTCGCCATCATCGACAAGCGGCGCGAACGCGCCGGCGAATCCGAAGTGATGAACGTGATCGGCGACGTCGCCGGCCACACCTGCATTCTCGTGGACGACATCGTCGACTCCGGCGGCACGCTGGTAAATGCCGCGGCAGCTCTCCTCGAGCAGAAGGCGAAAGCGGTCTACGCCTATATCAGCCACGGCGTTTTGTCCGGCGGCGCGGTCGCGCGCATCGCCAAATCGCATCTCAAGGAATTGGTGATCACGGATTCAATCGAGCCGACCAAGGAAGTACTGGCGGCTGGCAATATCCGCGTGCTCCAGATCGGTACCTTGATCGGCGAGGCGATCGGGCGCACCGCCGCGGAAGAGTCGGTGTCGAGCCTCTTCGACTGAGCCCACTTCCGTCTGCACTTATCCCCAAAAGATTCTGCGCCACACAGGATTGGCTGTGGAGATTCGCCTTCTGGCGGTTGCCACGGAGTCGCAAATCACTGCTCATTAGGCTTCCAAGATGCCTTTGGCGGGCGGAATCCAGAGGGATATAGTCGAATCGCCCCGTGATTCGTTGTTACCGTCAAGGGTGCCGTACTCCCTGCGTCAAATTGGTGTTCGTTGCCCAGTCCGGGTCGATTCCGTCCCGTACGCGTGCTGCGCCGTGCGTTTCCTCGTGCTCAATCCGGCAAAGCGGAGACGTCATGTCCCTAACCAGCTACGCGGATGAACCCCGGCTCAATCCGCTCGATGTGGTGGAGCGTCTGGCGACCGGTAATGACTGGTCGTTCGAACGCTCCGGCGAGGACGAGATCACCATTCTGGTGACCGGCAAGTGGACCGACTACCAACTATCCTACACCTGGATGAGCGATATAGAGGCGCTTCATCTGGCCTGCGCCTTCGACATGAAAGTTCCCGAGCGGCGGCGAGCCGAGGTACAGTCGCTGATCTCGTTGATCAACGAGCGGCTTTGGGTCGGCCATTTCGATCTGTGGATCAAGGAAGGCATCGTCATGTATCGGCACGCGTTGGTGCTGGCGGGCGGCACCGAGGCCTCCGGCAAGCAATGCGAGGCGCTGCTCGGAACTGCGCTCGACACCTGCGAGCGCTATTTCACCGCCTTCCAATTCGTGGTCTGGGCCGGCAAGCTCGCGCGCGAGGCGCTCGACGCCGCCATGTTCGAGACTTCGGGCGAGGCGTGAAGGCCAACCGAAAGATCCTGAGCAAGCTTTCCGGCTCCCTGGTTCTGGTTGGTGCCGGCAAGATGGGTACGGCCATGCTCGAGGGCTGGCTGGCGCAAGGCCTGAACGCCAAACAGCTCATTGTGATCGAACCGCAGCCGAGCAAATCGCTCAAGGCGCTGGCCCGGCGCGGCGTGAGTCTCAATCCCAGGCCCGGCCCCAAGGCCAAGGCGGATGCCGCGGCCATCGTGATCGCGGTCAAGCCGCAAATCGCGCACGAAGCGGTGCCGCCGCTCGGCCTTTATGCCGGCAAGTCGACGCTTGTGCTCTCGATCATGGCCGGCCGCACGCTCGGATTTCTGGCCGGCGCGCTGCCGCCGGGAGCCGCCATCGTCCGCGCCATGCCGAACACGCCGGCCGCGATCGGACGCGGCATCAGTGTCGCGGCGGCCAATGCAAAAGTCTCGGCGCGCCAGCGCAAGTTCGCCACCGATCTGCTCGGCGCCATCGGCAAGGTCGAATGGGTCAGCGACGAAAGCCTGCTCGATGCCGTCACGGCTTTGTCCGGCTCCGGACCGGCTTATATCTTCCTGCTGACGGAATCCATGACCAAAGCGGGCATCGCCGCCGGTCTGCCGCCATCGCTGGCGACGCGGCTGGCGCGCGAAACCGTCGCCGGGTCCGCCGAGTTGCTTCATCGATCCGATCTCGATGCCGCCACGCTGCGGCAGAATGTGACCTCACCCGGCGGAACCACCGCCGCCGCGCTCGAGGTACTGATGGGGCCGGGCGGCTTCGATGAATTGCTCACCCGCGCCATCGCCGCCGCTACAAAGCGATCGCGGGACCTGGCGGGCTAGCTATTAAGTTTCCCAGCACTGGAAGCGGTGCCGTCGAAGGCTTAGATTGTGTGAACAACACAATAGCGACGGAGGCCGTCATGGTCCGCAAGCCGAAACGTGAGCGCAAGAGTCCCGTTGCACCGCCGCCGCGCGGCGCCAGCAACCGCGACAAGGCGATCGACGCGCTGATGGCGCTACTCACCGAGCATTCCTTCGAGCAGATCGGATTGGCCGAGGTGGCCGGCCGCGCCGGCATCAAATTATCGCAACTGCGGGCCGAGTTCGGCTCGACGCTGGCGATCCTCGGCGCCCATATCAAGGACATCGACCACGCCGTGCTCGACGGCGGTGATGCCGATATGACGGAAGAGCCAGTCCGCGAACGGCTGTTCGACGTGCTGATGCGCCGGCTGGAAGCGCTAGCGCCCTACAAAGAGTCCGTCCGCTCGATTTTACGTTCGGCGCGGCGCAATCCGGGATTGGCGTTCGCGCTTAACGCCGCGGCCGTGCGCTCGCAAAAATGGATGCTGGAGGCCGCCGGCATCGGCGCCTCAGGCCCGCGCGGCGCCTTGCGCGCGCAGGGCGCGGCGCTGATGTTCGGCCGGGTCCTCACAGTGTGGCTCGATGACGACGAGGAAGGTCTTGACCGCACGATGGCAGCGCTTGACCGCGGGCTTTCGAGCGCCGCGCGCTGGGCCGGCATTGTCGACGATCTATGCTCGATCCCGAAATGCGTGCTGCGCGGTCCGCGCCGGCGCCGCCGGCCCCCGGCGGATGAAGGTCTGGCCGACGCGGATGCGGCTTAAACTGGCACCCTCACCGTCGCCCTTAGCCCCCCGAGCGGACTGTCGCCGAGCGTGATCTCGCCGCCATGCGAACGCGCGATGTCGCGCGCGATGGCGAGGCCGAGGCCGGTACCGCCCTCGTCCTGATTGCGCGCGTCGTCCAGGCGCAGAAACGGCTTGAACACGTCCTCCCGCAATGCCGGCGGAATGCCGGGCCCGTCATCGTCGACGGTTACCGTGAGATAGCGGTGATCGCGATGGCCGGTGATCGCGATGGCGCGCGCGTATCGCGAGGCGTTCGACACCAGATTGCCCAGGCAGCGCTTGAACGCGGCCGGCCGCACAGTGACGATCGGCGTGCCGTGGAAGGCCACCGTCGCCTTGTGGCCGTTGCGTTCGGCATCGAGCCTGAGTTCCTCGAGAAAGGCGGCCATGTCGGTCGGCGCCGAAGCCTCGCCGAGATCGCCGCGCGCGAAGGCCAGATAGGCCTCCAGCATGCGCGCCATCTCGTCGACGTCCTTCTTCATCGCCTCGATTTCCGGATTGTCGTCGATCAGCGCCAGTTCGAGCTTGAAGCGGGTGAGCACCGTGCGCAGGTCGTGCGACACGCCCGCCAGCATGGCGGTGCGCTGCTCGATGGCGCGCTCGACGCGGGTTTTCATCTCAATGAAAGCCGCGGCCGCACGCCGCACCTCGCGCGCGCCGCGCGGGCGGAAATTCGGTGCGTCGCGGCCCTTGCCGAAAGCTTCGGCGGCATCGGCCAGCCGCAGGATCGGCTTGATCTGATTGCGCAGGAAAATGATGGCGACGCTCAGCAATACCACCGAGGTGCCGACCATCCAGAGCAGGAAGATTTCCGAATTCGAGGCATAGGCGGCGCTTCGGCGCGCGAATACCCGCATCACCGTATTGTCGAGTTGCACGCGAATCTCCACCAGCGACGATTTCCCCACGGTGTCGATCCAGAACGGCCGGGCGATCTGCTTGCGCATTTCTTCCGACAACGCCTGGTCGAGCAGCGAGAAGAAGGGCTTCGGCCCCGGCGGCGGCATTTCGCTCAGCGGCAGGAAATCCACCACCAGACCGAGCCGCTCCTGCGCGATACGGCGTAGCTGCGCCTGCTCGGCGTCCTGCGGATAGCCGCGTGAAACGTCGATCAGCGCGCCGATGTCCTGCACCACCGCGGCGGAAAGCCGCTGCGTGACGACGCTCCAGTGCCGCTCCATGAAGATGAAGGCGATCACCGATTGCAGGATCACCATCGGCAAGATGATGATGAGCAGCGCGCGCGCATAGAGACCCTTCGGCATCACGCTGTTGAGCGCGCGGCTCATGCGCCGCCAGCCTTCGGGGATTTGCCCGAGCGCGGCGTGGATGCGGCGCACCGGCGGAATGGCGTCGTAGCGGCGCCAAAGATCCTCGACGCGGCCAAGCGCGCTCCGCAACGACGCGATGCCAGAGTCGAGGCTGGTCATGTGGCGACCACCAGCCGGTAGCCGATACCGCGCACCGTCTGCACAAACATAGGATGCGCCGGGTTGCGCTCGATCTTGCGGCGCAGCCGGTTGACCTGCACGTCGACCGCGCGCTCGCTGACGGTGCCGCCGCTACCTGCCAGCGCAAGCCGCGCCACCGTTTCACCCGGCGTTGCCGACAGGATGCGCAGCATGTCGCGCTCGCGGTCGGTCAGCCGGATGATCTCTTCGCCTTTGCGCAGTTCGCCGCGGTTCAAGTGATAAACGAAGGGCCCGAAGCGCACCGACTCGACCGGCGGCGCCGCCGCCGGCTGCACCCGCTTGAGAATATTGGCGATGCGCAGCGACAATTCACGCGGCTCGAAAGGCTTCGACAGATAATCGTCGGCGCCCATCTCCAAGCCCTTGATGCGGCTCTCGGCGGCGTCGCGCGCCGTCAGCATCAGGATAGGCACGGTGGAATTGCCGCGGATCGCCTTGGCGAGATCGAAACCGGATTCGCCGGGCATAATCACGTCGAGGATCAGCAGATCGAAACTCAGGCCCGTCAATCTGGCGCGCGCGTCGGCCGCGGTTTCGGCCGTGCTGACGCGATAGCCCTCGCCGGAAAGGAAGCGCGACAGCAGATCGCGAATGCGGCGGTCGTCATCGACCACCAGCAGATGCGGCGCGTCATCGGGAAGCGCGGCGGGCTGCATCCTAGCCTCGCGGCTTGGCGGCACGGTCGGCGCGCGCGGTCAAGTGCAGCACGCCCGCGCGATTGTCGGCGTCGATCATGGCGGTGAGAAAGCGGCGTGCCGCGTCATGTGCGTTGGGTCCGAGTTCGGCAAAAGCGCGGCTGATGCGCGCGGTCTGCAAGCCGGCAAGCTTGAGCGACAGCGCTTCGCCCTTCGGCGTCACGTAGAGCAGCCGCTGCCGGCGGTCCTGCGCGCCTTCCTTCTGCACCACGAAGCCCTGGTCGACCAGTTGCTTGAGCACGCGGCCGAGCGATTGTTTGGTGATGTTGAGAATCTCCAGAAGGTCCGCGACCTTCATGCCGGGATTGCGGTTGACGAAATGCAGTACCCGGTGATGCGCGCGGCCGAAGGCAAGCTTGAAGAGCACCTCATCCGCGTCGCCGACGAAATCGCGATAGGCGAAGAACAAAAGCTCGATGATGTCCCAGGTGGGCTCGGCTGCCGAAGCAGCATCCGTTGGGCCGGCTTGGCTGCCGCCCTGCGGACGCCCGGCAAGCCCGGCGCCGCCTGCATTTTTGCCACTCACATTTATGTCAGCCATGTTGACATATTTTGATTTTATGTTACAAAAAGATCGTTATGGACGAAAGGATCGTACGCAAAAGGCCGTTTAATAGGTCCGGATCGGGACTTTAGCGCATCGGGGCCTTTCATACCGGGTGTCGCTCGGCGACGCAAAGTGTGGATTGGGCGCTGAAAATGCGCCATCAAGGCGGCAAAAGCGGCCGGCGGCGCATGATCCCGAAAAGTGGGAACCGGTTTTCGGACCAGATCATGCGCCAGGGAGACCCTGAGAAACGAAAGAGCAAGGAGGAGATTATGGCTGCGCAATCCTACGACCGGCTCGACGGGGTCATCTGGTACGACGGCAAGCTGGTGCCGTGGGCCGACGCCAATCTGCATGTGCTCAGCCACGGCCTGCATTATGCGAGCGCCGTGTTCGAGGGCGAACGCGCCTATGGCGGCCACATCTTCAAATGCACCGAACATTCCGAGCGGCTGAAGCGCTCCGCCAAAATTCTGGATTTCGACATCCCCTATTCCGTCGCCGAGATCGACGCCGCCAAGAAGCTGGTGGTCGACAAGAACGGCAAGAAGGAAGCCTATGTCCGTCCGATCGCCTGGCGTGGTTCGGAAATGATGGGCGTCTCGGCGCAGAACAACAAGATCCACCTCGCCATCGCAAGCTGGGAATGGCCGAGCTATTTCGATCCAGAGCAGCGTCTCAAGGGCATCCGGCTCGACCTCGCCGATTATCGCCGGCCCGATCCGAAGACCGCGCCGTGCCGCGCCAAGGCCGCCGGCCTCTACATGATTTGCACCATCTCCAAGCATGCGGCCGAGCGCAAAGGCTATGCCGACGCCATGATGCTGGATTGGGAAGGCCGCGTCGCCGAATGCACCGGCGCCAATATCTTTTTCGTAAAGGACGGCAAGATCCACACACCGCTCGCCGACTGCTTCCTCGACGGCATCACGCGGCAAACAGTGATCGGCCTGGCGCGCAAGCGCGGCTTGGAAGTGATCGAGCGCCGCATTCTGCCCGACGAACTGACCGAATTCTCGGAATGCTTCATCACCGGTTCAGCCGCCGAAGTCACCGCGGTGTCGGAAATCGCCAAATCGGCGACCGCGCACTGGAATTTCAATCCGGGCGGCATCACCAAGACGCTGATGGAAGACTACACCGCGGAAGTGAACGCGCTCGGCAAGGCGGCCGCCGCGTAAGGTCAGCCTTTTTTGACCGCGACAGCGCTGGCTTCGGGCTCTTCGGCCCGCAGCAGCGTGACGTAGTGCACGCGGTTGACGGCGCAGAACTGGTCCATGCGCTCGTCGAGCACCCGATGGCGGCTGAGCGAGGCGTGCCGCAGCAGCAGTTCGCCACTCTTGCCGAAGGCGACAAAACCGACGTGGAAATAATCCAGGTTCGGCCGCGCCGTCACAAAACCGATGATGTCGCCGGCGGCGAGCTTGCTTTTGTTCGCCAGCAAGACGGCGCGCGGAATGACCGTCATCGAAAATCGCTTGTGGCCGAGTTCGCGTTGCCAATAGACCGATTTCCGCAGCTCGACCGAACCGTCGAGAACGACGGCACGGCAGGTCTTGTTCTCGATATTGTGCTGGCTCCAATCGAAGAAATAATGATTGCGCTCCCGCCAGGCCACGACGCCGTCGTGGTAGCGGATCCCCTTCAGGTTTGTCTCGAATTCGCCGAGGTTGGCGGCCTTCGCCGCCGCCAGCACGGTTTCGCAAAAGGTGACGCAATCGAAACCGTCGTCGCGCGCGACGAATTTTTCCGGCTGTTGCGGCCCACCGATCAGCGTATAGCCGCGATAGGTCGTGCCGCGCAGCGCGGCGGCGATGAAATTGACGCGTTGCGCCACGCCCGGCAGCACTTGCGCGCCTTCGATCAAGACGGCGATGCGCGCCTCACCGGCCAGACTCTGCGTGTTGCCGGCAACATATGCCGCGCCGCCTGCCAGTATTTGCAGGACGTGTCGGCGGTTCGGGCTCGAATCAAGCGGCATAAGCATTATTGTGCCGCCTAATCCCGCACCACCACCAGCCGGTCGGTGCCGGATTCGGCGCCCCACACTTCGCCCGGCCTTCCAAGCAATTGGCGCACCGACGAATTGCGCCGGTCGCTCGGGAAACTTTCGAACCGTTCGCTTGCCGGATCGAAACGCAGGATGGCGTTGTTGGTCCAGTCCGTCACCCACACCTTGTCCTTGTCATCGACATAGACGGCATAGCAACCCTGCTTGGCGCGCGGCAGCTTCCACACCTTCCAGGCCTTGTTGATCGAATCGTAGCGTCCGACTTCGCCGGTATTCCAGAAGCTCACCCACAGCATGCCCTTCGAATCCGACCAGATGCGGCGCGGACCGAGGCC
>DASWPX010000174.1:0-3867 GCA_036398395.1 Pseudolabrys sp. | reverse complement strand
CCACGCCCAAGGCCGCGACCGTTGCCGCAACCGAGACGCCCGCGCCTTCCGCCGTGCCGCCGCTTGCCAAAGACGAACCGAAACAGGACGAGCCGAAACAAGACGCGAAAGACGAGCCGAAAGTCGACGCGCCTGCCACGCCCGCGCCCAATCCGGACTCCGCCGTCGGCGCCATCGTGAATCGCTCCGGCGACGTTTTCAAAGTCGAATTCCCGTTCGCCGCGCCGACGCCGGCGGCTGTCTTCCGCCGCGCCGACACGCTGTGGCTGGTGTTCGACAGCCCTTCCAAGATCGATCTGGCCGCGCTCAGGGCCGACGGCAACCAGTCGATTCGCGACGCCAGCTTCCAGCGCGGCGAGGACGGCGAGGGCATCGTGCGCATCCGGCTGGAACGCCCGCTGCTGGCGAGCCTTGTTGCCGACGGTCCCGGCTGGATCGTCACCATCGGCGACGACAGCGCGGCGCCGAGCCGCCCGCTCGGCATCGCGCGCAGCATCGCCGGCAAGGGCCGCTCCAGCATCGCCATTCCGTTCGAGGACGGGCGCAAGCTGCACCACATAAACGATCCCGACGTCGGCGACCGGCTGATGGTGATTACGGCGCTCGGACCCGCGCGCGGCTTTCTCAAAGCCCAGGATTTCGTCGAACTGCACGTGCTGCCGTCGACGCACGGCGTGGTGGTGCAGCCGATCGCCGACGACGTCGCGGCCGAGCTTGCGGTCGACAAGATCACGATCAGCCGCCCCGGCGGCCTGTCGCTGTCGTCGGCCTCGCTCGGCAGCCAGCCGCAGCAGGCCGCGCCCGGCATCCGTTCCGTGACGTTCGACACCCAGATCTGGGGCTTCGACCGGGAATCCAAGTTCATCGAGCGGCAGGCGGAACTGGTCCGGCTGGCCGCCGCGGCGCCCGAATCCCGGCGGCGGACGGCGCGGCTCAATCTGGCGCGCTTTTATCTCGCGCGCGACATGGCGGCGGAAGCCAAGGCCGTATTGGATGTGACGCTTGCCGACCAGCGCGGCAGCGACGACGTCACCGGCAGCGTGCTCAAAGCCGTCGCCGACATGATGATGGACCGGCCGGACGAGACGCTCAAGGACCTGGCCAATCCGCAGATCGGCAACCAGCAGGACGCGCCGATCTGGCGGGCGGTTGCCTATGCGCGCCAGGGCAAATGGCCGGAGGCGCGCGCGGCGTTCAGGAATGTCGAGGCCGCCCTGAGTGCGCTGCCGATCGAGTTGCAGCGCACGGCGATGCTTCACTCGCTGCGCACAGATATCGAGGTGCGAGATTTCGCCGCCGCCGCCCGGCTGGTCAACGAGTTCGAGACCATCGGCGTGCCGCCCGAACTGGAACCGTCGGTCGCCGTGCTGACCGGCCGGCTCAACGAGGGCCTCGGCCGCACCGAGGACGCGCTGACCAGCTACCGCGCCGCCATCGCGTCGTCCGACCGGCGCGCCGCGGCGCAGGCACGTTTACGCGAGATCGTGCTGTTGTTTGCGTCGGGCGACATGCCGCGCGCCGACGTGATCCACGAACTGGAAACGCTCACCACGGTCTGGCGCGGCGACGAGACCGAGGCCGAAGGCCTCAAGCTGCTCGCGCACATCTATACCGAAGACAACCGCTATCGCGACGCCTTCCACACCATGCGAACCGCGATGATGGCGCATCCCAATTCCGATCTCACCCGCAAGATCCAGGATGAGGCGGCGGCGACGTTCGACAGCCTGTTTCTCGCCGG
Organism: Pseudolabrys sp.; assembly: GCA_036398395.1. Taxonomy (GTDB): domain Bacteria; phylum Pseudomonadota; class Alphaproteobacteria; order Rhizobiales; family Xanthobacteraceae; genus Pseudolabrys. The sequence goes on along the minus strand of DASWPX010000174.1, from coordinate 2,126 downwards.
CAAGGGCGACGCCCTGCCGCCGGTCGTGGCGCTCGGCCTGTTCTACGATTTCCGCGAACTGACGCCGGTCGGACGGCGCGGCGACGAGATGATCCGAAGGCTCGCCGACAGGCTGGTGGGCGTGGATCTGCTCGACCAGGCGGCTGAATTGCTGCAGCACCAGGTCGATCACCGCCTGCAAGGCGCCGGCCGCGCGCAGGTCGCGACGAGGCTCGCCATCATTTATCTGATGAACCGCAAGCCCGACCGGGCGCTTGCCGCGTTGCAGTCGACGCGCTCGTCGGAATTGTCGAACGAACTGCGCGACGAGCGGCTGCTGCTCGAGGCGCGCGCCATGTCGGATCTCGGCCGCCACGACCTGGCGCTGGAATTGATCGCCAATATCAAATCGCGCGAGGGCATCCGTTTGCAGGCCGATGTGCTGTGGGCGGCGAAACGCTGGCGCGACTCCGCCGAACAGATCGAGCTGTTCTATGCCGAGCGCTGGCGCGACTTCACGCCGCTCAACGACACCGAGCGCAGCGACATCCTGCGCGCGGCGATCGGCTATGCGCTCGGCGAGGAGCCGATCGGACTCGCCCGCCTGCGCGAGAAATATCAGGCCAAGATGGCGGATGGGGCCGACCGCCGCGCCTTCGACGTCGTGAGCGCGCCGATCGGCGCCGGCAGCCCGGAATTCCAGGAGATCGCCAAGAAAGTATCGAACGTCGACACGCTCGACACCTTCCTGCGCGACATGCGCGCGCGCTACCCGGACGCGGCTTTGCCGGCGGATGCCGCCAAGGACGCCGGCGCACCCGCGATGCCGCCGCCACTGTCGAAGGCTTCGACCTCGAACGTCGCCGTGCCCGGCAAGGCCGCCAGGAATACCGCAGCGCCGCCCAAGTCCGATCCCGCGCCGACCGGCTCGATCGCGCCGCGGCCGGCGAAGGCCAAGATCACCGCGCGGTGAGCGCGGCTTCGGCCGATGGCGCCGTCCGTGCCGTTAGGCAAATCCGGCGATAATTGCAGCGGCTTTACTATTACGCGGGTGGCTGGTGTATAACCAATCCATCATTTTCCGGCCATGTAAGATGTGTAAGTGATTGCGGCGCTATGCGAAATTGCGGGGCGATTCAGGCGGCGGTTTTGGCGATAACGATTGGTGGCGGGGCCGTTCAGGCCCAGCAAGCCCCGATCCTGGTGCCGCCTGCCGGCGTCCCAGTGCCACCCGCTGGCGTTCAAGTGCCGCCTGCCGGCATCAAAGTGCCGCCTTCGGTCACGGTGGCTCAAGCGCAATCCGGACCCATATTCGTGCCGCCTTCCGCCAACGCGGTGCGCGCGCGGCCTTCCGTCAGCGCGGCGCCGCCTCAGCCGCAGCCCGCGGCGGCCCCGGCGCCATCTTCCGCCGTGCAGGCGCAGCCGCCGCTGACGACGCCGCAGCTATACATCGACCGGCCGGCGCTATCCGCGCAGGCCCGCGAAAATGTCTACTTGGGGCATTCGGTCGACTCTCCCGGCACGCAGTTCGTGAAATTTTTCCGCGAGGGCGAATGGTATTTTTCGTTCGGCACGAGCAGACAATATTGGGCCCCGACCGATATCCATGTTTCGCAGCCGTCCCAGGGCAACGACTTCACCGTACATGGCGTCCAAGGCCACGACGAACCGGACATGAGCGGGTTCCTCTCCGGCGATCTGTTCGGGCCGCAATACAACATTCGCATCGGCCGCTTCATCAACGACAAACGCACGATCGGCGTGGAATTGAACTTCGATCACACCAAATACACCTCCACCGACGGTCAGGTCGCCAACGTGACCGGAACGATCGGCGGAGTCCCGGTCAATGGAAACCAGGCGCTAGGCGGCACGTATTTTCGTTATTTGCTGCATAACGGCGCCAACAGCCTAATGACCAACTTGGTCTACCGGCAGCCGTTGCTTGGCGAGACGAACGAAACTCTCAGTCTTGCATTTATCGGCAAAGCCGGCGCCGGGATCATGGTGCCGCACGCCGATAACACGATCCTCGGAAATCCCAACAACGTGGGCCAGAAAGTGCCGAGCAACTATTTCGGCATTCACAATGGCTGGTGGCAGTTCGGCGGCTGGACGACCGGCGTGGAAGGCGGCTTCCGCTGGGT
>DASWPX010000173.1:0-6067 GCA_036398395.1 Pseudolabrys sp. | reverse complement strand
GCCGTCGGCAGGTCGCGCGGCGTCGTGTTGATGGCATAGCCGAACAGCATCAACTGCATCAGCGGGATCATCACGATCATGGCGAAGGACACGCGGTCGCGCCTCAACTGGATGAATTCCTTCACCAGCATCGCCCAGGTCTTGCGGACAAAACCGTAGCCCTGGATGCGGCGCGGCGCTTCGCGCGGCAGGACGTGCGTCATTGGAAGTTATCCTTCGACCGGTTCATCAGATCGATGAACACGTCCTCCAGCGACGGCTCCGAGCGCTTCCAGTCGAGCCCTTTGCGCGCGCGATACGGGGTGATTGCCGTCTCGAGGGCGCCGGCCTCGCGGCCTGACACGTGCAGACTGGTGCCGAACGGCGCCACCATGTCGATGCCTGGTTTGCCGGTGAGTTCTTCGGACAGTTGACTGAGCCCGGCACCTCCTGCGGCGCTCACGACATAGGTGGTCAGATGAGCGGATTCGACGACGTGTTCGACCGTGCCATGCACCAGCAACTCGCCATAGGCGATGTAAGCAATCTCGTGGCAGCGCTCGGCCTCGTCCATGTAATGGGTGGAAACCAGTACGGTCAGTCCGTTTGCGGCGAGCGCGTGGATTTCGTTCCAGAACTCACGGCGCGCCTTTGGATCGACGCCGGCGGTCGGTTCATCGAGCAGCAATAGCTGCGGGCCGGGCAGCGTGCAGGCACCGAGCGCCAGCCGCTGTTTCCAGCCGCCCGACAATTCGCCGGCGATCTGCTCCTCGCGGCCATTGAGGCCAAGGCGCTCAATGGCCTCGCGCGCGGCGCCGCGCGGATTCTCGATGCCGTAGACGCGGGCGATGAATTCCAGGTTTTCGCGCACCGACAGGTCCTGATAGAGGCTGAAACGCTGGGTCATGTAGCCGACCTGGCGTTTGATCCTGTCGGTCTCGGTCCGGATGTCGTAGCCAAGACACGTGCCGGTGCCCTCGTCGGGGGTCAGCAGCCCGCACAGCATGCGGATCGTGGTGGTCTTGCCGGAGCCGTTGGGACCGAGAAAGCCGTAGATGGTGCCGCGCTTGACCTGCATCGACAGGTCGCGCACGACCGCCCGCCCGTCGAATTTTTTCGTCAGATGATGGACGTCGATGACGATGTCGTGTTCGCCATTTTGCGCGCTCATGGCGCCGCCGGCTTTGTCAGCGTGACCGACACAGGTTGTCCGACATGGAATTTCTCCGGATGTTCGGGCCGCGCCTCGATGAGAAATACGAGCTTGGCTCGCTCGTCCATGCTGTAGATCACCGGCGGCGTGTATTCCGCGCTACGCGCGATGAAGCTCACTTTCGCCGTCAATCCCTTTTCGCAGCCATCACAGGATACGGTTACGGCATCGTCGTATTTGATCGCGGCCAGATCGGCTTCCGCCGCGAAGAAACGAATTTTCAGATTGGCGGGCGGCAATAGCGCGATCACGGGCCGGCCGGCCGGCACCGTTTCGCCCGGCCGGTAATAGACCTGCTGGACGGTGCCCGCCGCCGGACTATAGGCATTGCGGCGCTCCACACGCGTTTCGGCCCAGGCCAGATTGGCCTTCGCCTGCCGCAGCGCGGCTTCCGAATCCTCATAGGTCTTTTGCGTGCCGGCGTTGGTCTTGAGCAATTCCTTGGCGCGGTCGAAATTCTGCTGCGCGTTGGTCACGGCGGTTTTTCGCACCAGCATGTCGGACTGCTGAAGGTCGTTGTCGACCGTGAACAGCAACGCCCCCTTCTCGACCCGGTCGCCCTCGCGCACTTTGAGGGTTTCGACGCGGCCCTGTTCGTCGGGCGATACGAACACCATCTCGGCCTCGACCCAGCCTTGCAGCATGCGTTCGTCGCTCTTGCCGCAGCCGGCGAGCGCAAGGCCCGCCAGCAAGATCGCCGCGGCGCCGGGATATTTCATTTCACTCTCCCGGCCGCAAACAGCATCTCGAGATGTACTTTCATCATGGCGCGCACGTCGAGCGGCTCGAAGCGTTCGAACAAGCCGCTCCAGACGATAGCTACCAGTCCCGGCGCCGCGATGATTTGCGGGAAATCAACAAGCCCCTGAGGAACTTCGCCGCGCGCGGCCGCGCGCGCCAAGAGGGCGCGCACCGCGCCGATGATGCGCGAGAGCACCTCGCGGTAATAAAACTCGGCAAGCTTGGGGAAACGCCGGCCTTCCGTGAGCATCAGCCGGATCACGTCCTTGCGGCGCGTTTCGTAAATCTCGAGCACGAACAAATCGACGATCTGTTCGGCCAGCACCCGCACCGGCAGGTCGGCCGCCCCCATCGCCTCGATGCTGCCGACAACCGGCGTCAGCATGCTGCGAATGAGCTCCTGGAACAGGCTCTCCTTGTCTCGGAAGTAGAGATAGATCGTGCCTTTGGCGACGCCGGCGCGTTTGGCGACGTCGTCAAGCCGTGTCGCCTCGAAGCCGCGGGCGGAGAATTCCTCGAGCGCGGCGGCAAGGATCGCGTCGCGCCGGGCGGCGCTGCGGGCGTTACGTCCCTTGCCAGCGTGCGCCGCCGCTGCGCGCGACGGCCGCGCCGCGGCACTCTTGCGGCGCCCCGCTTTCTTGCGCGGATGGGTAAGCTGTGCCGCCATGATCCTGACTACTGACTGACCGGTCAGTCAGTTTAGGTCGAATGGACGCGGCGCGCAAGCGTCCGCCTGTTCGTCGGATCAAGGATAGGAAAAAGAGACCCGCCTCAGCCTTTGGCGTCGCAAAAGAACGTGCGGATCACGCATTCCTTGCCGCCGTCCTTGTAGCAGGCCTGCAAGGCCTCGTTCTGGGTGCCGCCGAGACGCGGCCCCCTACCCCAGCCGCGCGCACCGCAAGGGTTGGTGAAATCCACCGCAAAGGCCGCACAACCGCGCTTGGCGATGGTCACCACCCGGCAGGCGTCGCCCTGGCATTTGGACATCGCGCTCTGGCGGGCCTCGTCGAGCGTGGGGAAGTCATAGGCCTCGCCGAAGGCGCCGCAGGAGCCGATCGCCAGCGCCCCGGCCGCCCGCGCGGCATTGAACGTGACCAGCATCAGGGTGGCGGTGGCAAGCACAAGGCTCGCAACCACAACCGCGCGCACCGCAGGCGTATAGACGTCGCTCATCATGCCTCACCCGACCCTCGCCTCTAGCTAAGCGGTGAGTCGCGGTTGGCGATCAACGATTCGAGTCTTAAGCGCGTTCGATTTCGGCCTTGACGGCTGACAGCGACTCGGGCGTGTCCACGTCGGTCAGCGCCGCGTCGCCGGCGACCGGGACTTCGACTACCGCCTCGGCATAATTGCCCAACAGGTAGCGGGCGCCGAAATCGCCGTTGATCGACATCAGTTCGTTGAAGAATCGCCGCGCCCAGACCACCGGGTTGCCGCGCCGTCCCTCGATGCTGGGCACCACGACAAGCGCGCCGCTGTCCGGGTCGAAGGCCGCGACCAGCTTGTCGATCAGCGCGCTGTCGACCTGCGGCATGTCTCCGAGGCAAACGATGGCGCCGTCGGCCCCGTCCGGCACGGCGCCGATTCCAGCCCGGAGCGACGTACCAAGGCCTTCGGCATAGTCCGGATTGTGAACGAAACGGACCGGAATTCCTTCGAGCGCACGCTCCACTTTTTCACGTTCATGCCCGGTAACGACGATGACCGGCGTGGCCTGCGAACCAAGCGCCTGCTCGGCGGCGATGCGCACCAGCGGCTTGCCGCCGATTTTGGCCAGCATCTTGTTGACCGCCCCCATCCGGGTCGAACGTCCGGCGGCGAGCAACACCGCGGCAATGCGGCCCTTTTGTTCAAGATCCGGCTCGCTGCGCGGTTGCGGCCGTGTCACGATTTCCATCAGCAGGCCGCCGACGCCCATGCCGGTGATGTCGGTACGGCTGACGGGAAGACCGGCCAGCAGGCGCATCAGCACCCAGTCGAAGCCGTTCTCCTTCGGCGAGCGCGCACAACCGGGCGCGCCGATCACCGCATTGCCGTGCAGGCGTCCGATCAGCATCAGATTGCCGGGATCGACCGGCATGCCGAAATGTTCGATCTCGCCGCCGACCGCCTCGATCGCCATCGGGATCACGTCGCGCCGGTCGGCAATCGCTGAGGCGCCGAACACGATCACCAGTTCGGCGCCGGCCTTGAGCACCTCGTCGATGGCGCGCGCCAGCGCCGCCTGGTCGTGCGGCACGCGGCGCTCGGCTACGATTTTGGCGCCGGCGGGCGCGATGCGCGTGGCCGTGATTTTGAGAGTCTTCTCCACGACCTTCGGCGCCAAACCCGGCAGCAATGTCGAGACGATGCCGACCTTGCGCACCTTGTAGGGCGCGATGCGAATGACCGGCCTTGCATTTTTTGCCTCGGCGACGGCCCTGTCGCGCGCAGCGCCGGGGAGCGCAAACGGAATAATCTTCACCGTGGCGATCATCTCGCCTTCGACGACGGCTTTGTAAGCGGACAAAGTCGCGATGGTCACCGCTTCGTCGATGCGGTTGAGCCGGTCGACGCTGTCTTTGTCGACCACCAGCACGCCGGCGCTTTCGGCGAATAGATTGCAGCGCCCGGTGAAGGCGCGATCGGTTCGCACGCTCGCGCCGGCGCAGGCCGCGGCGATATCGGCGGCGGCCTGGTCTTCCGACACGTCACCGGACTCCAGCCTCGACACCACGACTTCCTTAACGCCCGCGGCTTTGAGCGCCGCCACTTCCGCCGGCCCGATGAGGGTGCCCTTCTTGAGCACGAGGCCGCCATGGCGGAGCGAATGCACCGCCGTGGCGCCGAGCGCTTCTTCCGGGACGACAGGGCCGAACTTCATGCCGCTTCCGCCTTCTCCGCTTTCTGACGCAGACGCTGGGTTATCTCTGCCATGATGGAAACCGCGATTTCGGCCGGCGACACGGCGCCGATATTGAGCCCTATCGGCGCATGGATGCGCGCGAGATCGGTATCGCGGATGCCGGCCGCTTTCAATCGCTCCAGGCGCCTGCCGTGGGTTTTTCGCGAACCGAGCGCACCGATGTAGAAACAGTCCCGCTCGAGCGCGTGGGTCAGCGCCGGATCGTCGATCTTGGGATCGTGCGTAACCGCGACAAATGCCGTGTAGTGATCGACATGGAGCGGTGGCAACGCGACGTCGGGCCACTCGGCCACGACTTTCACATCGGGAAACCGTTCGGCGCTGGCAAAGGCGGTCCGTGGGTCCACGATCGTCACGTCGTAGTCGAGCAATGTCGCGATCGGCGCCAGTACCTGGCTGATGTGAACGGCTCCGATGATGACCAATTGAGGCGACGGCACATGCACGGTGAGAAACACCTTGCCCTGCGCGGTTTCTTCCATGCCGCTTTTCGCCATGCGCAAGCGCTTCTCAAGCAGATCGCCGAGCGGGTCCTTGGCCACGTCCGCAGCCTTCACCAGCCGCTGTTCGCCGCTCGCCACATCGGTGACGACGACGACGGCCCGCCGCGCGTCACGTTCGGCATTAAGCGCATAGAGGATATCGAGTTTCACGTCAGCCTACCTTCTCGACATAGACCCGGATGGTGCCGCCGCAGGAGAGGCCGACTTTCCACGCCGCCTCGTCGGCGACGCCAAATTCCAGCATCTTCGGCTTGCCGCTGTCGATCACATCGATGGCTTCCGTCACCACCGCGCCTTCGACGCAGCCGCCGGAAACGGAGCCGAGAAAATTGCCGTCATTGTCGATCACCAGATTGGAGCCGACCGGCCGCGGCGCCGAGCCCCAGGTTTCCACCACTGTGGCGAGCGCCACGCCGCGGCCCGCTTTTCGCCAGTCCTCGGCGGCCTTGAGAATGTCTTCATCGCGTGAAAGCATGTGTGTCCTCCGTCAGGCAACGTGCCGCAGCATTTGTTTCGGATCGCGGTCCGTCAACTGCGCGCCCGAAAGCGCGCGCACCAGGTCCGTCATCGACTCCAGATTGTGAATCGACCGCAGTTCGTCAACATGCGGCAGCATCGCCCGCACGCCCTTGGCGCGCGCCTCGAAACCCTCGAAGCGCAGAAGCGGGTTGAGCCATATGAGCCGGCGGCACGAGCGGTGCAGCCGATCCATTTCGAAAGATAGCG
>DASWPX010000172.1:0-3837 GCA_036398395.1 Pseudolabrys sp. | reverse complement strand
CGAGACCGATCAGAAAATTCGAAGGCATCAATAGAAACGCAGCGGTTTTCGACAGGACGAAGAACATCAACGTTTCTTCTTCCAATCCTCGTAGCGCTTCTTGTTTTCCTCGTTGGGCGGGTAGAGCCCGGGCAGTTTCGCGCCCTTCTCCACTTCCTGCACCAGCCAGCTTTCCAGGAGTTCGTGTTCGGCGCCCTCATTGGCGACGAAATCGGCGAGGTTCTTCGGGATCACCACCGCGCCGTCGTCGTCGGCGACGATGATGTCCCCGGGAAAGATTGCGCAGCCGCCGCAGCCGATCGGCTCTTCCCAGCCGCCGAACGTAAGCTGGTTGACCGAGGCCGGCGCCGCCATGCCGGCACACCAGACCGGCAGGCCGGTGGCGACCACGCCATGCTTGTCGCGCATCACGCCGTCGGTGATCAGCGCGGTGACGCCGCGTTTGACCATGCGCATGCACAGGATATCGCCGAAAATGCCGGCGCCGGTCACGCCCATGGCATCGGCGACCACCACGCAATTTTCCGGCATGGCCTCGATCGCCGCGCGCGTCGAGATCGGGCTCGACCAGCTCTCCGGCGTCGCCAGATCCTCGCGCACCGGCACGAAACGCAACGTGAAGGCGGGCCCGACCACGCGCTTGCCGGAGAATCCAAGCGGCATCGCGCCCGCCATCCACGAGCGGCGGATGCCCTTCTTCAGCAGCATCGTCGTGACGGTGCCGGTGGTGACGTTGCGCAGCGTATCGAGCGTGGCGGTCATGACGACGGTCTCTAAGCGGGGTTAAGGCCAATCCGCTCGTCGCGGCGGCGAAGATAAACCACGAGCGGAACGGACAGCAGCACCATCCAGGTCTTGCCGACGATCTGGCCGGACAGGAATTCCAACGAGCCGAAAGCGAGCCACAGGAACGCAATCGAGTCCACGATCAATCCGACCATGCTCGACGCCATCACCGCCAGCACCAGCCGGCGGCGGGCGAGCGGCGTGTAGACGGCGAAATCGGCGAATTCCGAGATCAGAAAGGCCGAAGCCGACGCCAATACCAGCGCCGGCGGCGAAATCGCCGCCGAAATCGACGCCCCGGCGATAATGGCGCCGAGGCCGAACTCGATCCCCAGGCGGCGCTGCACCAGGTCGCGCAATACCAAAGCCGCGCCGATCATCAACACGCCGGACGGCGCCATCAGGCCGGGCGCCACCGGGATCAGACAGGGCCGGCCCGGCAGGCAGAGCGTTCCGACATGGCCGATCATCCAATTGGCGGTCGGGACCGTTAGGCAATAGAGCAGGAGAAAAACCGCCCCTTCGATATTCTTGCGTATTTCGTTGGCGCTCATTTTCATGTCGATTTCCGCATAGCGATGAATTTCGTAAAACCGCGCGATCTTAATTGGCAGGCCGGGCAATCGCCGCAGCCATAGCCCCAGTCGTGCCGAAGGCTGCGGTCGCCCAGATAACAGCTATGCGTGTCCTCGACAACGAGGTCGAGCAGGCTGGCGCCGCCGATTTCCTCGGCCATGGCGAAAGTCGCGGCCTTGTCGATCCACATCAGCGGCGTATGGATGACGATGTCCTTGCCGAGGCCGAGATTGAGGGCGGCCTGCATGGCTTCCACCGTATCGTTGCGGCAATCCGGATAGCCCGAATAATCGGTCTCGCACATGCCGGCGATCAAATGCCGCGCGCCGCGGCGATAGGCCAATGCGCCGGCAAAGCAGAAGAAGATCAGATTCCGGCCGGGCACGAAGGTGGTCGGCAATCCGGTTTCGGCGATCTCGATGGCGGTCTCGCGCGTCAGCGCCGTGTCGGACATGGCGGCGATGGCGTCGAGCTTGACCATATGATCGTCGCCGAGCCGTGATTTCCAGGCCGGACGCAACGCCGAAAGCCCGGCGCGCAAACGCGCCCGAACGCTGAGCTCGACCGCGTGGCGCTGGCTGTAGTCGAAACCGACCGTTTCAACGCGCGCGAAACGCTCCAGCGCCCAGGCGAGGCAGACCGTTGAGTCCTGGCCGCCGGAGAACAGGACCAGGGCGGTGTCGGCAATGATAGCGGTCACCGGCCAATCAGTCCCATTGGGGTGACCAGGACCAATCGACAATGCGGCGGCCGCGCGCGAGGCCCGCGATCTCCTTCATCTCGGTGTCAGACAGGTCGATATCCAGGATGTCGCGATTTTCTTGCAGTCGCTCGATTTTGCTGGTGCGCGGGATCACGACGATGCCCTGCTGCGTCAGCCAGCGCAGACAGATTTGCGCCGCCGACTTGCCATGCGCCTTGCCGATGCGTTCCAGTACCGTGTCGCCTTTGGCACCGCCGCGCGCGATCGGACTATAAGCCACCACCGCCATGCCGGCCTTGCGGCAGGCGGAGATCACCTTGTCCTGGTCGAGGAACGGGTGGCATTCGATCTGATTGCAGACCAGATCCCGCGAAATCCTGTTGGCTTCCTCGATCAGCGCCACCGTGAAATTCGACACGCCGATCTGCTTGACGTGACCTTCGCGCTTCAGCTTGACCATGGCGCCGAGCGTCTCGGAAAGCGGAACGCGCGGGTTCGGCCAATGGATCAGCAGCAGATCGATGGCGTCGAGCCGCAGCCGCGCCAGGCTTTCCTTTACCGAGCGGTCGAGGTCGTGCGGCGCCAGCCGCTCCGGCTGCACCTTGGTCGTGACCATGACCTTGTCGCGCATGCCGGAGGCGCGCACGCCCTCGCCCACTTCGGTTTCGTTGTCGTACATCTGGGCGGTATCGATATGGCGATAGCCGATGCGGATGGCCTGCTCGACCAGCCGCGCGCAGTCGCGGCCGCGCAACGCCCAGGTCCCCAGGCCGATGATCGGGATATGGAAACCTTTGGCCTCGACGTCCTGCATCACTTGCTCTCTTGGTCGTTGGCGAAGCCGAGCAGGAACAATGCGCGCCGCCCGGTTTCACGGGCGGTGCAGGCCGCCATCATCGGATTGGCCATGCTGCCCTCGAAGTAGTCGTAGAAAAACGCGCAGGTCTTATCGCGAGACGCGATCCAGGCGCGCTGCATCTCGCGTAGCTTGCCCATTTTCGTTTCGTCGAGCCGCGCGCGCAGGCGGCGGAAGCTCTCGTTGAGGATGTCGTCCCACACCGCTTCCTCGCGGACGTAACAGGCCATGATTTCAGACGGCGGCATTGACGTCTCATCCTTCACGCAAGGCTCGGAAATCATGCCGATGCACTTTTCCCAATTCCAGTTGCTGCCGGTTTTGGTCTTGACGCAATCCTGGATCGCGGCGGAATCGCGGACATTCGGCTTATTGGCTTGCGCGAAACACGATGCGCAGGGCAAGCCGAATGCGACGAGAAACGCCGCGATTCGGATCACGGCGTATCCCAGACCGGCGCGTGCGGCGGATTGACCACGCGCATATTGGTGGCATTGAGCTTCTTCAACTCCGCCATCTCGGCGTCCGACAGCTTGAAATCGAACACGTCGATATTGGCCTTCAAATGGTCCGGCGTCGCGGTGCGCGGAATGGCACAGACGCCCATCTGCACCAGATAACGCAACGATACCTGTGCCGCGCTCTTGCTGTGCGCCTTGCCGATGCGCTCGAGCGCGTCGGCACCCGGCACCTTGCCGCGCGCGATTGGGCAATAGGCAACCACCGCCATGCCGTGCTTCTTGCTCGCCGCCACCACCTTGTCCTGGTTGATGAAGGGATGCATCTCGATCTGATTGCAGACAAGCGGCTCCGAGGTCACTGCCCAGGCCTCGTCCAGCATCTTGGTGGTGAAATTGGCGACGCCGATATGTTTGGCCTTGCCGTCCTTCTTGGCCTGACAGAGCGCTCCGACGCT
>DASWPX010000171.1:0-3476 GCA_036398395.1 Pseudolabrys sp. | reverse complement strand
GGGTCACGGAATTGCGCCACGACCGTATCATGGCACAAAAGTACTACGTTAAACGGTGAAGTGCAACTACTTCCCCATCCCCGGCAGCGCGATGTCGCACTCCTTGACCAGCGCCGACCATTTCGCCACGTCGGCGTTGATGTAGCGGCTGAACTCTTCCGGCGTCTGCGGCTGCGGTTCGGCGCCGAGCGAGGCCAGCCGGTCCTTGAAGTCCTGCGTGTTCATGATGGCGACCACCGCCGCGTTGAGTTTGTCGACGATTTCTTTCGGCGTATGCGCCGGTGCGAGCAGACCGAACCAGCCGATCGAGGAGTAACCGGGCAGCCCCGCTTCCGCCACCGTCGGCACGTCGGGGAAAAACTTCGAGCGTTTGACCCCGGTGGTGGCGAGCGCCTTGAGCTTGCCGGCTGCGATCAGCGCCTGCACCGTGGTCGAAGGCGAGAACATCATGTCGATGCGTCCGCCGAGCAAATCCGTGACCGCGGGCTCGGTGCCTTTGTAGGGCACGTGCAGCATCTCGATGCTGGCCTCCTTCTCGAACAGCGCGCCGGACAGGTGCGAGGCCGCGCCCACGCCCGACGAGCCGAACGACACCGCCTTCGGCTTCTCGCGCGCCAGCGCGATCAGTTCCTTGATCGACGAGGCTTTCACCTCCGGATTGATCACCACGACATAAGGCGGCGCCGCCACCACGGTGATCGGCGCGAAGAATTTATCGACGTCGAAGCCGCCCTCCGGCGACAGCGCCGCCGAAGCCGCCATCAGCGCGCCGGTCGAGGCCATCAGCAACGTGTAGCCGTCGGGCTCGGCCTTGGCGGCGGCGCGCGTGCCGATGCCGCCCGAGGCGCCGGGCTGGTTTTCCACGATCACCGCCTGTCCCCATTGCTCGGACAGGCGCTGACCGATGATGCGGCCCAGCACGTCGGTGCCGCCGCCCGGCGCAAAGGGCACCACCATGCGGATCGGCTTCGCCGGATAGTCAGCGGCCATAGCCGGCCACGCGGCAAGACAAAGGAGCAGCAGCGACAGTCTCTTGAGCATTTCCTTATTCCCCTGGTGTTTTTTTGCCGGCTTTGCCGGCGATGCTAGAGCATTTTTCGGCGAAGTGGCGACCGGTTCGCCGTAGAAAACACGGCCCAGCAAGAAGGCCGGAGGCGTGCGTTGCGTCCATGGAGCGAATAACCTCGCGCTGATTCGAGGATTCATGGCGAAATCCAAGCCGCATCCAGCGCCCGCCGATACCGCCGACGCCTTGCGCCGTGCGCTCGGCTTCCACCGGCGCGGCAATTTCCCGCAGGCCGAAGAACTCTATGTTGCCGTGCTCGCCACGCAGCCGGACAATTTCGACGCGCTGCATCTCTACGGCGTGATGCGGCATCAGAGCGGCCAGCATGCCGAGGCGCTTGCCCTGATCGCAAGGGCGCTGCGGACCAACTCCCGCTCGGCCGCCGCCCATTCCAACTATGGCACGGTGCTCGCGGTCCTCAACCGCTCCGAGGAGGCCCTCGCCAGCTACGCGCAGGCCGTCGCGCTGCAGCCGGATTTCATCGACGCCCTGATTGCCCAATCCAACACTCTCTACGCATTGGGCCGTTTTGCCGAAGCGCTGAGTGGCTATGAGCGCGTGCTGGCGATCAAGCCGGACTTCGCCGAGATTCATAACAATTGCGGCAACGCGCTGTGGTGCCTGCGCCGTCCGCGCGAGGCGCTGGCGCACTTCGACGCGGCACTGGCGCTCAAGCCCGATTACGCCGAGGCGCACAACAACCGCGGCAACGCGCTGCTCGACTTGAACCGCGCCGCTGAAGCGCTCGCAGGCTTCGAGCGCGCGCTTTCGCTCAAAGCTGGCTACGCCGACGCGCTAGTCAATCGCGGCAACGCATTGCGCGATCTCGATCGCGACGATGAGGCGCTGGAATGCTTCGAACGCGCCATCGCCCTTTCGCCACAGCTCGCCGAAGCGCATTGGAACAAGGCGCTGCTGCATCTGTCGCATGGCGACTTTGAAAAAGGCTGGCCGGGTTACGAATGGCGCTGGCGGCGCGCCGGGGCTTCGATCCGTGGCTTCACGCAGCCGCTGTGGCGCGGCGAAGACCTGCGCGGCAAGACAATTTTGCTGCACGCCGAACAGGGCTTCGGCGACACGATCCAGTTCGCGCGGTACGTGCCGATGGTGGCCGCGCGCGGCGCCAGGGTTATTCTCGAAGTGCCCGACGCGGTGATGCCGCTGCTCGCAAGCCTCGACGGAGTCGGCGCTCTGATCGGCCGCGGTGTGGCGCTGCCGGCTTTCGACCTGCATTGTCCGCTGCTCAGCCTGCCGCTCGCCTTCGGCACGACGCTGGCGACCATACCGGGCACCGTGCCCTATCTGCGCGTGCCCGAGGATCGTATGGCCATCTGGCGCGCGCTGCTGCCGCCCACGGATCGCCTGCGCGTCGGCCTCGCCTGGTCCGGCAAGCCGTCGCACGCCAACGACCATAACCGCAGCATCCCGCTGGCGCAGTTCGCGCCCTTGCTGGCCATTCCCGACATCATCTTCATCAGCTTGCAACGCGACATCCGCGAAAGCGACCACCTGGCGCTCGAAAGCGCGCTTTTGCACCGCCTGGACGAACGACTCGCCGACTTCGCCGACACCGCGGCGGCCATCGCCCAATGCGACCTCGTGATCGGGGTCGATACGGCGGTGGCGCACCTGGCCGGCAGCCTGGGCAAGCCGCTCTGGCTGCTGCTGCCGCATGGAGGCGATTGGCGCTGGCTGATGGACCGCGAGGACAGCCCCTGGTACCCAAACGCCAGACTGTTCCGGCAGCCTTCGATCGGCGACTGGAATAGCGTCATCGCCCGGCTCGCCGCCGAGATCGCGCTCCGTACGTAAAGTTCATGACGGAGCGTCACCTTTCCGCCCGATTGGGCTAGCATGCGCAGGCCATGCCTCGTCGAAACAAGTCTCCCCGAAACAAATCCGCACGGCCTGACAAGGTCGAACCGCGGCCGGCGTCACGGCTTTATCTCGTCACGCCTCTGCTTGCGGACCCGGCGGCCTTCGACCTGGCGGGAACGCTCGCCGCCGGCGACATCGCCGCCGTGCTGTTGCGTTTGACGGATGCCGACGAGCGTATGCTGATCAACCGCGCCAAAGCAGTCGCTGCGATCGTGCAGGACCGCAACGCCGCACTGCTGCTCGACGGCCATAACGAACTAGTCGCGCGCGCCGGCGCCGATGGCGCGCATCTGACGGGGCTGGCCGAATTCACCGAAGCGATTGGCAAGCTCAAGCCGGACTGGATCGCCGGCGCCGGAAACCTGTCCACCCGTCATGACGCCATGACCGCGGCCGAGCTCGGCGCCGATTACGTCATGTTCGGCGAGCCCGACGCGCAGGGCAACCGGCCGTCCTTCGCGGCGATCGAGGAGCGCGTGGCGTGGTGGGCGGAGGTATTCGAGGCGCCTTGCGTCGGTTACGCGGCGGGCCC
>DASWPX010000170.1:0-9215 GCA_036398395.1 Pseudolabrys sp. | reverse complement strand
CTGGCCGGGACGGTTGCCGGCATGGCGCTGACTTATGTAGTGCCGGTCCTGCTGGCGGTTTTCGGCCACGGGCTCGCCCGGGACCTGGGGCTGCTGTCCTGGACCATTATGGCGCTGGCATTCCAGCCGATGCTGCGGTTTTACCGGTTATCGCCGCTGTGGGGGCCGTTTCTGCCGGCGGTGGCGCTGGCTTACATGGCATTTACCTTCGACTCCGCCTATCAATACGCCCGCAACCGCGGCGGCCTCTGGAAAGGCCGCGTTCAGGCGAACGTGAACGGCGTATGATGACGAATGCCCGGGAATTTCGATCCGAAAAGACCCACCGCGACGAAAACTTCCCCGTAGCGTCTTGGCTGATCCAGCCGCGGCACCGCGCGCTGATCCTTGCCTTCTACGAATTCGTCCGCAGCGCCGACGACATCGCCGATCACCCTTCCCTGCCGGCACCCGAAAAGCTCGCGCTGCTGGACCGCCTGGAGTCCGATCTCCTCGGCTCCAGCAACGACAGTCCGGTGGCCGCGGCGCTCCGCCACGCGTTGGCGGAGCGCGGCATGTCGCCACAGCACGCGCAGGATCTGCTCAAGGCCTTTCGTCTCGACGCCACCAAGCTGCGCTACCGCGACTGGGACGACCTGATGGGCTACTGCGCCTATTCCGCGATGCCGGTCGGACGTTTCGTGCTCGACGTGCATGGCGAGAGCCGCGACACGTGGCCTGCCTCCGACGCCATCTGCGCAGCCCTGCAGATCATCAATCACCTCCAGGACTGCGCGGCCGACTACCGCAACCTCGACCGCGTCTATGTGCCGCTCGATGCGCTGGCTGCCTGCGGCCTCGGAGTCGACGCGCTGGCCGCGCCAAAAGCGTCGCCGGAATTGCACCGCTGCCTCGCGGGATTGTCCATGCGCGCCGAGGCGCTGCTGGCGCAAGGCGATAGACTGCCGGTGATGGTCAAGGATTTCCGGCTGGGGCTCGAACTCTCGGTCGTCCAGGAGTTGGCGCGCCACATTACTCACATTCTGGTTAAGCACGACCCGTTGAGCGAGCGCGTGCACGTCGGTAAAATCAGCGCCGCCGGCTTCGGTTTGTTCGCCGTAGCCAAGGGCGCCTTCCGCCGCGCCGCCTTCCACCGTCCTGTTTTGGTGGCTCAGCCGTGAGCACTGTGGCCGACCAGCCCGTTGCGGACGCCAATCAGCGCGCCAGCGGCAGTTCGTTCTACGCCGCCATGCGCATTATGCCGAAGGTGCAGCGCGAGGCGATGTTCGAGATCTACTCGTTCTGCCGCCTGGTCGACGATATCGCCGACGATGGCGGGCCGAAGGATTTACGGCTCGAACAATTGCAGCGCTGGCGCGCCGACATCGACGCGATCTACGCCGGCACGGCGCCGCCCCATTTGCGCGCATTGGCGCACTGCGTGCGTGAATTCAATCTCCAGCGCGAGGATTTCATCGCCGTCATAGACGGCATGGAGATGGACGTCGTCGCCGACATCCGAGCGCCCGACTTCGCCACGCTCGATCTTTACTGCGACCGCGTCGCCAGCGCGGTCGGGCGTTTAAGCGTTCGCGTCTTCGGCATGGAGAAGGAGGCGGGCCTTGCGCTGGCCCACCATCTCGGCCGGGCGCTGCAACTGACCAATATATTGCGCGACATAGACGAAGACGCCGGCATCGGCCGGCTTTATCTGCCGCGGGAGGCCTTGGTGGAGGCCGGCATCACGACTGCCGATCCCGCGGCGGCGGTTGCGAGTCCCAATATCGGCCAAGCCGCCGCGCCGGTCGTGGCGCGCGCCCAAAGCCATTTCGCGCAAAGCCAGGCCATCATGGCGGCCAACCCGCGCCGCGCCGTGCGCACACCGCGCATCATGGCGGCGGCTTACCGCATCTATCTCGACCGCATGATCGCGCGCGGCTGGCAGGCGCCGCGCGAGCGGGTGCGCCTCAAGCGCTGGCAATTCCTCCGGATACTGCTGCGCTACGCCATCGTGTGATGCCCCGCTCGATCCACATCATAGGCGCCGGCCTTGCCGGTCTTGCCAGCGCCGTGCGGCTCGCGGCGCAAGGCACGCGCGTCGCCGTCTATGAGGCGACCAACCAGGCCGGTGGGCGCTGCCGTTCTTATCTCGATCCCGCGCTCGGCATCGTCATCGACAACGGCAATCACCTCGTCCTGTCCGGCAACCGCGTCGCGCTCGGCTTTCTCGACACGATCGGCGCGCGCGACCGCATCTACGAAGCGTCGAGCGCCAGCTTTCCCTTCATCGATTTGGCCAGCGGCGAGCGCTGGACCGTCCGCGCCAATGACGGCCGCATCCCGTGGTGGATATTCGACCGCAAGCGCCGGGTGCCGGGCACGCGGGCCCGCGATTACCTGCCGCTGCTGCGCCTGCTGCGCGCCGCGCCGGACGCGGCCATCGGCGAAGTCATCGATTGCAAAGGCCCGCTCTATGATCGGCTGCTCGGGCCGTTCCTGCTGGCCGCGCTCAATACCGAGCCGCCGCGGAGTTCGGCCGCGCTCGCCGCGGCCGTGATCCGCGAGACGCTGGCCGCCGGTGGACGCAGCTATCACCCGCTCTTTGCGCGCGACGGGTTGTCGGCGGCCTTCATCGAGCCGGCGTTGCGGTTCATCGAGAGCAAGGGCGGCGACGTCAAATTCGGCCAGCGCCTGCGCGCGCTCACCTTCGAAGCCGGTCGTATTACCGCGCTCGACTTCGGCGATGTAACCATGCCGCTGGCGCCCGGCGACGGCGTCATTCTCGCGGTACCACCGGTCGTGGCGGCTTCGCTCATTCCGGGTCTGTCGACGCCGACCGAATTCCGCGCCATCGTCAACGCGCATTTCCGCGTAAAGCCGCCGGCGGGGCTCGCGCCCATGACCGGCGCGGTCAACGGCATGGTCGAATGGCTGTTTGCCTTCCCCGACCGGCTGTCCGTCACCATCAGCGGCGCCGACCGGCTGCTCGATACGCCGCGCGAGGAACTCAGCGGCCAAATATGGCCGGAAGTGGCCCGGATCGCGGGCATTGCGGGTCCGCTGCCCCCGTGGCAAATCGTGCGGGAACGGCGCGCCACTTTCGCCGCCTTGGCGCGTGAGAACGCCAAACGGCCGGGCGCGCAAACGCAATGGAGCAATCTGTTCCTGGCCGGCGATTGGACCGCGACCGGCTTGCCGGCGACGATCGAGGGGTCGATACGCTCCGGCAACCGCGCGGCCGAACTGACCGGTAAAGAGACGTAAGCGAAAAACGATGTCCGACACGATAGACCACTTGACCGGCGACAAGCCGAAAGCCGCGCTCGAGCGCTCGATCGCTTCGGCGACCGACGCGCTGCTGGCGCGCCAGCGTCCGGACGGCCATTGGGTGTTCGAATTGGAAGCCGACGCCACCATTCCCGCCGAATACGTTCTGCTGCGGCATTATCTGGCCGAGCCGGTGGATGCCGCGCTGGAGGCCAAGATCGGCAACTATCTGCGCCGCATCCAGGGCGCGCATGGCGGCTGGCCTTTGTTCTACGCCGGCGATTTCGACATGAGCGCCAGCGTGAAGGCCTATTTCGCGCTCAAGACGATCGGCGACGATATCGACGCCCCGCATATGAAGCGGGCGCGCGAGGCGATCCTGTCGCGCGGCGGTGCGGCCAAGAGCAATGTCTTTACCCGCGTGATG
Source organism: Pseudolabrys sp. (assembly GCA_036398395.1). Lineage (GTDB taxonomy): Bacteria > Pseudomonadota > Alphaproteobacteria > Rhizobiales > Xanthobacteraceae > Pseudolabrys. Next base: position 5,542 of record DASWPX010000170.1, on the reverse strand, counting down.
CTGGCGCTGTTCGGTTTCCTCGATTGGCGTTCGGTGCCGGTGATGCCGGTCGAAATCATGCTGCTGCCGCGCTGGTTCCCGTTCCATCTCGCCAAGGTGTCGTACTGGGCGCGCACGGTGATCGTTCCTCTATTGGTGTTGCGCACGCTCAAACCGCGGGCGCGCAATCCCAAGCGGATCGCCATCGACGAATTGTTTCTGGAGCCGCCGCTGAGCGTCGGCCCGCCTGCCAAGGCGCCGCATCAGAAATGGTTCTGGTTTCTGCTGTTTCGCGCCATCGACGCCGTGCTGCGCGTGGTCGAACCGCTGTTCCCGGCCGGCCCGCGCAAGCGCGCCATCGCCAAGGCCGTCAGTTTCGTGACCGAACGCCTCAACGGCGAGGACGGGCTCGGCGCGATTTTTCCGGCCATGGCCAACTCGGCGATGATGTATGACGCGCTCGGCTACAGCCGCGAGCACCCGGATTACTTGTCGGCGCGCGCTTCGCTGGAAAAGCTTCTCGTCGTCAAACCGGACGAAGCCTATTGCCAGCCCTGCGTGTCGCCGGTGTGGGACACCGCGCTGGTTTGCCACACGCTGCTCGAAGCAGGCTCCAAGCCCGCGCTCGAAGCCACCACCGCCGGACTGAAATGGCTGCAACCGCTGCAGGAACTGAACGTCGCCGGCGATTGGGCCGCGTGGCGGCCGAACGTGCGGCCCGGCGGCTGGGCCTTCCAATATGCCAATCCGCATTACCCCGACCTCGACGACACCGCCGTGGTGGTGATGGCGATGGACCGCGCGCAGGGGCTTATCGGCGACACGCGGTTTCAGCCGGCGATCGAGCGCGGGCGCGAATGGGTCTGCGGCCTGCAGAGCCATAATGGCGGCTGGGGCGCTTTCGATGCCGACAACGACTACCTCTATCTCAACAACATTCCGTTTTCCGACCACGGCGCCTTGCTTGACCCGCCGACCGAGGACGTCACCGGCCGCTGCGTGTCGATGCTGGCGCAACTCGGCGAACGGCCGGAAACCAGCCCGGCTCTCAAGAGCGCATTGGATTATCTGGCGCGCACCCAGCTTCCGGACGGCAGTTGGTACGGTCGCTGGGGCATGAACTACATCTACGGCACCTGGTCGGTGCTGTGCAGCCTCAATGCTGTGGGAGTCGACCCCGACTCGCCGCTCATGCGCAAGGCGGCAGACTGGCTGATCTCGATCCAGAACGCCGACGGCGGCTGGGGCGAGGACGGCACCAGCTACAAGCTCGGCTATCGCGGTTATGAGCCTTGCCCCAGCACCGCCTCGCAGACCGCATGGGCGGTGATCGGCCTGATCGCCGCGGGCTGCGGACGTGACGCGGCGGTCGCGCGCGGCGTCGAATTCCTCATGCGCACGCAAGGGGCCGACGGATTATGGGCGGAGGAACGCTACACCGCGACCGGTTTCCCGCGCGTGTTCTATTTGCGCTACCATGGCTACGCCAAGTTCTTCCCGCTATGGGCGCTGGCGCGCTACAAGAATTCGATGGACGGCCGCAACAGCAAATTCGGTATGTAACGGAAGTAAGTATGTAAGGCGCCGGACCGCGGCCTTAACGCACGGGCTGCTGATTTTTCGGAGCCATGGGATGGGGCGCGCCGCCGCTGGTAAACTTGTTGTCGGCTGGTGCCGCCGCCGGCGCGGCCGCCAAATAGGGCAAGAGATTGGGCGGGAAGTCGTTCGGCTTCAGCGCCTGGTCGGGAAGGCGCTTCCACACCTGGTCTTGGCCGAACAAATCGATGCCGAGATAGCCGCGCAAGGTGAGGCGCTGGCCGTCGGGGCTGATTTTCATTTTGGCGTCGTAGACGTTGCCGTTGCGCGGATCGATGATCTTGCCGTTGTCGTATTGCAGGCCGTGGCGCTGCATGTTCTTGACGATCACCAGCCCAAGTACCGGCGCGTTCTTCTGGTCGCCGGTGCAGCCGCTGCAAATCGGGTTCGGCGGTTCGGTAGGCTTGAGATACATCTTGACGACAGCGCCTTCGTAAACGCCATCGCGCTCGAAGAACAGAAACCAGCTATGGCCATGGTCGTCCAATTGTTCCCATAGGCCCACGACGGAGGGCTCAATGGCGGCCGGAGCGGCGCGCAGTGGCCCGCCATAGGCGAGCGCAGCCGCAAATCCCGCTGCAATGACTGTCAAACACGTCCGCCTGATCATACAGCACCCGAGTTTCCGCATCCGCGCGGCATTTTTATGGTCTTGTTCAGAGTCTTGATATTGGTCCTACCGACGTCAATCACTGCATAATCCATGCCGTCACAAGCCGTGGCTTTCCAGTACCCCACGGCAGGGACGCCTCAATTTGTCGCGGTTTTTCTGAAGACAACCGAGAAAGTTACCGCCCTCCGGGACAGCGTGGCAGAATCGGCGCACATCGGGACGGCAGGCAGCCTCCTCGTCGGACGAGCCTTGCGCCGCGAGCGCCGGCGAAACGGCCGCGCTTACGATAATTGCCAGGATAAGTTTGCGAATCACGATCGGTTCCCTCCGAAATCGGTCTGAGCTAACCCGAGGATCATTCCCTGCACCGTTTCCCCGTTCAGGCTCTGGTGTCGGGCATGATTTTGCGCGGCTTGGCGCTGCGCGGCTTCGGCACGCGGGACTTGGCCAGCGCCGGCTTTGCCACCGTGGGTTTGGGCAGGCGCGACGCGGCGGACTCGTCCGCAGCGATTTTGCCGTTGCCGGAATTGCCGCTTGGCGCTTCCTCGGTGCGCGGCTTGCCCATGAGCAGCGGCTGGAACAAGACCGCCGCCGCGAGCGTGCTCATCAGCGATAGCGCCAGCAATTTGCCCATGCTGGCGGTGCCAGGATGGTTGGAGAACCACAGGCTGCCGAAAGCCGTGGCGGTCGTCAGCGCGCTGAAGAACACCGCGCGCGTCAGGCTGGTCTGCAACAGGTTGGTCTGTCCCTCGCGCCAAGCCATGATGTAATAAATCTTGAAGGCGACGCCGACGCCCAGCAGCAGCGGCAAGGCGATGATATTGGCGAAGTTGAGCGGCAGGCCGATCAACACGCAGATTTCAAGCGTCACGATGCCGGCCACGACCAGCGGAATGATGGTCAGCAGGACGTCGCCGATCCGCCGCAGCACGATCCACAGCAGGATGCCGATCGACAGCAGCGCCCAGATGCCGGCCTCGATGAAGGCGCGCGTGATGGTTTTACCCGCCTCCAGGATGGAGATCGGGCCTTCAATGGCGGTCGGAGCGACGCTGAGCACCGCGCGCGCGAACTGGGTCATGGCTTCGTTATTCGATGGGCTGTATTTCGGCACGATCTCGACGCGCGCGCGACCGTCCGGCACGACCCACTGGCGGACAAGATCGGGCGGCAAGGTTTCCAGCGTCACCGGCTGCGGCTGGAGCGACATATGAAGGCCGTCAAATGCGTCCTTGAGCGGCGGTATGAAGGCGTCGGTCGCCCTGTCGTGCAGGCCCTGGTCGCCGGCGGCAACCTTGGTCAGCAGCGCGGCCAGCCGTTTCGAAGCCGTTGCGCCAGGTCCGGTCTGATCGCCTGCGGCCTCCTTGAGCCGGTCGGCGCCCTCGTTGAGTGCCTCGACATTTTCCGCATCGGTCGGCGGCGTTTGCAAATTCTTCGGGTCGAATGCTCCGGAGAGTGCCCTGCCCGCGTTGCGAATGGCCGGGAGCTTTTCCGCCTGGCCCTCCGGAATGAAGCTCGTGAGCGTCATGACGTGCGAAACGGTCGGCAGCTTGGACACGCGCTCCGCCACCGCGCGGGCGTCGCGCAGCGTCGGCGACATCACCTGTATGGCGTCGGTATTGGCGTCCGGATCGTGGCTGAGTTCGAGATAAGTTGCGATCGATTCCGCCTGCGGACTGCGCAGGTTGATCGGATTGAAATCGAATTGCAGCCAATAGAGCAGCGGCAGCCCCGCGATCACGACGACGGCAGTGCCGACGATGATCGGAATGCGGCGGCGCTCGAGAAATTCGTCGACCGGCGCCAGCGCGGAAAAGCCGAGCTCCCTCGGTTCGCCCGGCGGATTGAGCAGGCGGATCAAGGCTGGCAGGATGGTGACGCTGGTGGCAAAGGCGATCAGCATGCCGAAGCCGGCGATCAGGCCCAGTTCCGACACACCGCGGTAGTCAGTCGGCAGGAACGACAGAAATCCGGCGGCGGTCGCGCCCGCGGCCAGCGTCAAAGGCGCGCCGACGGCCTTGCCGGCATGCAGCACCGCGCTGTTGAGACCGTGGCGCTCATGACGCTCGGCCCGGTAGCGCACGCTGTACTGGATGCCGAAATCGACGCCGATGCCGACGAACAGCACCGCGAAGTAGACCGAGATCAGATTGAGCGCGCCGACCATCATCAGGCCGAGCGCCGCGGTCATGGCGAGCCCGATGAACAGATTGATGAAGACCGCGACGATGAGCCGCGACGAACGCAACGCGAGCCACAAAATGAACAGCACGATGATGACGGTGACGATACCGTTAAACAGGGCGCCTTCCTTGATGGTGGCGAGTTCCTCATCCTCCATCGCCACCGGCCCTGTGAGGCGCACGGTTGCGTGGTATTTCGGCGCGACTTCGGCCGCCGCCCGGCGAATCTCTTCGCTCGCGGCGTGGCCCGCCTCGATCGCGCTGAAGTCGAGGATCGGCCGCACTTCGATGATGCCGCGCAATTCGCTCGGCGAGGCTGGCGCGCCCTTGGCGAGGACCCGCCAGGAGAAGCTCGCCGGACGGCCCGCGACCACGTTATCCAGCGTGTCGGAGGCCATATCGAAGACGTGCGCGAAGTCGTCGAGGCTGGTGCGTTCGGATTTCAGGCTGAGCAGCACATCCTCGACGCCGGCGATCAGCCCGCGCAAGCTCAGATCGGTCGCGAGATCGCGGATCAGCGGCTCTGCTTTGACCAGCGGCCCCAGCTTGGTGCGAAGCTCATCCGGCGACTGATACATGAAACCGTTGCGGGCGAAGAATTCACCGCCGCCGGCGAGCGTCACGCCGCGGAATTTATCCTTCTTTTCCTCCAGGACCTTGGCCAGCGCGGCCGTCGCCTCGCCGGTCAATTCCGGCGTCGGCGCCTGCACCACGACCACGATCATCTCAAAGCGGCGAAACGCCTGCTCCAGGGCGAGTTCGCGCTTGCGCCAGTCGAGATCGGGCGACAGCAGCGTGTTGATGTCCGAATTGATGGCGAAATGCTTGACGGCGTAGACGCCCGACGCCAGGGCGACCAGCACACCCACCAGCACCACGCGCCAAGCGTGATGGATGCAGTATTCGATGACGCGTATAATGACGTTTGTAAGCATGCGCTCAATACGGTCCGAGCGCCCCAACGGCGCATCGTGAATCGGTGGCGGCACCACCATGCAAGCAGCGGCGGCACCGCACCCCTTAAACGCGGGCGCGATCCCGATGGTTCAAACGTGAATTGGCCGGCCTATCCCGCCGCAGCCGGCATTTCCGGCTGCGGGGGCTTGGCGCCGACAGGAACGGCACCGGCCTCGGCCTCGGATTTGGCCTGATGAATATCGTGCAGCATCTT
>DASWPX010000169.1:0-5902 GCA_036398395.1 Pseudolabrys sp. | reverse complement strand
GGTCGGCGATGCCGGCGTGATTCTGCGAGCCCTTGATGGCGGCCGACTGCGAGGTGAAATAAGTCCGCAGCGAATCCCCCGGCGTCGAGGAAAAGCTGAAGCGGTCCACGGTGATGTCGAAGTCGAAGTCGTCGATGCGCTTGCGGTATTGCACTGGGTCCACGACCCGCATGGTGGCGTCGATGCCGAGCGTGCCGAGATTTTTGATGTAGGGAAAATGATGCGGTTGCAACCCTGGCTCGTCCAGCAGGAATTCGAACGCGATCGGCTCGCCGCTGGGCAGAAAGCGTTTCCCCTCGCGCAGCACGCAGCCCGCATCGTCCAGCAGTTGAGCCGCCATTCTTAGCGGGCGGCGGTCCTGCCCGGTGCCGTCGGTCACCGGCGGCACATAAGCCTCGCCGAACACCTCGTCCGGCAGCTTGCCGCGGAACGGCTCGAGCAGCGCCAGTTCGGCGGCGTCCGGCTTGCCCATGGCCATCATCGGCGAGTTCTGGAACACAGACACCGTGCGGTCGTAGGAGCCATACATGATGTTCTTGTTGGTCCACTCGAAATCGAAGGCGTCGATCAGCGCTTCGCGCAAGCGGCGGTCCTTGAATTTCGCGCGCCGCGTATTGATGAACCAGCCTTGCGCGCCGGACGGCGTATCGTCGGGGATCACATCGCGCTTGACGCGGCCGTCCTTGAAGGCAGGAAAATCGTAACGCGTCGCCCAGGTCCGCGAGGTGAACTCCTCGCGGAACAGATAGCTCTTGGCGGTGAAGCCCTCGAAGGCCACGTCACGATCGCGGTAATATTCGTAGCGTACGATATCGAAATTGCTCTGACCGCGCGCCACCGGCAAGCTGGCGCCCCACCAGTCCTTGACGCGCTCGAACTCGATGAAATGCCCGGTCTCGAAGCGGCCGACCTTATAGGCGCCGCTGCCGAGCGGTACGTCGAGCGTCGATTCGTCGAATTCATGCTTGGAATAATAGGCCCTGGAGAAGATCGGCAGACCAGCGACGAAAAGCGGCACGTCGCGGCCGCGCTTTTCCGCAAACCGCGCCACCACGGTACGGTCGCCGATCGCCTCCGCGCCTTTGAAGTCGCGCAATTGCTGCGTGATGATCGGATGGCCCTTGTCCTTGAGTGTGTTGAGCGACCAGGCCACATCCTGGGCGGTGATCGGCGTGCCGTCGTGGAATTTGGCCTCCGGCCGCAAGGTGAAGCGATAGGTGAGGCCGTTGTCGCTGATCGCGACGCTGCGCGCGGCGAAGCCGTTCATGGCGTCGGGCTCATCGCCCGAGCGCGCCATAAGCGCTGCAAAGGTGAGGTCCATGCCGAGCACGCCCTCGCCCTTGAGGATGTAGGAGTTCAGCGAATTGAAGGTGAGGAAAGAACCGTTGTAGCCGCGGCTGCCGACGGTTTCCGAATAGACGCCGCCCTTGGGTGCATTCGGGTTGACGTAGTTGAAATACGGAAAATCCGCCGGATACAGCAGATCGCCGAAGGCCGACATGCCGTGACGGTCGGCGGATTGGGCGAAGGCGAATTGAAATGACGCGCCAGTTCCGGCCGCGATTGCGCCAGCGGCAAGCACTAAAACGTCGCGCCGACTCGGCGCGCTCCCTTCGCCCTTGAGGGGGAGGGTTGGGGAGGGGGGTATCTTTCTTGAATCTCGCAATGCTCGCTTCTCTTCCAATTACCCCCCTCCCGCCGCGCCTTAGCCCTCAAGAGGGAAGGTGAAAAAGGAGATCAAGACCGCTGCGGCACCTTGGCCGCCCTGTCCGCGTCCCACCACCAGATGGTCGGAAACGCCGCCAGCCCGTATTTCGGCATGTTGTCCGGCCGGCCGAAGCGGTCCCAGCGCGCCGAACGCACCTTGCCGTAGGTCCATTGCGGCACGACGTAATAATTCCACAGCAACACGCGGTCGAGCGCCTTGGTGGCGGCGACCAGATCGGCGCGGTCCTTGGTGAAGATGACGCGGTCGATCAGCGTATCGATCGCCGGGTCCTTGATGCCGATCAGGTTGCGCGAACCGGGCTGGTCGGCGGCGGCCGAACTCCAGAAGCCGCGCTGTTCGTTGCCGGGCGACAGCGACTCGCCCCAGGATGCGACGACGATGTCGTAATCCCACTGCCGCAGCCGGTTTTCGTATTGCGCGGAATCGACCACGCGCGTGTTCACGATCATGCCGACGCGTTCGAGCGACGGCTTGTAGAACAGCACGAAACGCTCGGTCGCGGGATCGTCCACCAGGAATTCGACGACGAACGGCGCGCCGGTCTTGGCGTCGACCAGCTTGGTATCGCGAATCTCGTAGCCGGCGTCGCGCAACAGCCCGAGCGCCTCGCGGTAATTGTCGCGCACCGCCTGCGGATCGCCGCCGACCGGATTGGTATAGGGCTTGGTGAAAAGATCGGCCGGCACTTTGTCTTTGACGGTCTGGAGAATTTCCAGTTCCCTGCCTTCCGGCAGCCCGGAAGACGCCAGTTCGGTGCCTTCGAAAAAACTGGCGATGCCCTTGTACTGACCGTAGAAAACCGTGCGGTTCATCTCCTCGAAGTCGAAGGCGAAATTGAAGGCGCGGCGCACGCGCGGGTCCTTGAACTTGTCGCGCCTGATGTTGAAGGCGAAAGCCTGCATCGAGCCGAAATTGCGTACCGGAAATTCCTCCAGCAGGACGCGCTTGTCGCGCACGGCGGGAAAATCGTAGGAAGTCGCCCAGTTCTTGGCGCTGTTCTCGGTCCGCCAGTCGACCTGATCGCCCTTGAAGGCTTCCAGCGCGACGGTGGAATCTCGGAAATATTCGAAGCGGATCTGCTGGAAGTTGCGCGTGCCGATGACGACGTTGACGTCCTTGCCCCAATAATTATCGACCTTCTCGTAAACGATGGTGTGGCCGGCGACGAATTCCTTCAGCCGGTAGGGGCCCGAGCCGAGCGGCGGCTCCAGCGTGGTCGCGGCCACATCGCGCTTATTGCCCGATTTGTCGGCGCCTTCCCACCAATGCTTGGCGAGGATCGGCAACTGGCCGACGATCTGCGGCAATTCGCGGTTGCCCGGACCGTCGAAAGTGAAAGTGATCTCGCGCTCCGCGGTCTTTTCCGCCTTCACGACATGGCGGTAATAGGCGCCGAGTTGCGGGCTGTTGATCTTGAAGGCGTCGAAAGAGAAAATGACGTCTTCCGGCGTCACCGGCCTGCCGTCGTGCCAGCGGGCATTGGCGCGCAGGCGATAGATGACGGAGGAATAGTCCTCCGGGAAACTGACCGCTTCCGCCAGCAATCCATATTCGGTGGAAACCTCGTCGAGCGCGGGCGTGGTCAGGGTTTCGGTGGCAAGCTCGGTGCCGAGCGCGATGCTGCCCTTCACGCCCGACACCACGATGTTGAAATTATCGAAGGTGCCGAAGGCGATCTGGCGCACCGTGCCGCCCTGCGGCGCGGCCGGATTGACGTAGTCGAAATTCTTGAAGCCCTCGGGATATTTCAGTTCGCCGAACAGGGAGAGGCCGTGCTTCCAGGTTTTGGTTTGCGCGGCGGCGGGGGAGGCAAACGGCCCCGCGCCGATCACGCCCAAGGCAGGAGCGGCAAGCGTGGCGGCTGCCGCGCTTATGACCGAACGTCTGGTCAGCTTCATGAAAGGTGCTCCGGCCGCTGGCGATCCGCCCATCATCTGCAATCGCGCGTGATTATGTCGGTTTTTCGGTCCGCCACCAGCGGGAACCCCAAACGAAAACGGCCGGGCTTCGGGCCCGGCCGTATTGAGGATTTGGTACGCCTTACTTCTTCGGCGCTTCGGCCGGCTTGGCAGCGCCGGTTGCCGGAGCCGGCGCATTGGCCGCCGCCTTCGGCAGCGGCAATGGCGCGTCCGACAGCGTGTGCAGGAAGTCGATCACGTCGGCGCGCTGCTGGCCGCGCGACAGGCCGGCGAAGGTCATGTTGGTCCCGGGGATATAGCCGCGCGGATTGGCCAGGAACGCGTAGAGCTCGCCGAAGGTCCAGGTGCCGCCTTTGGCCTTCATGGCGGACGAATAATTGAAGCCCGGCTCGGAGGCGCGCGGCCTGCCGACGACGCCATAGAGATTGGGACCGACGCGGTTGGGACCGCCCTTTTCGAAGGTGTGGCAGGCCTGGCACTGCTTGGCGGTCGCCTGGCCTTTTTCCACCGATGCGGTGGCCAGCACAGCCTCCACTGGCTCTTCGGCCTCCTTGGGCGCGGCCGCTTCGCCGCCGCCATGCTCCTGCACGGCGATATTGTAGCCCGGCTTGGCCGGCTTTTCGGGGGCGAAAATCGCGCCGGCGCCGATATTGAGGGCCAGGATGATCAGGCAGGTGCCGAGGATGGCGCCGAGTATTTTATTGAGTTCGAAGGAATTCATCGACTTAAGGCTCCCGAGGAGGGCGCGGGACTGGTCGCCACGGTGGGTCCGGCGGCGGCGGACAGATAACCGTTTTGCCTGGGCTCTGGCAACCCGTATAAGCGCGCGAAGCCTATCGACATTCGTCTTGTCCGGCCCGCAATGCCCAACACCATCGTCATCATCATCCCTGCCCGCATGGCCTCCACCCGCCTCCCCGGCAAACCGCTTGTGGATATCGCGGGCCTGCCCATGATCGTTCACGTGCTGCGGCGCGCGCAAGCGGCGGGCATCGGCGAAGCCGTGGTGGCAACCGATTCCGAGGCGATCCAGGCGGCGGTCGAAAAGGCAGGCGGCCGGGCGGTCATGACCGGTACCGATCATCAATCGGGCTCCGACCGTATCTTCGAAGCGCTGGAAGCGCTCGACCCGGAGCACCGCGTCGATTTCGTGGTCAATGTGCAGGGCGATCTGCCGACCGTCGATCCCGCCGACATTCGCGCTGCGCTGACGCCGCTGTCGGACCCCGCCGTCGACATCGCCACGCTCGCCGCGGTCATTACGGATACCGCCGAGCGTACCAATCCAAACGTGGTCAAGGTGTCCGGCGCCATGATCGCGCCCGGACGTTTTCACGCCATGACTTTCACCCGCGCCGACGCGACCGGTCCGGGACCGCACTATCATCACATCGGCCTTTACGCCTATCGCCGTGCGGCGCTGGAGCGCTTCGTCAAGCTGCCGCCGTCGGCCAACGAGCAACGCGAAAGGCTCGAGCAATTGCGCGCGCTCGACGCCGGCATGCGCATCGACGCGGTTATCGTTAAAAGCGTGCCGCTCGGCGTCGATACGCCGGAGGAGTTGGCGAAGGCGCGCAGGATGCTCGGCGGTTGACTTGGAATTGAAGGTCTGCGCAAGGAACGGCCCAAGGAACAACCAATGGCCAAGAAAAAGATCATTTTCCAAGGCGAACCGGGGGCGAATTCCGATCTTGCCTGCCGCGAAGCCTATCCGGATTACGAGCCGGTACCCTGCCCGACTTTCGAGGATTGTTTCACCGCGCTATCCGCCGGCGATGTCGACCTCGGCATGATCCCGATCGAGAATTCGGTCGCCGGCCGCGTCGCAGACATTCATCACCTGATGCCGACGGCGAAGCTGCACATCATTGCCGAGTGGTTCCTGCCGATCCGCAATCAATTGATGGCGCCGAAGGGCGCGACCCTGCAAACCATCAAGACCGTGCAGAGCCATGTCATGGCGCTCGGCCAATGCCGCAACGTCATCCGCGAGTTGAAATTAAAGCCTGTGGTCGCCGCCGACACCGCGGGCTCGGCGCGCGAAGTGGCCGAGGCCAAGGACTTAAGCCGCGCGGCCATCGCCTCGCGCTTGGCGTCGGAGATCTACGGCCTCGACATCCTGAAAGAGAACGTCGAGGACGAAGCCAACTCCACCACGCGCTTCATCGTCCTGTCGCGCGAGAAAAAATGGGCGCCGCCGGGCAAAGGCAAGATCGTCACCAGCTTCGTGTTCCGGGTGCGCAACCTGCCGGCC
>DASWPX010000168.1:0-9952 GCA_036398395.1 Pseudolabrys sp. | reverse complement strand
CTTCGACCGCGTGGTGGCGCGCGGCGATTTGATGAAGGTCGGGCCCGAACTCGATTTTCTGGTGGCGCTGGCGCCGCTGACGCCCGAGACGCGCGGCATCGTCGGCGAAAAGCTGCTCGCCGCCATGAAGCCGTCGGCTTTTCTGGTCAATGTCGCGCGCGGCGGCGTGGTCGATGAAAAGGCGCTGATCGCGGCACTTGAGAAAGGCACCATCGCCGGTGCCGCCCTCGATGTGTTTTCGCAAGAGCCGCTGCCGCCGGACAGCCCGCTGTGGAAGACCAAGAACGTGACAATATTTCCGCATCTCGGGGGCTATTCCGAAGGCTACGAAGACCGCGCCATGCCGACCATCGCCGAAAACATGCGGAAGTATCTCGATAACGACCTCAAAAGCATGATCAATATCGTGCGCAAACCAGCTTCGTGGGGAGACTGAACCTTGGTTCTATCCGAACGCCTGAACACGCCGATCTCCACCGCCGAGCTCGAGCGCCGCTGGAAGGCGGTGCGCGCCGCCATGACCGCCGAAAAGATCGACGTGCTGCTGATGCAAAACAATAATGATCACATGGGCGGCTACGTCCGTTACTTCACCGACATGCCGGCGACCAACGGCTATCCGAATACTGTGGTGTTCCCGCGCGACGACGAAATGACGGTGGTGTGTCAGGGGCCGTTCGGCGGCTCCGAAACCACCGCGCAAGGCGACCAGAGCTGGCGCGGCGTCAAGAAGATCATGACCACGCCGAGCTACGCCTCGGCGCATTACACCAAGGATTACGACCCCGAGCTCGCCGCCAAGGCGCTGGAGCCGTTCCGCAACGGCACCATCGGCTATGTCGGCACCTATCAGATGTCCTACGCCATGCTCGATTACATCAAACGCGTCTTGCCCAAGGCGCGCTATGTCTACGCATCCGATCTGGTCGACAAGATCAAGGTGTTCAAAAGTCCCGAGGAAATGGAACTGGTCAAGCGCGCGGCGGCGATGCAGGACGGCGCCATGCGCGCGGCATTCGCCGCCGTGAAGCCCGGTATGCGCGACACCGAAGTGGCCGCGGCCGCGCAGCATTACAGCCAGTGCCACGGCAGCGAGAACGGCATTTATCTGTGCGCCTCGATGCCCCTCGGCACGCCGTCGAAATTCGCCAACAAGCATTTGCAGAACCGCGTCATCCAGAAGGGCGACCAGATTGCGCTTCTGGTCGAGGATAACGGGCCGGGCGGCATGTACACCGAACTCGGGCGCTCCTGCGTGGTCGGTACCAAGGTGCCGCAGGCGATGAAGGATGAACTCGCCTTCGTCATGGAGGCGCGCAAGGTCACGCTCGACTTGCTCAAACCAGGGACGCCCTGCAAGGCGGTATGGGACGGCTTCAACGCCTTCATGCGCAAGAATGGCCGGCCGATGGAGGCCAGGCTCTATTGCCACGGCCAGGGCTACGACCTGGTCGAACGGCCACTGGTGCGCAACGACGAGCCGATGACCATCGAAAAGGACATGAATATCGTCGTGCACCCGACCTATATCCATGCCGGCTATCTCAACTGGCTGTGCGATAACTATCTGATCGGGGGCAACGGACCGGGCGACCGGCTGCACCGGTTTCCCGAAGAGGTCGTCGAGGTCGGCTGATCCTGCCACCAGTTCCTCTTGACCGGACTCGCCCGGATACGCGAGGGTCGCCTTCTAAGTGGAGGAGACCCCAATGAAAAAAGCAATTTACGGAGCGGCATTCGCCGCCTTGATCGCCTTGACCACGACCGCCCGCGCCGAATTTCCGGACCGGGTGCTGACCATGGTCATTCCCTTCGCGGCCGGCGGCCCGACCGACGTGCTCGGCCGCATCATGGCGCAATCGATGGGCGAGGTTCTCGGCCAGACGATTATCGTCGAAAATATCGGCGGCGCCGGCGGCATGACCGGCGGCAAGAAGGTCGCCGACGCCAAGCCCGACGGATACACCATGCTGCTCGGCACCGTCGGGACACAGGCGCAAGGCCAGACGCTCTACAAGAAGCCGCTCTACAACGCCGTGACCGATTTCACGCCGGTGGCGCTGATCGCCGAAATTCCGATCGTCGTGATCGCGCGGCCCGACCTCCCCGTCAACAACCTCAAGGAATTCATCGCCTACGCCAAGGCCAATGCGGCGAAGATGACCTTCGGCTCCGCCGGCGCCGGCTCGGCCACGCATCTCGGCTGCGTCGTCGCCGACATGGCGATGGGTGTCGACATCACGCACGTGCCCTACAAAGGCTCGGCACCGGCGATGACCGACCTCATCAGCGGCCGCATCGACTTCTACTGCGAAGTGCTGTCCACGGCGAAGTCGTTCATCGACGGCAAAAAAGTAAAGCCGATCGTGCTGATGACCGACACGCGCTCGCCGGTCGAGCCCGACGTACCGACCGGCGAGGAACAAGGCATCAAGGGCTTCCAGGCCTATACCTGGAACGCGCTCTTTCTGCCGAAGGACGCGCCGGCCGATGTCGTCAAGAAGCTGAACGATGCGGCGGTAAAGGCGATGAATTCCGCCTCGGTGAAGGATCGCCTGCAAGGCCTTGGTGCGACCGTCGTACCGGCCAACCAGCAGACTCCGGCCTATCTCGGCGACTATGTGAAGAGCGAAATCAAGAAGTGGGAAGCGCCGATCAAGGCGAGCGGCGTGCCGCCGATCGAGTAAAGCTTCGCGTCTGAAATCGGGCGCCGCGGTCTTCGGGCCGCGGTGCTTTCGACTGGGAGAGCAACGCGATGGCCGACATCAAGATTCTCAATCCGGACACGCTCGGCAAGCCGCTCGGGCAATATTCGCAACTGACCCGCGTCAAGGCGTCCGAATTCGTCTTCATCGCCGGGCAATTGGCCGCCGACAAGGCCGGCAACATCATCGGCGCCGACGACTTCGACGCGCAATGCGTTCAGGTTTTCGCCAATATCGAGACCGCGCTGAAGTCGGTCGGCGCCGGCTGGGGCAACGTCGTGCAGTTCACGACTTACCTGGTGCACTCGCAGGATATTCCGAAATTCATGAAGTACCGCTTGCGCGAATTCCCCAAGATGTTCGCCAACGGCGCCTACCCGCCCAACACGCTGCTGATGGTCGACCGTCTGGTGCAGGAGCCGTTCCTGGTCGAGGTGCAGGCCGTCGCGGCGCTTTGATTGTCATTTCGGCGGGTCGATCAGGCTGACGTGGGCCGCGACGACGCGCCAGCCTTCGGGGAATTTCACCCAGGTCTGCATCTGCCGGCCGATTTTGCCGGCCGCCGAGGGGCGCTGGTAGAGCGTCGAGGCCGTGGCGAATTCGCGGCCATAGGTCGTGATGACGGTTTTCGAAATGGTGCGGCCGAGGCCGACCGGCGAGCGGGCGGCGCGGAACGATTTGATCTCGCTGTAACCGTATAAATTTTCGGTCGCGCCATAGCGCACGGTGCGCGGATCGTCGCGGAACAGGGCGTCGAGCGCGGGCACGTCGTTGTTGACCAGTGCTTTCTCGTAAGCGTCGAAACAGGCCCGCACTTCGGCGACGACCTCCGGCAGATCGATTTCCATTTTCGTTTTCCTTAAAGTTTCGGTTGTGGCGCGACGCAGACGCCCATTTTTTCCAGCGCGTAAGCGATGCGCAAGCCGATGTCCTCGCGCCAAGGCGCGGTGATGATCTGCACGCCGATCGGCAGCGGCTTGAGCGGAACAGGGACCGCCACTACCGGCAGGCCGATGAAGGAAATCGGCTGGGTATAGATGCCCATGTTGGGGCGCACCGGGGTCTCGACGCCGTCGAGCATGAAATTGACCTGGCCGAGCTTGGGCGCGGTGACCGGCGTCGATGGCGCCAAGATCGCGTCGCAATTCTTGAACAGCTCCAGCACGCGGTCGCGATACCAGCGGCGGAAGATCTGCGCCTTCACAACAAGCGTCGACGGCACCATGGCACCGGCGAGCAGCCGGTCGCGCACCGCCGGATCGAATTCGGTGCCCTGGTTGCGCAGGCGGTCGAGATGCAGCGCCGCGCCTTCGGTCGTGGTGATGAGATAAGCCGCGGCGCGGGCGCGATGCACTTCGGGGATTTCGATTTCCTCGCGGGCATCGAGCGCTTTCGCCACGAGGTCGAGCGCGTCGTGGGCTTCGCGCGCCGCGCCCTTGCGGAAATAACCGCCGGCAACCGCGATGCGCAGGCCCTCGATGCCCTTTTCAAGCTGCGGCAAGGACGGTTCGATGGGCCGATCGACGCAGGCAGCATCCTCGGGGTCGGGGCCCTGCATCGCGTCGTAACTCAAAGCAAGGTCGCGCGTGTTGCGCGCGAAGGGACCGAGGTGATCGAGGCTCGCCACGAAGGGAAACGTATGCGCGCGCGTCAGCCGCCCATAAGTCGGCTTCAGCCCGAAGATGCCGCACAGCGAGGACGGCACGCGGATCGAGCCATTGGTGTCGGAGCCGAGCGACAGCGGCACCAAGCCGCCGCCGACCGCCGAACCCGAACCGCCCGACGAGCCGCCGCTCATGCGCGTGAGATCGTGCGGATTGCGCGAGGCGCCGTCGTGAATGTTCTCGCCGGTGAAGTCGTAGGCGTATTCGCCCATGTTGAGCGCGCCGACCAGCACCGCGCCCGCCGCCTCCATGCGCGAAATCAGCGGCGAATCCTTCGCCGCCGGCGGATGCGCGCGGTTGATTTTCGAACCGGCGACGGTGGCGAGCCCCGCGATGTCGAACAGGTTCTTGACGGCGAAGGGCACGCCGGCGAGCGGCAGCTTGGATTTATCCGCGGCGTCGATTTTTTTCGCCTGCGCGCGGGCGCGTTCGGCCGTGACCGCGGTGAAGGCGTTGAGCGCCGGGTTGAGCTTGGCGATACGCGTGAGCACGGCCTCGGTTACGCCCGACGCGCTCGCCGCGCCGGAGGCGACCGCGCGTGCGATGTCGGATGAACTCGACCAGCTGAAATCGTCCGCCATCGCGTCAGACCTTGTAGATCGGCGCGGGTTCGGTGGTGTCGGGCAATTCGAAATCCGCCACCACCGTGGCGAGCCGCAGCGTGACCTCGAGATTGGCCTTCACGGCGGGCAGCCAGGCCGGCTCGATCGGCAAATCGAGCGCGCGGGACGCGGCCGCGATGTAGTCGTCGAGCGGAGAGCCTGGCATGCGGGACGCGTCCTTTTCGTTCTGCCGATTCATGCAATATCGCTGCCAAAACATCGCAGGTCCAGCGAGCAGGCGTGCGAAAGCGCCCGCGTTTTTGACGGCCCCGGGTAGGCCGTAACCCATGCCCCGCTTTTACGGGGCCTTCCTTTGCCCCTCGAAAATCGAGGGGATGGAGCGCCAAGCGACGCACCAGTCTTCCGTCTTGCCGCATCCTCTTTTGAAGGATGCGGGCGCCTTTCGGCGCTCCATCGCGGCGTCTGACGGGGTCCGGTCCGCGCTTTCTGACAGGGCTCACTCACCGAGGAACCCCGACAGTCAGCGAGCTCCTCGCAGGGCACCCTAGTGTGCCCGGGCGGAGTCCGGCCCCGCCCGGGAGCGTGACCTGCGTTTGGCCACGCCCGCGGGCGCCGCGCCCTGCTCCGCCAACATGACGCCTCATGAGAGCGCCCTCGATTGAGCAGGACGGTGTGGGTATATAGTCATATGGGAATTAAGTCAACAATCAGTTCATAAAAAAAGGCGGCGGAAATAACGATTTCCGCCGCCTGCATTTTTTTACCAGCAGTGGCGATGAACCCAGCAGCGCCCACGCTCGCACCAGCGATGAACCTTGCACATCCGCACGTCGATAACCGGCGATGCCGTGCTGGCCTGCCCGCTGATCGCGGATGCATTGGCCGGCGCCGCCGAGGCGCCGGTCGTCCCGGCCAATCCGATCGTCATAACGGCCAACATGGCCATGAGGGTCACTCGCATCGTCATCTCCCGTTCATATGGACGCGATCTATGTCGCGCCGCCGCGACGCTAAAACGCGGAATGCGGCGAATAAAGGGAAATTGGAATTCGGGATGCGGCGCCGGCGTCTTATTCCACAGCCTTCGCCACCCTCGTCCCGAACGCATCGGTGCCGAGCTTGCCGCCCATGTCGGGCGTGCGGCCGTCGGGCGTGGCGATGACGCGGTCGAGCGCGCTTTCGATCGCGGCGGCAGCCTTGACGAACTTATCCTCGCCGCGGCGCTCGCCGAGCCAGGCCAAAAGCATCGCCGCCGAGCCGATCAGCGAGGCCGGATTGGCGACGTTCTTGCCGGCGATGTCGGGCGCCGATCCGTGCTGCGCCTGCGCCACCGCATATTTGCTGCCGGCGTTGAGCGAGGCGGCCAATCCCAGGCTGCCGGAAATCTCGGACGCCTCGTCGGAGAGAATGTCGCCGAACATGTTGGTGGTGACGACGACGTCGAACTGTCCGGCGTCGCGGATCAGAAGCGCCGCCATGGCGTCGATGATGCGCTCCTCGTATTGAACCTGCGGATATTTCTTCGCCACCGCGCGCGCGCATTCCAGATAAAGCCCGTCCGACACGCGCAGCACATTGGCCTTGTGCACGGCGGTCACCTTCCTGCGGCGCTGCATCGCCAGCTTGAAGGCGCTCTCGGCGATGCGCGTCGAGCCTTCGCGCGTGATCTTGCGCACCGCGAGCGCCAGATCCGGCGTCGGCATGAACTCGCCGGAGCCCTGGAACATGTTGCGGTCGGCGTAAAAGCCTTCGGTGTTCTCGCGCACGATCACCAGATCGACGGCCTTGCCGCAGCGCGGCGGAAAACCTTCGCGCGAACGCGCCGGACGGATATTGGCGTAGAGGTCGAGCCGCTTGCGCAGTTCGCCGGACGGGTTGAGCCCGCCTTCGGCGCGCGGCGGATAGTCATTATGCGAAACAGGCCCGAGCAGCACGCCGTCGGCGGCCTTCGCGGCGGCCTCGACCGCGTCGGGGAAGGTGTTGCCGCAGGCTTTGTGCGCGGCCCAGCCGACATCGGCGTTCGTGAAAGTCAGACCCAGCGCGAACCTGGCGTCGGTTGCACGCAAGACTTCCAAGGTCGCGGCGGTGATTTCGGGGCCGATGCCGTCGCCTTCCAGCACCAGGATACGCAAAGTCATTGATCGCCTCTTTCGAAATGCCGCGGCTGATATAGCCGGATTGGCACGTGTCTGCTATGCCCCGCCCGGCGGTTGACATCGGAAGCCGGCAAAGACAGAAGCGGGGCAGTGCCGCTTTTCGAAATCGGCGGCACCAGGTTGACCTTCAGTAGGACGCTCCATGAAATTCTTGAAACTGCTGGCGCTTGGCTTTGCGCTGCTATCTCCATTCGCGGCGACCGCCGCCCTGGCGCAGGATTACCCGAACCACACCATCCGCCTGATCGTGCCCTTCCCGGCCGGCGGCCCGAACGACATCATTGCCCGCGTCGTCAGTCTGCGCATGGCGGAAATTCTCAAGCAGGCCATCATCATCGACAACCGCGGCGGCCAGGGCGGCGTGCTCGGCACCGATTTCGTCGCCCATGCCACGCCTGACGGCTACACCATCGCCGTCACCAGCGCCGGCGCCCTCGCCATCAGCCCGAGCATGGAGAAGGTCGCCTACGACACGCTCAAGGATTTACAGCCGGTCACGCTGGTGGCCAAGGTGCCGGAAATGCTCGTGGTCGCGACCAGCGTCCCGGCGAACAACATGAAAGAACTGGTGGCGCTCGCCAAGGCGCAGCCGGGCAAACTCAATTTCGCCTCGTCGGGACCCGGCAGCCTGCCGCATCTCGCCGGCGAATTGTTCAAGCTCACCGCCAAGATCGACATCACCCACGTGCCCTACCGCGGCGCGGCGCCGGCGGTGAACGACCTGCTCGGCCAGCAGGTGCAGATGGTGTTCCTCGATCTGCCGGTGTTGCTGCCGCAGATCAAGGGTGGCACGCTCAGGCCGATTGCGGTCGGCGCCACCGAGCGCGCCGCCAGCGCGCCCGACGTCCCGACCACCGCCGAAGTCGGCATGCCCGACCTGCAAACCGAGAACTGGTACGGCATGGTCGCGCCCGCGGGCACGCCGCCGCAGGTCGTCGATATTCTGAACAAGGCTGCCGTCGAGGCCATGAAAGATCCCGGCGTGAAGGAGAAGCTTGCAAGCCAGGGCGCCATCGTGGTCGGCGATACGCCCGATCATTTCCGCGCGTTCATCGCCAGCGAATCCGCGAAATGGGCGAAGGTCATCAAAGACGCTGGTGTGCATACCGAGAAATAGGTCATCATAGGCCTTCGAACGCCGCACGATCGGCATAGCGCGTGCGGCCGAGGTGCCAAAACTGTCCGGTCACGCACGCCGAATTAAAAAACATATCAAAGGAAACTTCCAATGGCCGTCCAGAACGCCGACACGCCCGCCGACCCGCCATATTGGATCGCGCAAGCATCCAAGCCGAAGCTGAAGCTGCCGCCGGGCTCGTCGGATTCGCATGTGCATATTTTCGGGCCGAGAAAACGCTTTCCCTTCGCCGAGGGTCGCAACTACACGCCGTCGGACGCCACCAAAGAGATGCTGTTTGCGCTGCACGCGCGGCTCGGCATTGAGCATTGCGTCATCGTGCAGCCGAATTGTCACGGCTATGACAACAGCGTCACCGAGGACGCCATCGCCGCCACCGGTCAAGCCTATCGCGGCGTCGCGCTGGTGCACACGGACGTCGCCGACGCCGAGTTGAAGCGGCTGGACAAGGCCGGCCTGTGCGGCGCGCGCTTCCATTACATGCGGCATCTGAACAAGGGCGCGACCATCGACGACGCCATTACGCTCGGCAAGCGGCTGGCCGGCATCGGCTGGCATTTGCAGGTCCACATGGAAGCGAGCCTGATCGCGGAGCTTGCCCCGACCATCAAGCAATCGGCGGTGCCGGTGGTGATCGACCATATCGGACGCATCGACGCCTCGCTCGGCATCGACCAGCCGGCGTTCCAGGCGCTGCTGAAATTGATGGACGACAAGAAGGTGTGGGTGAAGGTCAGCGGCTGCGACCGCATCACGCGGCAGGGTCCGCCTTACGCCGACGCCATTCCCTTTGCGCGCAAGCTCGTGGCCGAGTTCGGCGACCGCGTGGTCTGGGGCACCGATTGGCCGCATCCCAACCACACGCATATTCCCGACGAAGGCGTGCTGGTGGATATTCTCGCCGAGATCGCGCCCTCGCCCGCCGCGTTGCAGGCGCTGATGGTTGACAATCCGCAGCGGCTTTATCGCTTCGCGCCGGTTCGAAAGCCGGTGGCGTGACCGGACGGCTGCAAGGCAAGATCGCGCTCGTCACCGGCGCCGGTTGCGTCGGCCCCGGCTGGGGCAACGGCCGCGCCATCTGCGTGCGATTTGCCGAGGAACGCGCCAGGATTTTCGGCGTCGACCGCGACCTCGACAGCGTCGCCGAGACCGTCGAGCGCGTGACGGCAGCCGGCGGCGAAATCGAGATCGCGCATTGCGACGTCACAGACAACGCGTCGGTGGCCGCCACCGTGGCGGCATGCCTGAAGCGCTACGGCCGCATCGACATCCTCGTCAACAACGTCGGCGGCTCGGCTGCCGGCGGGCCGGTTGAGATGACGGAAGAGGTCTGGGATTCCCAGGTCGATTCCAATCTCAAGAGCGTGTTCCTCACCTGCAAGCACGTGCTGCCGGTCATGGAAAGGCAAGGCGCGGGCGCGATCGTCAACCTCGCCTCGACCTCGGGGATACGCTGGACCGGCTCGGCGCAGGTCGGCTATGCCGCGACCAAAGCCGGTGTCATCCAGTTGTCGCGCGTGGTGGCGGTGCAATATGCCGCCAAGGGCATCCGCGTG
Source organism: Pseudolabrys sp. (assembly GCA_036398395.1). GTDB lineage: Bacteria > Pseudomonadota > Alphaproteobacteria > Rhizobiales > Xanthobacteraceae > Pseudolabrys. The sequence continues at coordinate 170 of DASWPX010000168.1, read as the reverse complement.
AACACCGTGGTGCCGGGGCAATTGCATACGCCGATGGTTGAGGCGCGGCTGGCCAAGCAGCGCAGCGGCGGCGACGCGAAGGCGTTGCTCACGTCGCGTGTGGCGCGCATTCCAATGGGCTTCATGGGAGACGGCCGCGCCACCGCCAACGCGGAGCTCTATCTCGCCTC
>DASWPX010000167.1:0-19757 GCA_036398395.1 Pseudolabrys sp. | reverse complement strand
GAGAAGACGATGGAAATCGCCGACGAGATCATGGACGAATACAAAGACACGCTGGCAGTTCTCGCCAAGTAGAAGAGTGCGATGAGCAACCCCACCGAACCAAAGTGGGTTACGCACGAGCAGGTTATCGCCATCCACAGTCGCCAGCTTCGCCGTTTCGGCGGCGCGCCGGGACTGCGCGACGAAGGCATGTTGCGATCCGCGCTCGAACGACCCGTCAACAAGTGGCAATATGAGCAGGCAGAGATGCCGGTGCTCGCTGCCGCTTACGCCTTTGGCTTGGCCAAAAATCATGCCTTCGTCGATGGTAACAAACGCATCGCATTCATGACGATGGTCGCGTTTTTGCGCAAGAATGGTATCCACTTTGCACCGGAGCAGGCGCATGCAACGAGAATCATCGTGGCCATCGCCGCCGGCGAAGTCAGCGAGGAAAGTCTGACGCGCTGGATAAAGGACAACTGGCCAAAAGCCTGATAGCCCAACACCTTATCTTTCCTTTCGATCGCCATTAGATGGTGACGGTGAGTCCGCATATGCCCACCGACCGCGAAAAGAACCGCTTCACCGCCCGCGCCAGGCGCTATGCCAGTGTCGGCAGCAAGGTCGGCGGCGTCGCCGCGCGCATGGCGGGGCAGCGCATGCTCGGCGTCAAGCCTGACCGCGCGGCGAACGCGCTGGGCCTCGCGTCGGCGCTCGGCGGGCTGAAGGGCCCGATCATGAAGGTGGCGCAGCTGCTCGCCACCGTCCCCGACGCGCTGCCGGCGGAATACGCCAATGAGTTGATAAAGCTGCAGAGCCAGGCGCCGCCGATGGGCTGGGCCTTCGTCAAGCGCCGCATGAGCGCCGAATTGGGCTCCGGCTGGGAAACGAAATTTCAAAGTTTCGAGCATCATCCGGCGGCAGCCGCATCCCTCGGCCAAGTGCACCGCGCCACCGCATTGAGCGGCGCCGAACTGGCCTGCAAGCTGCAGTATCCCGACATGCAGTCGACGGTCGAAGCCGACCTCAACCAGTTGCAACTGCTGTTCTCGATCCGCAAACGCTTCGATCCCGCGATCGACGCCAGTGAGATCGTCGTCGAAATCGCCGCGCGGCTGCGCGAGGAATTGGATTACGTGCGCGAGGCCAAGCACGTCGCACTTTATCGCGCCATGCTCAAGGACGAAGATAGCATCCGCGTGCCGAATGTCTGGCCGGAATTGTCGACCGGCCGCTTGCTGACGATGGATTGGCTAACCGGCCGCAAGATGCTCACGCACAAGGACGCCGCGCTCGACGTCCGCAACCGGCTCGCCACGTCGATGTTCACCGCCTGGTGGTTTCCCTTCAGCCGCTTCGGCGTCATCCATGGCGATCCGCATCTCGGCAATTACACAGTCTTCGACGACGCCAAGGGCGAACCCGCCGGCATCAATCTACTTGACTACGGCTGCATCCGCATATTCCCGCCGAGCTTCGTCGCCGGCGTGGTCGATCTTTATCGGGGCCTGCTCAACGGCGACGACGCGCTGGTGGTGCATGCCTACGAGACCTGGGGTTTCAAGCGGCTCAACCGCGATCTGATCGACGCCCTCAATATCTGGGCACGCTTCATCTACGGCCCGATGCTGGAAGACCGCGTGCGCAGCGTCGCCGACGGCGTGAAGCCCTCGGAGTACGGCCGCAAGCAAGCCTTCCAGGTGCATCAGGCGCTGAAAGCCAAAGGCCCGGTCACGGTGCCGCGCGAATTCGTGTTCATGGATCGTGCGGCCATCGGCCTCGGCTCGGTGTTTCTACATCTGGCGGCCGAGCTTAATTTCCATCGGCTGTTCAACGAGGCGATCGAGAAATTTTCCCGTGACGCGGTCGCCGAACGCCAGGCGGCTGCGCTGCAGGCGGCCGGTCTCGAACCAAATCTTGTAAAGGAGTGATGCCATGAAAACGCGCCGTCTGGGCAAGTCCGGCCCGCAAGTGTCCGCCATCGGCCTCGGCTGCATGGGTATGTCGGATTTCTACGGTCCGGCCGATGAGAGCGAGAGCGCCGCGACGATCAAGGCGGCACTCGATGCCGGTATCACCTTGTTTGACACCGGCGACTTCTACGGCATGGGGCACAACGAGATGCTGGTCGGCCGGGTGTTGCGCGGCCTGCCGCGCGACAAATATCTGCTGAGCGTCAAATTCGGCGCGCAACGCACGCCCGCAGGCCAGTTCATCGGCTATGACGCCAGCCCCAAAGCGCTGAAGACCGCGCTCGCCTATTCGCTCAAGCGTCTCGGCACCGATTACATCGACATCTATCGCCCGGCGCGGCTCGATCCGGCGGTGCCGGTCGAAGACACCGTCGGTGCCATCGGCGAGATGGTGAAGGCGGGCTTTGTCCGCCATGTCGGGCTGTCCGAGGTCGGCGTCGAGACCATCCGCCGCGCCGCTGCTGTGCACCCGATCGCCGACCTGCAAATCGAGTATTCGCTGATGAGCCGCGGCGCCGAAGCCGATATCATTCCGACGCTGCGCGAACTCGGCGTCGGCTTGACCGCCTACGGCATCTTGTCGCGCGGCCTGATCGGTTCGACCGCTGCGCGCGGCGGAGGCGGCTTTCGCGCGAACTTGCCTCGCTTCCAGGGCGAAAATTTGCGCAAAAATCTCGCGCTGGTCACCGCGCTCGAAGCGGTCGCCAAGGACAAAGGCGTCAATGTCGCCCAGCTTGCCGCGGCCTGGGTGCTTTCGCGTGGCGACGACATCGTGCCGCTGGCGGGCGCCCGCAAACGCAGCCAGTTGGCCGACTTCGTCGCGGCCGAGGCGCTTGTCCTGTCGCCGGCCGATATTGCCCGCATCGAGGCCGCGGTACCGGCTTCCGCGGTGGTCGGTGACCGCTATCCGGCCGATCATATGAAGGATCTCGACAGCGAAAAGCGTTTGATCTCCTGAAACTAGGCGGTTTTCCTATGCCAAACGGTCCTTCGGGCGTTGCCCTGCTGGCCCAATTGCGCTAACTCCACAATCGCCGCATTGACTGCATTCGGAGACCCTTCCCATGGCCGACCACGGCACCGTCGAATACGCTACTGCTGCCGGCAACGACTATCCTTCGCACGAGCAGACCTACGAACATTTCGTCCATTACACGTTCGTCGGCCTCATTTACGTGATCAATGTGCTGTTCGGCCTGACGGTCGGCGGCGTGATGGGGTACTGGCTCACGGCGCTGCCCGTCTTCATCATCGGGGCGATCGGTCTGGTGTCGGGTCTCATGACGGGTACAAGGACGTCGAGCTACGTGACCTTTGTGATCTGTTTCCTGATTTTCGGATTCACCGCGCTCTCGCACTAAAAACTAAGAAAAATAAGAATTGAGTTCGGTGGAGTGGGGAGGCGCGAATGCGAATTGCCATAGCGCGTGAATCCGACGCCACCGAACCCCGCGTCGCCGCCACTCCGGAAACCGTCAAAAAGTTCAAGGCGCTTGGCGCCAATGTTGCGGTCGCGCGCGGCGCCGGCATCGCCTCCGGCATTTCTGACGCGGACTATGAAGCCGCCGGCGCGGAAGTCGACGACGATGTCACCAAGACCGCCGACCTGGTGCTGAAAGTCCGCCGACCCGCCACCAGCGAATTGTCGGGCTACAAGAAAGGCGCGCTGGTCGTCGCCATCATGGATCCTTACGGCAACGAGGCGGCGCTCAAGCAGATGGCCGACGCCGGGCTCATAGCCTTTGCCATGGAGCTGATGCCGCGCATCACGCGCGCGCAGTCGATGGACGTGCTGTCCAGCCAGGCCAATCTCGCCGGCTACCGCGCGGTGATCGATGCCGCCGCCGAATATGGCCGCGCGCTGCCGATGATGATGACGGCTGCCGGCACCGTGCCGGCGGCCAAGGTCTTCGTCATGGGCGTCGGCGTTGCCGGCCTGCAGGCGATCGCGACCGCGCGCCGCATGGGCGCCGTGGTCACCGCGACCGACGTGCGTCCAGCCACCAAGGAGCAGGTCGAAAGCCTGGGTGCGAAGTTCCTGGCGGTCGAGGACGAGGAATTCAAGAACGCGCAGACCGCCGGCGGCTACGCCAAGGAAATGTCCAAGGAATACCAAGCCAAGCAGGCGGCGCTCACCGCCGAACACATCAAGAAGCAGGATATCGTCATCACCACGGCCTTGATCCCCGGCCGTCCGGCGCCGCGGCTGATTACGGCCGCCATGGTCGCTTCGATGCGGCCGGGCTCGGTCATCGTCGATCTCGCCGTCGAGCGCGGCGGCAATGTCGAGGGCGCCAAGCCCGGAGAGGTCGCGCAAGTGGGCGGCGTGAAGATCCTCGGCCATCTCAACATGGCCGGGCGCATCGCGGCGTCGGCGTCGGCACTCTACGCCAAGAACCTCTACACCTTCGTCGAAACCCTGATCGACAAGAAGACCAAGGCGCTGGCGATCAACTGGGACGACGAGATCGTCAAGGGCACCGCGCTCACCCGTGACGGCGCCATCGTGCATCCGAATTTCATGCCGAAACCGGCGGCCTGACGGAGGAAGTTATGGACCACATCGCGACCGCGGTTGACCCCTTCGTGTTCCGGCTCTCGATCTTCGTGCTGGCGGTCTTCGTCGGCTACTACGTCGTGTGGTCGGTGACGCCCGCGCTTCATACGCCGCTGATGTCGGTGACAAATGCCATCTCCTCGGTGATCGTGGTCGGCGCGCTGCTGGCGGTCGGCGTGTCGCTCGTGGGCGACGATACAGGGCCGATCTGGGCGCGCGCGCTCGGCTTCGTCGCGCTGGTCTTTGCATCGGTCAATATCTTCGGCGGCTTCCTGGTCACCCAGCGCATGCTGGCGATGTACCAGAAGAAAAAGAAGTAAGCGCATGAACGCAAACATCCAGGCGCTGCTTTATCTGGTCGCCGGCGTCCTGTTCATCCAGGCTTTGCGCGGGCTGTCGTCGCCCGACACGTCCCGGCGCGGCAATTATCTCGGCATGATCGGCATGGCAATCGCGGTGGCGACGACGCTGGCCGCGCATCCGCCGGGCGACGTCATCGGCTGGACGCTGGTGGCCGCCGGCATCGCGCTCGGCGGCGGCATCGGCGCGGTCATCGCCCGCAAGGTGCCGATGACCTCGATGCCGGAACTGGTCGCCGCCTTTCATTCGCTGGTTGGCATGGCGGCGGTGCTGGTCGCGGCCGGAGCTTTCTATGCGCCGGCGGCTTTCGGCATCGGCGAGGCAGGCCGTATCCACCAGCAGAGCCTAATCGAAATGTCGCTCGGCGCCGCCATCGGTGCCATCACCTTCACCGGCTCCGTAATCGCGTTCCTCAAGCTCTCCGCGCGCATGAGCGGCGCGCCGATCATGCTGCCCGGCCGCCACGTCATCAATATCGCGCTGGTGCTGGCGTTGATCTTCTTCATCTACGGCTTCTACGTCTCGCAGAGCGCGATGGACTTCTGGCTGATCGTCGCGATCTCGCTGACTTTCGGCGTCTTGATCATCATCCCGATCGGCGGCGCCGACATGCCGGTGGTGATATCGATGCTCAATTCCTATTCGGGGTGGGCGGCCGCCGGGATCGGCTTCACGCTCGGCAATTCCGCGCTGATCATCACCGGTGCGCTGGTCGGCTCGTCCGGCGCGATTCTGTCCTACATCATGTGCAAGGCCATGAACCGCTCGTTCATCTCCGTCATCCTCGGCGGCTTCGGCGGCGAGGTGGCGGGCCCGGCGGGCGGCGCCGCCGAGCAGCGTCCGGTCAAACTAGGATCCGCCGAGGACGCCGCCTACATCATGAAGAACGCGCAGAAGATCATCATCGTGCCGGGATACGGCATGGCGGTGGCGCAGGCCCAGCATGCGTTGCGAGAGATGGGCGACAAGCTCAAGAAGGAAGGCGTCGAGGTCAAATACGCCATCCATCCTGTGGCGGGCCGCATGCCCGGCCATATGAACGTGCTGCTCGCCGAAGCCAACGTGCCTTATGACGACGTGTTCGAGCTGGAAGACATCAATTCAGAATTCGCCCAGGCCGACATCGCCTTCGTCATCGGCGCCAACGACGTCACCAATCCGGCGGCGGAAGACGATCCGAAATCGCCGATCTACGGCATGCCGGTGTTGCAGGTATGGAAGGCGGGCACCGTGATGTTCATCAAGCGCTCGCTGGCCTCGGGCTATGCCGGCATCGACAACCCGCTGTTCTATCGCGACAACACCATGATGCTGCTCGGCGACGCCAAGAAGATGACCGAGAGCATCGTCAAGGCGATGTAGTCGGCCCCGCTAGCCCGCCCGCTTCAGGTGTGGCTGCTCCACGACAGCAAGCCCCGCAAAACCGGCTTTAGGCTCGGGCTCTGGACCGACATAGGCAAACCGGCGGCCGTGCAGCGTGACGGTCGGCTTCACGCCGAAATGGCCGGCACCAAAGGCGTCCAGGCGGCGCTGCAATTCCGCTTCGGAAATATCGGGCGAAAGCTCGCACATGTGGGCATGCATGCGGCGCGTGCTCTTGCGGCCGCCCCACTGCACCGGCAGCGTTTCGAGCGGCTCGCCGCCGGCCGCCAGCGCCGGCGCGAATTTCCAGAACAGCCGTGCGGTCTCGACATAGGCCAATTGTTCGAGTTCGGCGACGCCGATCCGCGGCGCAATGCTGAATCGCTCGACGCCGACGATAGGTCCCGCATCCACCCTTTCGAGCATGACGTGCACGGTGGCGCCGAACTCGCTCGCCTCGTCATAAATCGCGAAATGCGCCGGCAGCCATCCGGGGTAATGCGGCGGGCCGGGGTGGAAATTATAGGCGCCGTAGCCCAGCGCATCGAGAACGCGTTTTGGCACCACCACCGCCGTCACGAATCCGATCAGCCGTGCCCGCGCCAGCACGTCCGGCGGCAAAGCGTCTATGTCGGCGAGCGCCGCCGCCGCGAGCACGGTCAATCGCGGATTGGCTTTGCGCAGAACCGACGCCAGCACGGCTTGCTCGGTCGGGCCGGTGAGCAGGATAATGGTGTCGAACACGCGGGGTCAGGCCGTCTGGTCGAGCAGGTTCGTCGACGTAGTCGACATGGCCGATGTCGCCGGATCGGTGCTTGATGCCGCGGCTGCGGGTTTGGCGCCGCCGCCATGATGATGACCGCCGTGGTGGCGATGTGTCTGTTGTGTGGACGCCGCCGGTTGGGTGGTGGGCGCGGCCTGCGCTTGCTGGCCCGCCGACGCCTGCTGATTGTCGGCTTTTGGAACGACTACCGAGGCAGAACTTATCGCTGCTATCGCCATGACACGTCTCCGGCGGGAATTTCGCCCGTGCAGATCGCGTCGCCCTTGGCAGCGGTCCTAAGCCGATTTGATTCGCAAAGCGTTAACGACGGTGCGTCTGGCGCGGATGTAATGCCGCGTTCGGTATTATTTATGAAGGCTTTACGCGCGTGTTCGGTCCGCTCCCGGCGGCAACGTTACCGCGTAGCCAAGTGCTCGGGGATTTCTCGCGGCCGCCGCCCGAGGTCCTGTTACCAGGATGCTCCGCCGTCGCCTCTGTCGGGCCGAAGATGCCGGATAGCCGGCAGGGACTTTCTGCGTGACGCTTTTATTTCCGGGCCGCATCATTTTTGCTTGCGTATGACGCGACGCCATCCTAGGCCGACAAAAGGCTCTCGCGAAACGACGAGCGAGACCGCTCCGTTCGTTTTTCGAGACGAAGTCTACAGACGGGCATATCACGCGATGCGCGGGACCATACCGATTTCAGTCGAGCAGGGCGCGCGCGGCATCACGCGCTGGGACGCGCTCGCTATTTTGCTGACGCTCGGCATGCTGGTCTTTGTTGCCGGGGCCAGCCGTCATCTGCTGCAGCCGCTGGCAGAATTGCAGCTGGCGCCGATTTCCCTGGCGCCAGGAAACCTGCCGGAATACGCGGCGCGCACGACGCTGCGCATGCTGGTGGCGCTGGTCTTGTCGCTCGTGTTCACCTTCACTTACGCGACCTTCGCGGCCAAAAGCCGGCGCGCGGAGGTTCTGCTGGTGCCGTTGCTCGACATTTTGCAGTCGGTGCCGATCCTCGGCTTCATCTCGGTTACCGTGGTGTTCTTCATGTCGCTGGCGCCCGGACGCGTGCTCGGCGCCGAATTCGCCGCGATTTTCGCGATCTTCACCAGCCAGGCCTGGAACATGGCGTTCAGCTTCTACCAGTCGCTGCGGACGGTGCCGGTGGAATTGGTCGAAGCCTCGCGCACGTTCCGGCTCTCGCCCTGGATGCATTTCTGGCGCGTCGAGGCGCCGTTCGCGATGCCGCAGTTGATCTGGAACATGATGGTGTCGATGTCGGGCAGCTGGTTCTTCGTGGTCGCTTCCGAAGCGATCAGCGTCGGCAACACCACCGTCACTTTGCCCGGTGTCGGCTCCTATATCGCATTGGCGATCGAGCAGAAGAATCTCGTGGCGGTCGGCTGGGCCATCGGGGCCATGCTGGTGGTCATTCTGCTTTACGATCAGTTGCTGTTCCGGCCGCTGGTTGCCTGGGCCGACCGCTTTCGCTTCGAGCAGCAGGCCGGCGCATTTCCGCCGAAATCCTGGGTCCTCGACGTACTGCGTCGTTCGCGCATCGTCGCGGTATTGACCGACGTCCTCGGCCGGCTGGGCAAGCGCACGTTTCAATGGTCGTTTCTTCGGCTCGGCGCCCAGACGACGGTCAGCTTGCCGGGAGGTGGCGCTCGCTGGGGCGATCGTTTGTGGACCGGCCTCGTCGTCGTCCTTGGGGGACTTGCCGTGTGGCGTATCGCGAGTTTCGTCCTGAGCAATGTTTCGCCGCATGACGCGACGGAAGCCTTCGTCGCCGGGCTGGCCACACTTTGCCGCGTACTCGTTCTCATTGCGATCGCCAGCGCGATCTGGGTGCCGATCGGGGTGATCGTGGGAACGCGGCCGCGGCTCACCCAACTCGTCCAGCCGGTGGCGCAATTCCTGGCGGCCTTTCCGGCCAATGTGATGTTTCCGGTCGCGGTATCGGGCATCGTTGCCTTCAAACTCGATCCCAATATTTGGCTCAGCCCGCTGATGATCCTCGGCACCCAATGGTACATTCTGTTCAACGTGGTCGCCGGCGCCGCGTCGATTCCGTCGGAAATGCGCGACATCGGCGCCAATCTCCAGGTGCGCGGCTGGCTGTGGTGGAAGACGATTGCGTTGCCGGCGATATTTCCCTTTTACGTCACCGGCGCCATCACCGCGTCCGGTGGTTCTTGGAACGCCAGCATCGTCGCGGAAGTGGCGTCATGGGGCGATACCAAGCTGCAGGCAACCGGCCTCGGTGCCTATATCGCCCAGGCAACGGAAGCCGGCGATTTTTCCCGCATCGTGCTCGGGATCGCGGTGATGAGTCTTTATGTGGTCATCATCAATCGTGCGTTCTGGCGGCCGCTGTACTGGTACGCCGAACGAAAATTCCGCCTGGGATGAAAGGGGCAGGGTCATGAGCGACGCTTTGCTGCAACTCCGATCGTGCTGTCAGGCCTTTCCAAAACCGGACGGCAAGGAACTGCTCGTTCTCAACGACATCAATTTCACCCTGGTCGAGGGCGAGATCGTCGGTCTGCTGGGCCGCTCCGGCTCGGGCAAATCGACCTTGCTGCGCTTGATCTCGGGGCTGGCGCGGCCGACCGCCGGCAGCGTCATGTATCAGGGCAGTGCGGTCACAGGCCCGGCGCCCGGCATCGCAATGGTGTTTCAGACATTCGCGCTGTTTCCCTGGCTCACCGTTTTGGAAAATGTGCAGCTTGGCTTGGAAGCGCTCGGCCTGCCCGAGGCCGAAATCCGTACGCGCGCATTGGCCGGTATCGATCTGATCGGCCTCGACGGCTACGAATCGGCCTATCCGCGCGAACTGTCGGGCGGCATGCGGCAGCGCGTGGGCTTTGCCCGCGCTTTGGTCGTCAATCCGAATATATTGCTGATGGATGAGCCGTTCTCCGCGCTCGACGTATTGACCGCGGAAACCCTGCGTACCGATTTCCTCGAACTCTGGAACGAGCGCAAGCTGCCGATCAAAGGCATCATCCTGGTAACGCACAACATCGAAGAAGCGGTGTTGATGTGCGACCGCATCCTCGTTTTCTCGCGCGACCCGGGCCACATCGTCGAGGAAATAAAAGTCAATCTGCCGCAGCCGCGCAGCCGGCTCGATCCCCCATTCCGCGATCTCGTCGAACGCAGCTATGTCGCCTTGACCGCGCGCCCCGCCGCAACGCCGGCCCGCGCCGCACCCGAACGGCCCTATGGCGGCAGCATCGATATTGTTCTGCCGCGGGTATCCGCCAACGCGCTTGCGGGACTGATCGAGGCCTTGGCCGCCGCACCTTATGAGGGAAAGGCCGACCTGCCCGTGATCGCAAGCGCGTTGCAAATGGAGGTCGATGATCTCTTTCCGATTGCAGAGACGCTGCAACTCATGCATTTCGCCGAGATTGAAGGCGGCGACATCAAACTAACCGATGACGGCAAGCAATTCGCGGGTTCGGGCGTCGATGATCGAAAGAGGTTGTTTCAACGTCAGCTGCTGGCGCATGTTCCCTTGGCGGCTCATATCCGGCGCGTGCTGCAGGAGCGAGCCAATGACACGGCGCCGAGGAGCCGGTTCCGCGCCGAACTTGAGGACCACATGGCCAAGGAATCCGCCCAGCAAACGCTGGGAGCGGTAATTGCCTGGGCCCGCTTTGCCGAAGCTTTTGCTTACAACGCCCGCTCCGAGACCTTCAGCCTCGATAATCCGACTTGAGCCCGCCAGGCTCAGCCGCGGCGGCCGGCGCTAATCTTCCGCTTCGAGCGGAAGCGGCACCGAACAGTTCATGCGTACGCCGTCGCTGCGGTATTCGATCGTGGCCTTGGCTTGAATCTGCCCCGGCAGCACGAATTCCAGCAGGCGCGAGCCGAAACCCTGGCGCTTGGGCGGCGCGACCGGCGGTCCGCCGCTTTCGATCCAGTCGAAGTCCAGCCGGCGGCGCGTCGCCTCGATGGTCGTGCTCCAGGCGACGTCGACTTTCCCGCCGACGACCGCGAGCGCGCCGTATTTCGCGGCATTGGTGGTGAGCTCATGCACCGCCATGCCGAGCGATACCGCAAGCTGCGACGACAGATAGACATCGGGGCCGCGCAGCGTGATGCGGCCGTCGCTGCCGTCGTCGAAAGCGTCGAGCTCGTTATGCAGCAGGTCGCCGAACGCCACCGCGCCGTCTTCGTCCGTCAACAAACGATGGGTCTTGGCCAGCGCGCCGATGCGGCCGATCAATGCGGTCTTGAATTCCTCGACGGTGTCGGCCGAGCGCGCGGTCGAGCCCATGATCGCCTGCACCGTGGCGAGCGTGTTCTTCACCCGGTGATGCAACTCACGCACCAGCAGCGCCTGCTGCTCTTCGGCGCGCTTTCGCTCGGTGATATCCACCAGCATGTTGACGGCGCCGACCAGCCGTCCGGCTTCGTCGTGCAGCGGCGTGGGATAGGGAATGAAAGGCACGCGCGTGCCGTCGGGCCGCTCCGCGATGGCTTCCAGGCCGCGCACCGCCCGGTTCTCGCGCAAGGCGATGGCCATCGGGCATTCGCCGTGCGGCAGCGGCGTTCCATCCGGCCAGAACAGTTTCCATGAACCGCACCATTCGCTGGTGCCCAGCGTTGGACGGTAGCCCCACATTTTTGCGGCGGCTTCGTTAAAGTAAGTGATGCGGCCCTCGGCATCCGTGGTGTAGACGGCGGCGGGCAGGGCATTGAGCAATTCGTGGAACCGGCGTTCGCGCTCGCGCAACAGGCTCTTCGAGCGCCCCGCCCTCGAAATCGGCACGATGTTGACATCGTCCGGTGTCTCGACGCGCAGCGTCAGCGCGCGCTCCAACTCGCTTTCGAGAAACCCCACTGGTTTATCCACGTCCAACTCCAGCCCACGAATCCAACCGCCGGCAATCCGGGCTTTTTCATGTGACAGAAATCCCTACCCGTGATCGCAACGCCTAGTGGGCCAAAAGGTTGCAGCCCAAAGGGGTAGATAATGCGGCAGGCGGAGATTTTTCCCTAACAAGATCAATATTTCAGGCGGGGCCGCCGGATTTTCGAGGCTCGTTATTCATTCGGAGGGAGTGCCCCTGCAATCAGCTTGGCGCGGCCCTATATCGGGCGCTGGGGGCCCCTCCAATTCGCGAAAGAAGTCCAGCCATGCTCAACCCCGACACAGTTAAATCGCCCGATTCCGCCAAATCCGGCAGGTTCAAGATCGGTGGCGATATCGAGATCAACCGCCTCGGTTTCGGCGCCATGCGTCTGACGGGTCCCGGCGTCTGGGGCGAACCGGCCGACCGCGCCGAGGCCATCCGGGTCCTCAAGCGTCTGCCCGATCTTGGCGTTAATTTCATCGACACGGCCAATTCCTACGGGCCGGAAGTTTCCGAGAAGCTCATCCACGAGGCGCTGCATCCCTACAGCGGCATTCTGGTCGCGACCAAAGGCGGCTTGACCCGGCCTGGACCGGGCCAGTGGGTTCCACTGGGGCGGCCCGATTATCTCATCGCAGAGGCGAAAAACAGCCGCTGCCGGCTCGGCGTCGACCGCATCGGGCTGTGGCAGCTCCATCGCATCGATTCGAACGTGCCGCGCGCAGAGCAGTTCGGCGCCATCAAGTCGCTGATCGATGAGGGCGTCATTCGCCACGCCGGCCTCAGCGAAGTCTCGATCGCCGACATCGAAGCTGCCCGCAAGGTGTTCAAGGTGGCGACCGTGCAGAATCGCTACAACCTCGTCGATCGCACCAGCGAAGACGTGCTAGATTACTGCGCAAAGAACGGCATCGGCTTCATTCCCTGGTTTCCGTTGGCGGCCGGCGATCTCGCCAAGCCGGGCTCCTTGCTCGACACGCTCGCCAAGCGTCACGGCGCGGTGCCGAGCCAGATCGCGCTGGCTTGGGTTCTCAAGCGCAGCCCGGTCGTGCTGCCGATCCCGGGCACGTCAAAGGTCTCGCACCTGGAAGAAAACATCGCGGCCGTGAACATCAAGCTCAGCGACGACGAATTCGCTGCGCTCGATCGCGAAGGCAAGGCGCACTTCAAGGCCAATCCGCCGCAGGCCGCATAGGCATAGACCACGCGGCGCGCCTGAAGGATAGCGGGCGCGCCGGTCGTGGTGGTTGTGTTATCGTTTCGTATGTTTGTGCTGAAATGGCTCGCCATCGCCGCGGTGCTCGGATACGGCGGCCTGCTGGTGCTGATGTACGTGTTTCAGCGCGGGCTGATGTATTTCCCCAATCCTGCGCACGTGCTGCCGGCCGCTGCGGGTCTGCCGCAAGCCGCCGAAGTTTCATTTCAAAGCGACGATGGCGAGCGCCTGCTGGCCTGGTTCGTGCCGGCCCGCGCCGACAAGCCCGTGGTGCTTTATTTTCAGGGCAACGCCGAAGGCTTGCCGGCGCGCGCCGAGCGTTTCAATTGGCTGACCGCCGACGGCACTGGCCTGCTGGCGCTGTGTTATCGCGGCTATGGCGGCTCGACCGGCACGCCGACCGAGGACGGCCTGATCCGCGACGCGCGCGCGGCCTACGGTTTTGCCGCAGCGCGTTATCCCGCGAGCCGCATCATGCTGTTCGGCGAGTCGCTCGGCACCGGCGTGGCCGTGGCGCTCGCCGCCGAGCGCGACATCGCGGGGGTGATCCTCGACGCGCCCTACAGCTCGATTGCGGATGTCGGCGCCGCCGCTTTTCCCTTCGTGCCGGTGCGCTGGATGATCAAGGACGCATTCCGTTCCGACGTGCGCATCGCCCGCGTCACGGCGCCGCTGCTGGTGCTGCATGGCGAACTCGACCGCGTGGTGCCGCTCCGCTTCGGCGAAAAGCTGTTCGCGCTGGCACATGAGCCCAAGCGCATGGTGCGCTTCCCACAGGGCGGCCATGTCAACCTCGACGGCTTCGGCGCGCCCAAGGCGATCAGGGAATTTCTGGCGGGATTGCCGCGCGCGGATTGATCGGCAACTTTGTCACAATGTGACGTCATCAAATGTAGCTTGTGAAATTTTCGCGACATTGATTTTAAGCAAAACAACACCTTTCGGCCGCTAAATCGTGGACGGCGACCCCAAGCAGTCATTATCCGGTCATGTCTTTGAAAATTTCCAAAATTCGGCTGCCTTTGGCGGCGAAAGCCGTGATTCTGATTGCCGCCCTGGTTTTGATGTCGGGCATTGCAAATTGGTTCTGTCTCAAACGCATCGATGTGCTCGATCGTCTTAGCGGGGTTCTCGACCAGCAGGTCAGCCCGGCGCGGCTGGCCTTGACCGAAGCCAAGACCCGCATCGAATCTTTCGGACTCGCCACGTACAAGATGTACGCCACCGCGGACGCCGATCAGTTGAACGAGGTGGCGGGAAGCGTGAAGGGCGAATATGACGCGGCGCGGAACTCGTTGAAAAATGTCCTTGGCTATTTTCCTAAAAGCGCCGAGGACATCGACCTTATCAATGGCAAGCTCGACCTGGCGCACGGCATCGCCATGGAGGTCCGCGCTCTGATCGTGGCCAACGAGCGAAGCAAGGCGCGCGACATGCTCGACATTCGTTTCGACCCGGCCCGCGACGATGTATCTTTTCAGATCAACCGGCTGGTCAATATCCTTGGCGGCGACGCGCGCGACATGCTCGACGAAGCCGCCGAGACCAAGGCCTGGACGCTCAATATGACCATCTTCACGCTGGCCGGCGGGTCGGTCGCCACTTTGATTGTCGCTTTGCTACTCGCGCACTTTTCGGTGGCGCGGCCGCTGCACAAACTGGCGGCCAAGATGGTCGGCATCGCACAGGGCGATTTCGCAACCGAGATCGAAGGCACCGGGCGCGGCGACGAGGTCGGCGCTATGGCGCGTGCGGTCGCGGTGTTCAAGCGCAACGGGCTGGCGCTGCGTAAGTTGCAGGCGCAACAGCAAAGCGACAGCGAGCGGGCGGAGGCGGAGAAGCGGGCCTCGCTCGCGGCCTTGGCCGACAGTTTCGAGCGCGAGGTGCTCAGCGTCGCCGATGCGGTAGTCGATGCCGCCAACGAACTCGAGCAGTTCGCCCGCTCGATGCAGAAGGTCGCCGAGGAATCCGGCCAGCGTGCGCAAACCGCCACCGCCGCCGCCGCAGCCACCACCGAGGGCGCTACCACAGTTGCAGCTGCGGTGGAGGAGATGTCGACGACCATCGGCGACATCAATCGCCAGGTGGTAGAGGCCGCCAACGTGGTCGGCGAGGCCGCGGGCCGCGCCGATGCCGCCGTGACCAACAGCCAAGGCTTGAGTACCGCCGTACAGCATATCGACCGCGTTGTCGGCCTGATTACGACCATTGCCGGCCACACCAATCTGCTCGCGCTCAACGCCACCATCGAGGCGGCGCGCGCCGGCGAGGCCGGCCGCGGTTTTGCAGTGGTCGCCCAGGAAGTGAAGTCGCTTGCCGGTCAGACCACGCGGGCCTTGGCCGAGATCAGCGAGAAAACCGCCTCGGTGCGTCAGGCTTCCGAGAGCGTCGGCACGGCGATCCACGATATTTCGCGGGTGGTGACGCAGATCAGCAGCATTTCAATGGCGATCGCCCATTCGGTGGAACAGCAAAGCATCGCCTCGCAGAAGATCTCGAAGAATGTCGAGGACGCCGCGGAGCGGACCCGCGGTGTATCCTCGACCATTGCCGATGTCAGCGAATTCGCCGGACAGACCGGCGAGGTTGCCGAACATATCCAGGTCTCGGCGGAGAATCTGAACCGGCAGGCGTCATTTCTGCATCGCCGGGCACAGGATTTTGCCAGCCGGGTGCGTGCCGGCTGAGCGGTTTTTGGATTATTTCGGGCAAGGCCAGGTGTTTGCCAAAACCTTCGCCGCGAGCTGATGGAAGTTGTCGTTGATTTGCTCGGGATGGCTTTTGAGGTGCGCCACGATGGCCGTGACCATTTGCGCCGGCGAAACTTTGCCTTCGGCCGGGGGACACAAGGCGAATTCGGGTTTGAAAAACGGTTCAAGGTTTATAATGGCCGTGACGGCGCCGAAGCAGAGTGCCGCCTGTCTTAACTGCTTGGCGGCGTCCTCCGAGTCGGCGGCCGGGCGCTTGCCCTGGACGACGTCGGCGGCGACCAGGCAACTCGGAAGGTAGGCCCTGGCACTGTTTGGATCGATCTGGGCACAAGCCGGTGTCGCGACCAGAAGTAGCGCGATCGGCAATATCCATTTTTTCATGGCGTCACTCGAAACGAAAAGCGCGAGCCGTTGAAGGCCCGCGCCATTGAAATTCAAAACCCGTTCCGGCCGAAGCGGCTTAGTAGCGCGGTGCGCCGCCGCCACCGGGACCGCCGCGGCCGCGTCCGCCGCCACCGGGACCGCCCGGGCCGCCAGGACCACCGGCGCCGGGAATGACGCGGGGCTTCATCGGCAGCAGGCCTTCGCGCTGCATCTTCTTGCGCGCGAGCTTGCGGGCCCTGCGGATCGCTTCCGCCTTTTCCCGCGCCTTCTTTTCCGATGGTTTTTCGTAATGACCGCGGAGCTTCATCTCGCGGAAAATGCCCTCACGCTGCATCTTCTTCTTCAGCGCCTTGAGGGCCTGATCGACATTGTTGTCTCGAACAAGAACTTGCACGCTTGCTCCTTCGTTGGTGGCGCGGATCGGGTTTTGGTCAAAAAGCCCGCAAATGCAGGGCCTTTGAGTCGGGCGGCAGTAGCAGAATTGCGAATAAGAGTCCATTGAAACAGGCCAAAAGCCCCGTTCCACGGCCCTTTTCATGTAATACGAGGGACTTAAGGCGCCAGAGAGCCCGTCAAATGGGGGATTTGCGCCCCCGCGATCCTGGCAGGCGGTCCCCTCTTATGGCTTCACAAACACCCGCGTTACATGCCCCATCTTGCGGCCGGGGCGGGCCTCGCCCTTGCCGTAAAGATGCAGCGAGGCGCCCGGAACGGTGAGCCAACGGGCGGCATCGTTGGCTTCCGCGCCGATCAGGTTGGTCATCTCGACGCGGCCGAGCCGCACGGACTTGGCTAGGGGCCAGCCGGCGACGGCGCGGATATGCTGCTCGAATTGCGAGACGGTGGCGCCGTCGATGGTCCAGTGGCCGGAATTATGCACCCGTGGCGCGATCTCGTTGACCATCAGGCTATGCTTCTTGCCGGCGCGGACCACGAACATTTCCACCGCCAGCACGCCGACATAGTCGAAAGCCTTGGCGATGCGGGTGGCGATACCGCGCGCCTGCGTGGCCAGCGCCGGCGTTACCTTGGCCGGCACCTTCGACACATGAAGGATGTGGTCGCGGTGCGCGTTCTCGGTCACCTCGAAGCACTCGACCTTGCCGTCGGCGCCGCGCGCAGCGATGACGGAGACCTCGCGCTCGAAGTTGATGAAGCCCTCCAGAATGCAGGGCGCGCTTTGCAGGCTGCGCCAAGCCGCCGCCGCGTCGCCGCCTTTCGCGATCTTTGCCTGGCCCTTGCCGTCATAGCCGAACTGCCTGGTTTTCAGCACCGCCGGCAGGCCGACCTTTTCGACCGCCGCCGCCAGTTGTGAGGCGCTGTGCACCGACGCGTAAGGCGCAGTGGCGATCTTCAACTCGCTGATGAAATTCTTTTCGATCAGCCGGTCCTGGGTGATCTCCAGCACGTGCGGATCCGGGGCGACCTGCTTGCGCTTGGACAGGAACGCCGCGCTCTTGGCCGGCACGTTTTCGAATTCATACGTGATGACGTCGACGCTGCCGGCAAAGCGGCCGAGCGCGGCCTCGTCGTCGTAGGAGGCGCAAGTGGACGCATGGGCGACTTCGAAGGCGCAGCTATCCTTCTCCGGCGAATAGATGTGAATCTTGAACCCGAGCCGGTGCGCCGCGAGCGCTAGCATGCGCCCGAGTTGGCCGCCGCCGAGAATGCCGATGGTCGCGCCGGGTTTCAGCAATGGATTAGTCTTTTGGCTTCTTGGCGACGGCCTTGGTTGCGCGGGCGCGCCAGGCATCGAGCCGCTTGGCGATTTTTGGGTCGGACAGCGCGAGCACCGCCGCCGCCAGCAGCGCAGCGTTGATGGCGCCCGCCTTGCCAATGGCAAGCGTACCGACCGGAATGCCGGCCGGCATCTGCATGATCGACAGCAGCGAATCCTTGCCTTCCAGCGCATGGGTGTTGATCGGCACCCCGAACACCGGCAGCAGCGTCATCGAGGCTGTCATGCCGGGCAGGTGCGCGGCGCCGCCGGCGCCGGCGATGATCACCTTGAAGCCGTTTTCGGTCGCGTTGGTGGCGAACTCATAGAGCCGCCGCGGCGTGCGGTGCGCCGAGACGATCAGCGCGCTGTGGCCGATTTTGAGCGCATCGAGGGTTTCGGCGGCGTGTTTCATCGTGGCCCAGTCGGATTGACTGCCCATGATGATCGCAACCGGTTTTATAGCCATTTTACGCGCGTGCCCCCGATTCCGCCTATGGCGGAAGGAAGCGGCGGATTATAGGTTGCGACCCCCCGCTGGCAAGGCGAAACGGGTCTAAGGTGCGCTTGCGGGGCAACAATCGAAGGACGATTCGTGGCCGCTGACAAGCCCGATCTCCCTGGCGGCGCGGCGGTTGGCACCGCCGGCTTGCTGTTGGCCGAGATCGCGCGCCTCAAGGCGGATTTGGCCGACGCGCAGCGCAAAATCGCGGAACTCGAGGCGCGCGCCGAACTTGATCCGTTGCTCGACGTTCTTAACCGGCGCGGCTTCGAGCGCGAACTCATGCGTTCGCTATCCTATGTAAAGCGCTACGGTACCAAGGCGGCGCTGGTGGTCATCGATCTGGACGGCTTCAAGGCAGTCAACGACCAATACGGCCATGCCGCCGGCGACGCGTTGCTCAAGGCGGTGGCGCGTCAACTCACCGGTCATGTGCGCGCCTCCGACGTGGTGGCGCGGCTCGGCGGCGATGAATTCGCGGTGCTGATGTGGAACGTCAGCGGGTCGCAAGCCGCCGCCAAGGCGCGCGAACTGGAGACGGTGATCGCGTCGGCCAAGGTCGAAGAGGGGTCGGAGCATTATTCGGTCGGCGCCAGCGCCGGCGTCGTGCTGTTGTCCGGCGAGGCAACGCCGGCGGCGATCAGCGAAGCGGCTGACAAGGCGATGTATGCGCGCAAGCGCGAACGGCGAGGCTAGGGACGTATGAAGCTGTTATTGGCGATGCTCACGTCGGCCGTTGTCATGGCAAGCGGCGGGTCCGGAGAGTGCTCTCCGGTCGGTAACTGGCTTGCCAAGGACGGCACCAAGATCAGGATCGCGCCGTGTGGCGCCAATCTTTGCGGCTTCATCGCCGAGACCTCGCCGCAGAACGATCCGGACACCAACAAACCGCGGACCGACAAACACAATATCGATCCGGCCAAACGCAGCCGGCGTCTGATCGGCGTTCCGCTGTTGATTGCCATGAAGCCGAACGGCGCCGGAAGGTGGACCGGCGAACTCTACAAAGTCGACGACGGCAAGACATATTCCGGCAAACTGATTGAGCGCGATCAAACCAACGTGCGGATCGAGGGCTGCGTGCTGGGCATCTGCGGCGGCGAGGAACTCGCGCGCCTCAGGTGACGATTTTGGCGCCGATGGATTGCGCACAGGTCACGCCGTGTAGTTCAATGCCGGAGAAATCGGTACTGGCATGAGCGATACGACAATTCAGGCGGGCGACGCATCTCGCGCTATCGGTGCGGGATTTATGGCACTCGGGCAGGGCGTCGTCAGCGGCGTCGTGGTCGGCGTGCTGTCGATCCTCTTCTACCTGTCCTACGCGACGCTGATTTTCTCCGGCCCGCTGACGCCGTGG